>DASPGI010000075.1:0-23727 GCA_035620695.1 Alphaproteobacteria bacterium
CTTGCGCACCTCGACGATGTGCCAACCCAAGGGTGATTGGACGGGAGCGGTGAAGGCTCCCTCGCCGGCCGCGAAAGCGGCATCGGCGATGGCCACGGGCAGACGGCTCTTCTCCACGAGGCCGAGTTCGACCGGCGCAGGGGCTCCGGCCTCGCGCGCCGCCGTCTGGAGATCGGCGCCGCCTTGCATCAGCTCATGAACGCGCTCGGCGATGGCTTTTTCGCCCACAACCACCTGGATGAGGTCGCGCCGCTCTGGCCGACCGAGGCTGTCCTTGCGCGCCTCGAACTCGGCGGCAAGGTCGTCCTCGCTGATTGCAATATCCTCGGCGAGGGCCTCGGGCGCCAGCGTGACGAGAGTGAGCGCCCGATATTCGGGAGCCTGGAACTGGTCCTTGTGACCCTCGTACCATTCCTTGAGCACCGACTCCTCGGGGACAGAGATCTCCCCGCCGGCGTCGGTGGTCACCAACGCCACCTCGCCGATGCGGCGTTCATTGCGGTGTCGGTAAAGCGTCTCGACGAGTATGGGCGGAACCTCGACGCCGCTCGACACCGCGCCAACCAACTGGCCGGCGGTAAGATCGCGCCGCAGGCCTTCCACATAACCTTGCTCGGTCATGCCGGCCGAGGCCAAGAGGCGCTCGAAGCGGAATTGGTCGAATTTTCCATCAGCGCCCTGAAAGCTCGGCTCGCTTTGGATGGCGCGTCGAATGCTCTCGTCGGTCGCTAGCAGGTCGAGAGCACGGCTCTCCTGCTCCAGAAGGGCATCGCCGATGAGCTGATCGACCGCGCGGTCGAGTAGGCCGATCTGACGGGCCTGCTCCCGATCGAGGCGATTGTTGAAGAGCGGCTGCATTGATCGGATCAACGCGTCGAACTGCCGAGAGAGCGCCTCGCGCCCGATCTCGACTTCGCCGACCTCTATCGCCGGACCGCCTTGAGTCTGCAGCCGGAAAATATCGCCGATGCCCCATGCGGCGAAGCTGAGGATGAGAAAGAAGAACAGAATCTTGACGATCCAAGAGGCTGCGTGGGAGCGGATGAAGTTCAGCATGGCGAAACGGCGTTTTTTGACCCGGCGATGGCTGAAATGGCACCCTTCACGGGCGCGGGATCATAGGTCTTGGACGAGAGCGGCCGCAACCCTGGAAGAGACAGATCAACTACCCAGTTCGCCAAGCCTCTGCTCGATCCAGTCGCCGATGCAATCGGCATAGTGCCGGTGGAGCGCGGCAGAGGGGTGGCCCGTGGTGCCGCCGGTGCGAAGAGCGGGATCGGTTCCGTAATTGGGGTGGGAACAGTCCAGCGCTTCGACCGATCCAGGCCGAACCAGCTTCTCGATCGGCCGGTCGCGTTTCAGGATCGCAACCAACGGGCGCGAACCGTTGGCGCGAACGGTCTGATCGAAGCGCTCGACTATGCGGCGGGTCACTTCCTCGGCCTCGGATCCGTCGACATCATATGCGTAGTTGATCCAAAGCCTGTGGATCAGCGAGAGGATCACCGATCGTCGTTCGAACGGCCAGGGTGCCAGCTCGCGATATGGTTCAAGCTCGAACTCCTGTCCGCGCAGGCGAGCATGGGGCGGCGAGATATAGCGACCGTCGGCGTCGATCAGCGACATGATGAACTTGCCGCTGGATACGTTGCGGCGCAGATGGTCGGAGAGCAGCCCGTATATCACAAGCGCGGGGCGTTCCCGACCTTGCCACTGCATCAGAAGCCGCTCGGCCATCATCGTGGACTGGAGCGTGTTGTAGCCGGCGGTCCCGAAATTCTCGAATCGGATTTGTGGAAATCGCTGGTTCAGGAAATGCACATAGGTCTCATCGTCGGCCACGCCATAGCCTTGAGTGAAGCTGCAGCCGACCACCAGCACCTTGAGCAGCGCCTTCTCTCCATGGAGCAGGGGAGAGACGCGGCTGCCGTCGGCGGAGAAACTCATCAACGCGTTGCCCGCCTCGGTCGACCGAGCCATTCCCGACTTGTTGACCCAGCCCAGTGTGGGGTCAGGCGCCGACCAGCCATTGTCATCCTCGTGAGCGAGCGCGTGTGTGGCCCCAGGGGCAAAGCCGATGAGCCGCGCCGCCCCCTCGAAGACGAGCAGGCACAGAAGGGTCGTGACGAGAACCATGGTCCAGTCGAAAATGCGGCGGGACATGCTCCGACTCTTGGTGGCGGTGCCGTGACGCGGCAGTGATAATGCGGGGCAACAGACCTGTCCAGGAGGCGCCTCGGCCGCTTCGCGTATCGGCGGGGCAGCGTAGCAAGAAGGGAATATCGATGAACCAGTCGAGACGGCGTCTCATCGCGGGCAATTGGAAGATGAACGGCCTTAAGGTCGAGGGGTTGGCGCTTGCGAAGGGATTGGCCGAGCGCGCCTCGGCCTCGGCTCCCGCTGCCGAGCTTCTGATCTGCCCGCCGGCGACGCTCTTGGCTCTTGCCGCCTCGGCCGTGGCCGGAAGCCCCGTCGCGATTGGCGGGCAGGACTGCCATCCCGAACCGTCGGGCGCCCATACCGGAGACATCGCCGCCGAGATGCTGGCCGATATCGGCTGCCGCTACGTCATCCTCGGCCATTCGGAGCGACGGAGCGATCACGGTGAGAGCGACGGCCAGGTGCGCCACAAGGCAGAAGCCGCTTTGCGCGCGGGTCTTGTTCCCATCATCTGCGTCGGCGAGAGCGAGAACGAGCGCGCGCAGGGCCAAGCGCAGAGCGTGGTCGCACATCAGCTTCACGGCTCGCTGCCGGAAGGCGCAAGCCCGCAGACTGTGGTCATTGCCTATGAGCCGGTTTGGGCGATCGGGACCGGCCGCACCGCTACAACGGGGGATGTGGCCGAAATGCATGCGCACATCCGAGGCATGCTTGGCCCCAAGGGCTCCGGGATGCGCATCCTCTATGGCGGCTCTGTCAAGGCAGCCAACGCCGCCGATCTTCTGGGCCTCGAGGATGTGGACGGAGCCCTGGTCGGCGGGGCCAGCCTGAAACTCGAGGAGTTCTGGGCGATCGCAACTTGCCGCTAGCGCCCACAGCGAGAAGCGATTAAATACGCGGCGAACTCCAAGGGGCTGGGATCGGCGGCTGCCGCTGCGGGCGGTGCGGGCGGTCGGTTGCGGCTGGCTGGAATCGAGCCGAGGACTGCCCATGGTCAATGTCTTTCTCGCCATTCACGTTCTGCTTGCGATCGCCCTGATCGGAATCGTTCTGCTTCAACGCAGCGAAGGGGGAGGGCTGGGCATCGGAGGGGGCATGTCCGGGTTCATGAGTGGGCGGGGCAGTGCCAACCTCCTGACGCGCGTGACCGCAGCGCTGGCCGCTCTTTTCTTTACCACCAGTCTGGTTCTGGCGATTCTCGCAAGCACGCCGAGTCGCGCGCCTTCCCTCTTCGATGAGCCCGCTTCGCAGCCCGCGACCGAATCGGCCACCCCGCCTGCCCCCGCGGCCGCCCCCGCGGCCGAGCCGGCCTTTCCAGAACCGGAGCCGGGCGCGGCGCCTCAGGTTCCGGCTGTCCCGCAGGGGCAGTAACCGGGAGATGCGTTCGGAGCGGGCGGTGTCGTCCGGCCGGCGAGGTTGAGCCCGGCAATTCCCCTGCTGTAGAGTGGAGGCCCATGACGCGGTTCATCTTCATCACCGGCGGCGTGGTCTCTTCTCTTGGCAAAGGTCTCTCCTCGGCGGCGCTGGGCGCGCTCCTGCAGGCGCGCGGCTTCAAGGCGCGCCTGCGAAAGCTCGACCCGTATCTCAACGTCGATCCGGGCACCATGAGCCCCTATCAACATGGCGAGGTTTATGTCACCGACGACGGCGCGGAGACCGACTTGGACCTGGGGCACTACGAGCGCTTCACCGGGGTGCCCTCCCGGCGGGGCGACAATGTCACGACCGGCCGGATCTACTCGACCGTGATCCAGAAGGAGCGGCGGGGCGACTATTTGGGCGGAACGGTCCAGGTGATCCCACACGTGACCGACGCCATCAAGGAATTCATCAAGGCTGATACCGAGGATGCCGATTTCGTGCTCTGCGAGATAGGCGGCACGGTCGGCGACATCGAGAGCCTGCCCTTTCTCGAAGCGATCCGCCAGCTCGGCAATGAGCTTGGACGCCAGCAGACGCTCTATGTGCATCTCACTCTGGTGCCCTACATTCCCTCGGCGGGCGAGCTCAAGACCAAGCCCACTCAGCATTCGGTGAAGGAACTGCTGGGCCTCGGCATCCAGCCCGATATCCTCCTTTGCCGCTGCGACCGCGAGATCCCCCCGGACGCGCGACGCAAGATCGCGTTGTTCTGTAACTTACGAGAAAGCGCGGTGATTCCGGCATTGGATGTGGACACGATTTATCAAGTGCCGATCGCCTATCACCGGCAAGGCTTCGATGCGGAAGTCATGCGTCACTTCGACATCGAGGCGCCGGAACCCGACCTCGCGGATTGGCGGCGGATCGTGGAGCGCATCCGCGCGCCGGAGGGCGAAGTGACGATCGCCATCGTGGGCAAGTACGTGGGGCTCAAGGATGCCTACAAGTCCTTGTCCGAGGCGTTGGGTCATGGCGGTATCGCCAACAATGTTCGCGTGCATTTGAACTGGATCGATTCCGAGGTCTTCGAGCGCGGGGACGCAGTCGCCTGGCTCGATGACGTGCATGGCATACTTGTGCCCGGCGGTTTCGGTGAGCGGGGCACCGAGGGCAAGATCGCGGCCGTCCGCTTTGCCCGCGAACGCAAGGTGCCGTTCTTCGGGATCTGCTTCGGGATGCAGATGGCGGTAATCGAGGTGGGTCGCAATCTGGTCGGTCTTGCGGACGCGGGATCGACCGAGTTTGGCAAGGTCGAGCATCCTGTCGTGGGGCTGATGACCGAATGGGTGCACGATAACGCGGTGGAGCGTCGAAGCATTGCCGACAATCTCGGCGGCACGATGCGGCTTGGTGCATATCCGTGCCTGCTCGCACGCGACAGCCAGGTCCGCGAGATCTATGGGGTGGATTCGATCAGCGAGCGCCATCGGCACCGCTATGAGGTCAATATCAACTACAAGCCCGCGCTCGAAAGGGCGGGCTTGCGATTCTCAGGCCTGTCGCCCGACGGGGAACTGCCGGAGATCGTCGAACTGCCGGAACATCCCTGGTTCATCGGTGTGCAGTTTCATCCGGAGCTAAAATCGAAACCCTTCGACCCGCATCCGCTCTTCGCTTCGTTCATAGAGGCGGCGGTCGAGCAGTCGCGGCTGGTGTAGGGCTTCCAGAGCCTGCAGTCTGGGTTCCGTCGCACCCCGCAGCACGCCAACTATACAATGCCGTCAATTGCCTTGCACCGGAGATGGACCTGGCGTAATCGAAACGTTCAAACAAGATCAGCGCCTCATGGCCATGCCACACCACCAAATCCGAATCGGCGATCTGACAGTCGCCAATGACAGGCCCTTGAACCTTATCGCCGGCCCCTGCGCCATTGAATCGCGCAGTCACGCGCTCGAAATGGGTCATGCGCTCACCGAGATGGCGCGGAAGCTCGGCGTTGGGCTGATCTACAAATCGTCCTTCGACAAGGCGAACCGCACCTCGATCCGCTCAAATCGCGGCGTCGGCATGGATGAAGGGCTGCCGATCCTGGCGGAGGTGCGCGAAACCTATGGCTGTCCGGTCTTGACCGACGTGCACGCGGCCGAGCAGTGCGCGCCGGTTGCCGAATCGGTCGACGTCCTGCAGATCCCAGCCTTTTTGTGTCGGCAGACCGATCTGCTCGTGGCCGCGGCCAGGACCGGCAGGGCGCTCAACATCAAGAAGGGCCAGTTCCTGGCGCCTTGGGACATGAAGAACGTGGTCGAGAAATGCGCCCAGGCCGGCAATCGCGACGTGATGGTCTGTGAGCGGGGAGTGAGCTTCGGCTACAACACGCTTGTCTCCGACATGCGCTCGCTGCCCATTTTGGCCGAAACCGGTCAACCGGTCGTCTTCGACGCCACCCATTCGGTGCAACAGCCTGGGGGTCAGGGTACGGCCAGCGGGGGAGAGCGGCGCTTCGTGCCGGTGCTTGCGCGCGCGGCGGTCGCCGTTGGCGTGGCCGCCGTTTTCATGGAGACGCACGAAGATCCCGATCATGCGCCCTCGGACGGTCCCAACATGGTGCCCTTGAAGGAGCTTCCGGCGCTGGTCGAAACACTGATCGAGTTCGACCGCCTGGCCAAATCGAGGCCGGTTGCTCCGGCCTGACCGTAAAGTGCGCCGTTTCTTCGGAAGGAATCGGGCATGAGCTCCATCGTCAGCATCCATGGTCGGGAAATCCTGGACAGCCGCGGCAATCCGACCGTCGAGGCGGAAGTCACGCTGGAGACGGGAGCCTTCGGCCGCGCCGCCGTGCCCTCGGGCGCTTCGACCGGCGCCCATGAAGCGATCGAGCTGAGGGACGGAGACAAAGCACGATATTCCGGCAAGGGCGTCCTGAAGGCGGTCGATGCCATCAACGGCGACATCTCCGATGCGCTTGGCGGGATGGAAGCGGGTGATCAACTGCGCATCGATCGCGTCATGCTCGAGCTCGACGGAACCGAGAACAAATCCCGGCTTGGCGCCAATGCGATTCTCGGCGTCAGCTTGGCGGTGGCCAAGGCGGCGGCGGAGGAAGCGGGCCTTCCCCTTTACCGTTACATCGGCGGCGCCTTCGCGCGCACATTGCCGGTGCCGCTGATGAACATCGTCAATGGCGGCGCGCATGCCGACAATCCGCTCGACTTCCAGGAGTTCATGGTCATGCCTGTGGGCGCGGGCAGCTTCGCCGAGGGCCTGCGCATGGGCGCCGAGGCGTTCCAGGCGCTGAAGGCGAGGCTGGAGGCGGCCGGTCACAGCACCAATGTCGGCGACGAAGGCGGTTTTGCTCCAAATATCGCCACCGCGCGCGAGACGGTGGAAGTCATCCTTGAAGCGGTGCACGCGGCCGGCTACCGGCCGGGCGAGGATATGGCGCTGGCGCTGGACTGCGCCGCGACCGAGTTTTTCCGCGATGGAAAGTACTATCTCGAAGGCGAGGGCCGGGTGCTTGCCTCGGAGCAGATGACGCAACTGTACGAGGCTCTGTGCAAGGACTACCCGATCGTCTCGATTGAGGACGGCATGGCCGAGGACGATTGGCAGGGATGGTCTATGCTGACCCAGGCGCTGGGCAGCCGCGTGCAGCTTGTCGGCGACGATCTTTTCGTCACCAATCCGGAGCGGCTGAAGCGCGGCATCGCCGAAGGCGTCGCCAACGCCATTCTGGTCAAGGTCAACCAGATCGGCACGCTGAGCGAGACGCTCGAGGCGATCGAGATCGCGCATCGCGCCGGCTATGCGGCCGTCGTGTCACACCGCTCGGGCGAAACCGAGGACACGACCATCGCCGATCTCGCGGTCGCCACCAATTGCGGGCAGATCAAGACCGGCTCGCTCTCGCGTTCCGACCGCCTCGCCAAATACAACCAGCTTCTGCGTATCGAGGAGGAGCTGAGCGACCAGGCTCGCTATCCCAGCCGCTCGGTGCTGAGAAGCCCGCGAGTTTAGCCCAGACCAAAGTCATATTCCGCCGGCAAGTCCCGAAGCGAGCCGCCGTCAATGCGAAGATGCCGCCAAGCCACCCGAGTCTCTGATCACTCCGTGATTGTTCAGATGCAGCTCACACCAGTGCGCGTAGCTGTCCTCCAGGCTGAACGCAACCTTTCCGGAGCTTGACGACCAGCCTCGGCCCACCTCGTTGCTGTTATATTCGAACCCGTTCGGAAGGACGATCTGCGCGCGATGTTCCTGGCCCGTGACCGGGTTGAGGATCGGTTCGCCGCGCCCGGTCGCCACGCCCTTGGCCTCGCAGCGCGCCCTGCGCTTGATCATATCGACGTCGATCGAAATCGGAATGTGGACCGGATCGTGGATTTTCTCGCACATCGCGGAATAGACCGCGAAGAAGGTCGCCATGGGGTCGGTGTCCTTCCCGGTCAGAATCCTCAACAGAGCCTCCCTTTGTGAGGGATCGGCGCGCTCGTCGATGATCGGCTGCATCTCCCCTCCACCCTTGTGCACAGGGCCGGGCCATCGGACCGCTATGGCCATGTGCAGCCTGTCCAGCTTCGTTGGCCCGTGAGAGCCGCGATCGATCCGAAAAAAGCCGATCGCTCGGCAATGGCCATGCGTGGGCAAGGCGTTGAACTGGCATGGGCAACCATAGGAGCAGTTGCAGTTCCCGAATTCCATTCCGTGAAGTTCCCAATTGGTCATGGCAGGACCTCACAATGCTCAAATCAGTGAGAGTTCGTATTCGTTGAAAAGAGAAGTGTTCTGCAAATTCCTGTTGCGCCCAAGACTCCTATCGTGATTCTTTGGGGGCATGGCGATACTGCAAGAACTCGGTCGTCGCGCTCCCGCAATTCTTCCGCCGCTGCTTGGCGCGCTTGCGTTCAGCTACTTCGCCTATCATGCAGTGGAGGGGGATCGCGGTCTACGCTCCTGGATGAAGCTTCGCCAGGAAATCGCCACCGCCCGTGCGAGCGAAGCCGAACTGGCCGCCGAAAGAGAGACCATGGAGCGTCGCGTCACGCTTCTGAAACCCGAAAGCCTCGATCGTGATATGCTTGAAGAGCGCGCTCGCGCAGTTCTCAATCTGGCTCATCCCGATGAACGGGTGATCTTGCTCGACCCTCTCGAATGAAAGATTACTCTTGGTCAGGTTAATCACTGTTTTTTCTAGAAAAATCATAGACTTGCCCTGTCCTTGAAATATCATGACCTTCTGGCTAACTTGGCTCAAAAGCCAAGGGGCGACCCTTCGGGCAACCCCGCCTTGAAGTGTTCAGGGAGGTGTAAGTCGATGGCCGTTTCCGCCAGGCGCAAGGGCCGGCCCACCGAGGAGCCGGAGGCCGTGCCCGAGGACGTCGTCAGGCTCTATCGCGACATGTTGCTGATCCGCCGCTTCGAGGAGAAGGCAGGCCAGATGTACGGCATGGGTCTGATAGGCGGCTTTTGCCACCTCTATATTGGACAGGAGGCGGTGGTAGTCGGAATGCAGGCGGCGATCGAGGAGGGCGACACCGTCATCACTTCATATCGCGATCATGGCCATATGCTGGCCTGCGGCATGGATCCCAAGGGCGTCATGGCCGAGCTTACCGGTCGGCGTGGCGGATATTCCAAGGGCAAGGGCGGCTCAATGCACATGTTCAGCAGCCAGAAGGGCTTCTATGGCGGCCACGGCATTGTCGGAGCGCAGGTTCCGATCGGCACCGGGCTGGCCTTCGCGCATCGCTACCAGGAAAACGGCCGCGTCAGCCTCACCTATCTCGGCGATGGGGCGATCAACCAGGGCCAGGTCTATGAGAGCTTCAACATGGCGGCTCTCTGGAAGCTCCCCGTCGTGTATGTCATCGAGAACAACCGCTATGGCATGGGCACTTCGGTTGAGCGCGCCTCGGCGCGCCCGGAGCTCCATCAGCGGGGCCAAGCCTATGGCATTCCCGGCAGCCAGGTCGATGGAATGAATGTGCTCGCCGTCAAGGCGGCGGGCGAGAAAGGCGTCCAGCATGCCCGCTCCGGCAAGGGGCCGATCATCCTTGAGATGATGACTTACCGCTATCGCGGCCACTCCATGTCCGATCCGGCAAAGTATCGGAGCAAGGAGGAGGTCGCGCGCATGCGACAGGAGCATGATCCGATCGAGCATTTGCGCAAACGGATGCTCGATGACGGCGTGGTGGACGAAGCACGCCTCAAGACCATCGATCGCGAGGTGAAGGACATCGTCTCGGAGGCTGCGGCGTTCGCGCAGGAAAGCCCCGAGCCGGATCGATCCGAGTTATATACGGACGTGCTCGCGGCGGAGTGACGCCCGATGGCGATTCAAATTCTCATGCCCGCGCTGTCGCCGACCATGACCGAGGGCAAGATCGCGCGTTGGCTGAAGAAGGAGGGCGATGAGGTGAAGGCCGGCGAGGTCATCGCGGAGATCGAAACCGACAAGGCGACCATGGAAGTCGAAGCGGTGGATGAGGGACGGCTGGGAAAGATCCTCGTTCCCGAAGGCACCGAAAACGTCGCGGTGAACACCCCCATCGCCCTGCTCGCGGAGGAGGGGGTGGGATCGGGTGCGGCCGAACCGATTGCACGGGGAAATCCGCAATCGAGCCAAGCGACGCGCGCCGAGGGCGAGACCAAACCGGTTCGAGAGCAACCCCGGCCCGCGGCCCCGGCCGCTTCGGCCGCTGCTCCTGTTGTCGAAGGTGTCTCTGCGGGCCCGAGCAAGAGCATGACCGTGCGCGAGGCGCTGCGCGACGCGATGGCCGAGGAAATGCGCAGAGATCCCACGGTCTTCCTGATGGGCGAAGAGGTGGCCGAATATCAGGGAGCCTACAAGATCAGTCAGGGCTTGCTGGACGAGTTCGGGGCCAAGCGTGTGATCGACACGCCGATAACGGAGCACGGATTTGCGGGCCTGGGTGTGGGCGCGGCATTCGCGGGGTTGCGACCGATCATAGAGTTCATGACCTTCAACTTCGCCATGCAGGCGATCGACCAGATCGTCAATTCGGCAGCGAAGACACGCTACATGTCGGGCGGGCAAATGTCCTCTCCCGTCGTGTTTCGCGGACCCAACGGCGCCGCTGCCCGCGTGGCCGCACAGCATTCGCAGTGCTATGCCAGCTGGTACGGCCACGTTCCGGGGCTGAAGGTTGTGGCGCCCTGGTCGGCAGCCGATGCCAAGGGCTTGCTGAAGGCGGCGATTCGCGACCCCAATCCGGTCATCTTTCTTGAGAACGAGATACTCTACGGCCAGAGTTTCGAAGTGCCGACCGATCCGGAATTCATCGTTCCGATCGGCCTAGCCAAGGTCGTCCGGCCAGGCAAGGACGTGACCCTAACCGCCTTCTCGCTGATGGTTGGGCATGCGCTCCGCGCCGCGGAGGAGTTGGCCGCAGAGGGCATCGACACGGAGGTCATCGATCTGCGCACCATCCGGCCTCTCGATATTGAAACCGTGGTCAGATCCGTCAAGAAGACCAACCGCATCGTTTCGGTGGAGGAAGGCTGGCCCTTCGCGGGCATCGGCTCGGAGATCGCGGCCTTGATGATGGAGCATGCCTTCGACTGGTTGGACGCGCCGGTGACACGGGTTACCGGCGTCGATGTGCCTCTGCCTTACGCGGCCAATCTCGAGCGTCTGGCCTTGCCACAACCGGACACGATCGTCGCCGCGGTCAAACAGGTTGCCTACAAGCGCTAAGGGGGAGCGGAGATGCCGATCAAGATCCTGATGCCGGCCCTCTCGCCAACCATGACCGAAGGCAACATCGCCCGCTGGCTGAAAAAGGTGGGCGAGGATGTAAAAGCCGGCGACATCATCGCGGAGATCGAGACCGACAAAGCAACCATGGAAGTCGAAGCGGCGGATGAGGGCCGTCTGGGCAAGATTCTCGTTCCCGAAGGAGCGCAAGGCGTGAAGGTCAACGATGTGATCGCCTTGCTGCTCGAGGAGGGCGAGGATGCGGGCGCGCTCGAGGGCTCAAAGGCGGCTGCCGAGACGGGCGATGGAAAGCCCAACGGCGGCGCATCCACGCCCGAGCCGGCAAAGCCTGCCGGCGTATCGCAACCGCCGGCGACAGCATCGCCCGTGCAGCAAGCACCCGTGGCTCAGCCGCAGACCTCGCCACGCCCAGGCGACGGCGAAGGCCGAATTTTCGCCAGCCCTTTGGCCAAGCGCATGGCGACCGAGGCCGGCATCGAGCTCTCGCAGCTACGCGGCTCGGGGCCGCACGGACGCATCGTGAAGAGCGATATCGAAACGGCGGTCGCCGGGGGGACGGCGCCGGCCCGCCGTCTGGCGCCACAACCGGCCGCGGCACCCCAGGCGCGGGCGCCGCAACCGCAGCCTCCCGCCAGCTTACCGCCTTTCACCGAAGTGCCACACTCGGGAATGCGCCGCATCATCGCGCAGCGCTTGACCGAGGCCAAACGCGACCAGCCGCATTTCTATCTCACCATCGATTGCGAGCTGGATGCGCTCTTGAAGCTACGGGCGGATCTCAATCAGCGCACGCCCGAGGGGCCGGGCGCCTACAAGCTCTCCGTCAACGACCTTTTGATCAAGGCGGCGGCCGCGGCGTTGATGCGCGTTCCGGCGGCGAACGCCTCGTGGACGGAGAACGCCATCCGGTATTATAGGTCGGCGGACATTTCGGTTGCGGTCGCCGTGCCCAACGGCTTGGTCACCCCGGTTATCCGCAGTGCCGACGCCAAAGGGCTGGCGCAAATCTCCAACGAGATGAAGTTGCTGGCGGAGAAGGCGCGCGCCGGCAAGCTGGTGCCTGAAGACTATCAAGGCGGCACGTTCAGCCTCTCCAATCTCGGCATGTATGGCATCCGGGAGTTCGCGGCCGTCATCAATCCGCCGCAGGGCTGCATTCTCGCCGTCGGCGCCGGTGAACCGCGGCCGGTGGTGAAGGGCGGTGCGCTTGCGATCGCGACGGTGATGTCGGCGACGCTTTCCTGCGACCACCGTGTCGTGGATGGGGTGGTCGGAGCGGAGTGGCTCGCCGCGTTCAAGAAGATCGTCGAAGACCCTTTGACCATGTTGTTGTGAATGGGCACGGGGAACGAAGAAAGCACGCTCGAATGCCTGACCAGCAGAATTTCGATCTTGTCGTGATCGGCGGCGGGCCCGGTGGCTACGTCGCCGCTATTCGTGCCGCTCAGCTTGGCATGAAGACCGCAGTGGTCGAGCGCGAGCATCTGGGCGGCATTTGTCTCAACTGGGGCTGCATCCCGACCAAGGCGTTGCTACGCTCCGCCGAGATCGGCCATCTGTTGCATCGGCTGGACGAGTTCGGCTTCGCCGCCGACAATATCCGCTTCGATCTGACGAAGATCGTCAAGCGCTCGCGCATGGTGGCCGGACGGCTGTCGCAAGGCGTGAAGGGCCTGTTACGCAAGAACAAGGTAGCGGTCGTCGACGGGCATGCCAGGCTCTCCGGCAAGGGACGGCTTAAGGTCGAGAAGGACGGCAAGCCGGCTGCCGAGATCGCAGCCAAGCACATCATCATCGCCACCGGCGCCCGCGCGCGCGCGCTGCCCGGCTTGGAGCCCGACGGCAAGCTGATCTGGACCTACAAGGAGGCGATGGTCCCGGAAAGCATGCCGAAATCGATTCTGGTGGTCGGCTCGGGAGCGATCGGCATCGAATTCGCGAGCTTCTACCGTAATCTCGGCTGCGAGGTGACCGTCGTCGAGCTGGTGGATCGGGTGCTTCCTGTGGAAGACGAGGAGATCTCCGCTTTCGCCCGCAAGGCCTTCGAGAAGCAGGGCATCAAGATCTTCACCGGCGCGACCGTGAAGGGGCTGAAGAAGAATGGCGGCGGCGCCATTGCCTCCATCGACAAGGGGGGCAAGGTGAGCGAGGTCGCAATCGAACGGGTAATCCTCGCCGTCGGCATCGTCGGAAATATCGAGAATATCGGCATTGAGGGAACCCGGATCAGAACCGAGAAGACCCGCATCCTCATCGACGAGTGGTGCCGGACGGACGAACCCGGCGTCTATGCGATCGGCGATGTCGTCGGCCCCCCATGGCTGGCGCACAAGGCAAGTCACGAAGGCATCATCTGCGTGGAGAAGATCGCCGGCCTCAACGATGTCCACCCGCTGCGCCGAGATGCCATTCCGGGCTGCACATATTGCCTGCCGCAGGTGGCGAGCGTCGGGCTTACGGAACGCGCCGCGCGCGATCAGGGACTGGAAGTCCGGGTCGGCCGTTTTCCCTTCCTGGGCAACGGCAAGGCGATTGCGCTGGGCGAGCCCGAAGGGCTGGTCAAGACCGTCTTCGATGCCAAGACCGGCGAGCTTTTGGGAGCGCACATGATCGGCGCCGAAGTGACCGAGCTCATTCAGGGTTTCACCATCGCCAAGACGCTCGAAACGACCGAGGCAGAGCTGATCCACAGCATCTTTCCGCACCCGACCCTCTCGGAGATGATGCACGAGGCTGTACTTGACGCTTACGGCCGCGTCATCCACATCTGATTGATGACGGATTTCGAACGAACCAACTCCCCCCTCACCCCAACCCTCTCCCCGCTTCGCGGGGCGAGGGAGATGGAGGAGGCTGCGCAACAGCGTCCCCTCTCCCGACCCTCGGGGGCGGGAGAGGGTGGGGTGAGGGTGGGGGATCGCCCCCGCCATCCGGAAAAGGCGAACCGGCCGGACTCTCCGGTGCTGCGCAAGCCCGACTGGATCCGGGTGAAAGCGCCGGTCAGCCGCGAGTATCAGGAAACGCGCGCCATCATGCGGCGCCTCAGGCTCAACACCGTCTGCGAGGAGGCGGCCTGTCCGAATATCGGCGAGTGTTGGAAGCAGCGGCACGCCACGGTGATGATACTCGGATCGGTCTGCACCCGCGCCTGCGCCTTCTGCAATGTCGCGACGGGCCGGCCCGACTCGCTCGATCCGCATGAACCCGAAAATGTCGCACGTGCAGTCGGCGAGCTGAAGCTTGCGCATGTGGTGGTCACCTCGGTCGATCGGGATGATCTCGAAGACGGCGGCGCGAAGCATTTCGCCCGCACCATTCGCGCCATCCGCGTAGCCGCGCCGGACACGACGATCGAGGTGCTGACCCCGGATTTCCTGCGCAAGGATGGGGCGGTCGAAACCGTGCTGGCCGCGCGTCCGGACGTCTACAATCACAATCTCGAGACGGTGCCGCGACTCTATCGGCCGGTGCGCCCAGGCGCGCGATACTTCGCATCGCTGAGACTGCTGCAGCGCGTAAAGGAGCTGGATCCGTCCATCTTCACCAAATCGGGACTGATGGTCGGCCTTGGCGAAACGCGTGATGAGGTGCTGCAGGTGATGGATGATCTGCGTTCGGCGGAAGTCGATTTTCTCACCATCGGCCAGTATTTGCAGCCGACGCCGAAGCATCATCCGATCGACCGTTTCCTTCCGCCGGACGAGTTCGCGGAGTTGAAGCGCCAAGGCCAGGCCAAGGGATTTCTGCTGATCGCCGCCTCGCCGCTGACGCGGTCTTCCTATCATGCAGGGGACGATTTCCAACGTCTGCGGGCGGCTCGCGCCGCGCAGCTTGCCGGGGCCGTGTAAGGACGCCTCGGCCGAAACGCGGGGCCAAAGATGCCGACCCATGCCGAGGAGCGGCATTCACCCTTCACCCCGGACCAGCTCTTCGACCTAGTCGCCGATATCGAGCGATACCCGGAATTCCTGCCCTGGTGCACGGCCGCACGGATCCGCCGCCGCGAGGGCAACACGGTTACGGCGGATCTCGTCATCGGCTTCAAGATGTTCCGGGAACGGTTTACCAGTCGCGTAACCCTGGATCGCCCCGCCCATTGCATCGACGTCGCCTATGCCGAAGGGCCGTTCCGATACCTGAACAATCACTGGGTCTTCAAGCCGGCGCCGGATGGTGGCACGCTGATTGACTTCTACGTCGATTTCGAATTTCGCTCGGTCATGCTGCAAAAGATCATCGGCGCCCTGTTCGGCGAAGCGGTCAAACGCATGGTGAGCGCCTTCGAGCACAGGGCCGAGCGCTTGTACGGCGGTCAGATTCTTCCTGGGGGGCAGCGCGTCCTGGGTCGCTGAGCGCGCGAGCGGCCCTCAGACCGCAAAGGTATAGACCAGCACGACCGCAAGCGCGTTGGTCCCCGAATGCGCGGCGACCGGCGCCCAGAGCGATCCGACTCGATGGAACAGAAGGGCCAGTGCGAAGCCGACAAGGCCGGCCCAGACCGCTTGACCGTTCGGCCAATGCAGCCCTCCGAACAGCGCGGCGCTGATTAGTGCGCCAGGGATCGGCCCGGTTCTGCCGCGCAGCCACTGAAACAACAGCCCGCGAAAGATCAGCTCCTCGACCAACGGCGTGGTGCCCACGGCGATTGTCGCGAAAAGAACCATGCCCAGAGGAGGCAGGGCATCGACGCCCATCAGCTCCTCATTGACCCCGTGCAACGGCAATCCGCTCGCCTCCGAAAGCCAGCTCAGGAATAACGCGAGTGATATGCCGCCGGCCGCACCACCGGCCGCGCAGAGGGCGAGGCTTCGCCCTGACAAGGAAGTGAATTGGAAGACGGCCCAACCGCGCCGAGCCGCCACCGCGAGGGCGGCGATCGCGAGCACGGTATTCGCCAATCCTAGTTGAAGAAGTAGCCCCCACGGGCCGTGCAGAAATTCATTCGAGCGGTGCAGATTTGCAATGCCGATTGCGATCGCGAGCAAAAGGAAGAGAACGGCCGAGAGGCCGAGCCCGATCAGGACGTCACGACCCGTCGGTCCCGCTGGCGGGCGTGTGATCCCCGTCGGCGGCATACCTTGGGCGCTGCTCACGGCGCCTCTGCCAGAAAACGCTCGAACAGCCAGAGCGCCTTGCCGACGGCGGCAAGGCGGATCTGCGAACGGCCGAGATCGGCGAACCGTTCGGTTGCAAGAATGGTTCCTCGCCCGCGCGCCGCGCAGGCAAGTTCAACCAGCCCTACCGGCTTTTCCGCGGAGCCGCCGCCAGGCCCGGCAACCCCAGTTATTGATACCGCAAGATCGGCAGCGGAATGTTCGAGTGCGCCCTCGGCCATGGCGCGCGCAACTTCGGGACTGACCGCTCCGTGGCTGGCGATCAGCTTGGACGAGACGCCGAGCAGCCTTGTCTTCGCTTGGTTTGAGTAGGTGACGAAACAACACTCGACCACGTCGGAGGAGCCGGGAATTTCGGTCAGCAGCGCCGAGACCAACCCGCCAGTGCAGGATTCGGCCGTCGCAACCCTCATCCGTTTGGCGCGCGCCGTCGAAATCAAACCTTCAGCCCGGCGCACCAGATCGTCCGGAAACACCATCAATACCCTCGCATGAGTCGCAACAGGATATACATGCCGGCAGCGGCGTAGAGGCCGGCCACCATATCATCGGCCATTACGCCCAGGCCCCCCGCCAAGCGCCGCTCGCACCAGCTCGCCGGCCATGGCTTGGCGATGTCGGCGATACGGAAGAACAGAAAAGCCAGCGCATACAGCGTCGGGTCCAACGATACCGTAGCCAGCGTGGCCCATTGCGCTGCGACCTCGTCGACGACAATGGCTCCCGGATCCTTCAGCCCCGCCAAGCGTGCGAACGGTCCAGAGGCCAACGCGCCCGCCACGAATAGGAGGATCGCGCCGACGGCAAGGCCGCTGTTGCCCAAGCCCCACTGGATCACCGCCGCAAAGGGGAGAGCCGCGGCAGAGCCCCAAGTGCCCGGCACCTTGGGCAGCAGCCCACTGCCGAACCAGGTGCAGAGCAGGGCCAGCGGATGCCAGAAAGAAAGACCCGCCGGCAGCCGTCCGGGCTTGAACCGCACTGAGATCCGAGCTCTCACCTCGGCAGCCCGACGGTGGCGACAGCCTGTGCGGCAATTCCCTCGCCGCGCCCAGTGAAGCCCAGACCTTCGCTCGTGGTTGCTTTCACGCTGACCCGCCCGACCTCCAGACCGACCAGGATGGCGATATGGTCGGCCATGGCCCGTCGATACGGTCCGATCCGTGGCGCCTCGCAGATTAGCGTTACGTCGAGATGGCGGATGAGGCCGCCGCGGGCATGGATCAGATCGACCGCGTGCCGGAGAAATCGCCCGGAATCAGCGTTCTTCCAGCGGGCGTCGTCCGGCGGAAAATGCATGCCGATATCGCCCGCCGCAATCGCGCCCAAAAGCGCGTCGGTCAGGGCGTGCAAGCCAACATCGGCGTCGGAATGGCCGATCAACCCTCGACCATGCGGCACGCGAACGCCACAGAGCATCACATGATCGCCGGGACCGAACCTATGGACATCGAACCCGATGCCCGTGCGCAGATCCGAGCAGCGCTCGCAGAGCAGCCGCTCGGCACGCGCCAAGTCTTCATCGACCGTGATCTTCAGGTTCTCCTCCGAACCCATGACGAGCCGCACCCTCATGCCCGCTTTCTCGGCGACCTGCGCATCGTCGCCGAGGCCGGCGCCCCGATGTCGGCGATGAGCCGCCAGAAACTGGGGAAAACGGAAACCCTGAGGGGTCTGCGCACGCCACAGGCCGGAACGCTCGAGCGTGGCGGCGATCTCGCCGGCATCGTCGGCGCGCTTGACCGTGTCCGTGATCGGGACTGCCGCGATCGCGCCATCCGCATCGTCCAGCGCCCCCAACACCCGGATGGTCAACTCAGTGGTGAGGAGCGGTCGGGCCCCGTCATGGACCAGCACGGCGACGGGATCGAACGGCGCCAATGCCTCAAGTGCGGCCAGCACGCTGTCCTGACGCTCGGCGCCGCCCTGGACGGGGGGGAGGAGAGGCAACCCGGCCACGGCCTCGTCATACAGGGCGCGATCCTCGGAACCTATGGCCACAATCAGACCGTCGAGCCCGCCACCGCGCAGAAGCGCCTCGGCCGCGTGTCGCAGCACCGGTCGGCCGGCCAGCATCCGATACTGTTTGGGGACAGGTCCGCCAAGTCGGTTGCCGCGGCCGGCGGCGGCAAGGATCGCATAGGTTCCTGGCATGCGGCGCAAAAGCTATCAATTCGCGCGGCGCCTTGCACTCTTGCCGTTGACGATGGCGGGGTATAGTCGGAGAAGGATGTCCGCTCTGTCCTTCTATCCGATCTCCGCGCTGGTCGCGCTCCTGCCCGCCGCGATCCTCAGTTGGAAGAGGCCCAATCGCGACCGGGTGATGCTGCTATTGATCGCCGTCGCGGCGGCAGGCCCGACGAGCTGGGCGATCGCGCTGATGTCGGGCGGCTGGCGGACCGGGCTCGCTCCCGCCCTATGGATCAGCATCGCCGCGACCGCAGTGGAGTTTCTTGCCCTTTCCCTATGGACCAGGGAGGGCTGGCGCCTGGCGCCTTTGGTCCTCCCCTATCTCCTGGTTCTGGGAGTGCTCGCGCTCTTGCTGGATGCGCCTGCCACGCAGGCTCTCAGCGGTACCGCGCCGGAAGCGTGGCTTGATCTGCACATCCTGGTCTCGGTGGCCACCTATGGCCTGGTTGGGCTTGCCGCGATGGCAAGCCTGGCCGTGCTCATCCAGGAGCGGGGGCTCAAGCACCGGCGGGGCGGGGGCAGGGGTTCCGAGCTTCTGCCTTCTCTCGCATCCGCGGAACGGCTCGAGATCGGCCTGCTGGCGGCAGCGGAGATCGTACTTGGGCTGGGGATCCTCACCGGAATAGCGGCCGAATGGTTCGTCTCGGTTGAGAGGACCGGTTTGGGCCATAAGGCGGTGTTTTCAGTCCTGGCCTTCCTGGTCATTGGGGGCATGCTCGCCGCGCACCGCTTCACCGGATTGCGCGGCCGGCGTGCGGCAAGGCTGGCACTGCTGTCCTGGCTGCTCCTGACGCTGGCCTATCCCGGGGTAAAGCTGGTGACCGATATCGTTCTTGCTTGAGCTTGTTAGCGTCGACAAATGCCGATAAATTAGGCAACAGTGCCATCTTATCCAAAACTGCACAAAATATGACCATCTCGATCGGATCGGTAAAGCTGACGGATCCCGTGCTTCTTGCGCCCATGTCGGGCGTGACGGACATGCCCTTTCGGCGGCTGGTGAAGCGTCAAGGGGCGGGACTCGTTGTGTCCGAGATGATCGCCAGCCAGGCGATGATCCGTGAATCCCGGCAAACCATGCGCATGGCGCAGCATTCTCTCGAAGAGCACCCGATGGCCGTGCAACTTGCCGGCTGCGAGCCGGAGGTGATGGCGGAGGCCGCCAAGCTCAACGAGGACAGGGGCGCGGCTCTGATCGACATCAATTTCGGCTGCCCGGTCAAGAAGGTGGTCAACGGGCATGCCGGCTCCTCGCTGATGCGCGACGAAGTGCACGCGGCTCAGATTCTGGAGGCGACGGTAAAGGCCGTAGGTCTGCCGGTTACCTTGAAGATGCGCACCGGTTGGGACGATCAAAGCCGCAACGCGCCCAGCCTCGCCCGGATTGCGGAGGCCTCGGGCATTCGCATGATCACCGTCCATGGCCGCACGCGCTGCCAGTTCTACAATGGTCGTGCCGACTGGGGCTTTGTGCGCCGGGTCAAGGAGGCGGTCGGCATTCCGGTCATCGTCAACGGCGACATCGTGACGGCGGAAGACGCGCGCGAGGCTCTTAATCAATCAGGCGCCGACGGCGTTATGATCGGACGAGGGGCCTATGGCCGGCCATGGTTCCTGCGGCAGGTGATCAATTGGCTGAAGACCGGGGAGCGCCTGTCCGAACCGTCGATCTCGGAGCAATACCGGACGTTGAGCGAGCATTATGAAGCGATGCTCTCGCATTATGGGACGGAGCCGGGCATGCGCGTGGCGCGCAAGCATATCGGCTGGTATTCCAAAGGGCTGCCCGGCTCGGCCGAATTTCGCTCCGCGATCATGTCCGCCCCCGGCGTCGTGGAGGCGCGCGCACTGATCCGGCGATTTTACGAGCCGCTGATCGAGCGGCTGGCGGCGTGAGAACGGCGGCGGCACGTCAAGTCTCGCACCGGGCCGGGGGGCTGGACCCGGAGGCCATTCTCTCGCAGCTGGCGTTTCCGGTTCTGGTCGTCGACAGCGCGAACCAACTCCTTTATCTGAACGGCGCGGGCGAGGATTTCTTCGCGGCAAGCGCTTCAGCCTCGCTTGGCCGTTCGCTTGCCGAGATGCTCGTTCCAGACTCGCCCCTGCTTTCCCTTATCGATCAGGTTCGGGCGAGCGGATCGAGCCTGACGGAGCACGGCGTCACACTCGATTCTCCACGGACCGGCCCACGCGCGGTTTCCGTGGATCTCGGCCCCGGCCCGAATCCAGGCGAGGTTGTAATTGCTCTCAGGCAACGCAGCATTGCCGGCAAGATCGACCGGCAGCTCACGCATCGCCACGCAGCACGCTCGGTTACCGCCATGGCCGCGATGCTGGCGCATGAAGTCAAGAACCCGCTTTCGGGAATTCGCGGCGCGGCACAGCTTCTGGAGCAGAACGCGGCCGGCGGGGATTTGGAGCTTACCCGCCTCATCTGCGAGGAGGCCGACAGGATCGTGGCCCTGGTAGACCGTATGGAGATGTTTTCAGACCAGCGACCGATCGAGCGCGGCCCGGTCAACATCCACGAAGCGATGGAGCATGCGCGCCGGATCGCCTCGGCCGGCTTCGCGCGCGTGACCCGGATCGTCGAGCGCTACGATCCCTCGCTGCCTCCGGTCCTGGGCAACCGTGACCTCCTGATCCAAGCATTCCTCAATCTCCTGAAGAACGCCGCGGAAGCCGTTCCTGTGGAGGGAGGCGAAATCGTTCTGACCACGCAATATCAGCAGGGCGTCCGCATCGCCCCGCCTGGCAGTGAAGCGCGGCTGTCCCTACCAATCCTCGCCAGCATTCAGGATAATGGCAGCGGCATAGCCGACGATCTACGCGCTCATCTTTTCGATCCCTTTGTCACCACCAAGGCGAGCGGGAAGGGGCTGGGGCTGGCGCTTGTGGCGAAGATCGTCGGGGATCACGGCGGAATCGTCGAATTCGAGAGCGAGCCGCGGCGAACGATCTTCCGCATCATGCTTCCGGCCGCTGCCGTCGCCGAAGGGGGTGCGCCATGACCCCGTCAACCATCCTGGTCGCCGATGATGATCGGGCGATCCGCACGGTCCTCAGCCAGGCCCTGGGGAGGCTGGGGCATGAGGTGCGAACCACTGGGCATGCAGCGACGCTGTGGCGCTGGATCGAGACGGGAATGGGTGATCTCGTCATCACCGATGTGATCATGCCAGACGAGAACGGCCTCGATCTCGTACCGCGCATCCGCAAGATCCGTCCCTCGCTGCGCATCATCGTGATGAGCGCTCAGAACACGCTGCTGACCGCGCTGAAGGCCGCCGAACGGGGCGCGTTCGAATACCTCCCCAAACCGTTCGATCTGCGCGAGCTTGTCGGGCTTGTCGAACGCGCTTTGAGCCAGCCGGCATCCGCTCCCCCGCCAGACTTGAGCAATGAGCAAGAGCGGCTTCCCATCATAGGCCGCTCTCCGGCGATGCAGGAGATCTACCGTATTCTCGCTCGCCTCATGGGCACCGATCTGACGGTGTTGATCACCGGCGAGTCCGGCACGGGCAAGGAGCTTGTCGCAAAGGCGTTGCATGATTACGGAAAGCGCCGATCCAAGCCATTCGTCGCCGTCAACATGGCCGCGATTCCACGGGAGCTGATAGAAAGCGAGCTGTTCGGCCATGAGCGGGGCGCCTTCACCGGGGCCAATGCCCGAAGCGCCGGCCGCTTCGAGCAGTCGGCCGGCGGTACGCTCTTTCTCGATGAGATCGGCGACATGCCGTTGGAGGCGCAGACACGGCTGTTGCGGGTTCTGCAGAACGGTGAGTATCTGCCGGTCGGCGGCCGCACGCCCATCCGCGCCGATGTGCGGATCGTGGCCGCCACCCATCGTGACCTGCGCCAGCTCGTTCGCCAGGGCCTGTTCCGGGAGGATCTGTTCTATCGCCTGAATGTGGTGCCAATCCGCCTCCCGGCGTTGCGCGAGCGGGTCGAGGATGTGCCGGAGCTGGCTGCGCATTTCCTTGCGGAGAGCGTTTCGGCGGGATTGCCCGCCAAGAGCCTGGATTCCGGTGCTTTGGACCGGCTGAAGCGACATCCCTGGCCCGGGAATGTGCGGGAGCTTGAGAATCTGATCCGCCGTCTTGCGGCCCTCTATCCCCAAGAGATCATCGGTCCGGGCGTCATCGAGGCCGAGTTGGCCGAGGCGCTTGGATCACAGCTTGCATCCAATCGCGGCGAATCGCTGAGCGAGGCGGTCGAAAGGCATCTGAAAGGCTATTTTGCGGCGCATCGGGATGGAATTCCTGCAGCCGGTCTCTATGAGCGGGTATTGCGGGAGATCGAGAGGCCGCTGCTGCAGCTGTCGCTTGCCGCAACGCGCGGCAACCAGATCCGGGCGGCGGAGCTGCTTGGATTGAATCGCAACACGCTTCGCAAGAAAGTGCGCGAACTGGAAATTGAAATCATCCGTGGCCTCAAGTAAAGCGAGAGCGCGAGAGGAATAGCAGACGGATGGCGGAGGCAACCTCGATTCCTTCACAGCGGCGGATCGCGTTGCTCGGCATGCTTCGCAGGCTGACGGCCTGGGCGAACAAGGTCGGCCTCGAGCGCAAGCTGAGCATTGGCTTGTTGTTCGCCTCCGCCGCCGCGGGCATTGCGACCTATGGCGCTTTGACGGACCGGTTCGTGGTCGGCCCGGGCTCGAAGCTTCTTATCCTTCTCCTCTATGTCGATCTTATCCTGCTCGTGCTCCTGGGCGCGGTCGTGGTTCGGCGCCTTGCGGTTCTGTGGGCCGAGCGCCGGCGGGGGCTCGCTGGCTCGCGACTTCACGGCCAGCTCGTGCTGCTGTTCAGCGTGGTCGCGGTAACTCCCACCATCATCGTGGCGATTTTCTCGCTCCTGTTCTTCAATCTGGGTGTCGATGCCTGGTTCTCCGACCGGATCAAGACGGTGGTCGACGAGTCGTTGACCGTTGCGGAGGCATATCTCCAGGAGCATCAGCATAATGTCACCGCCGACGTGCTGGCGATGGCGCAGGACATCAATCAGTCGACATCCGCCCTCCCCGAACATCCTGCCCGGCTCAATCAGATTCTGGCGGCTCAAACCGCGCTGCGAGGGCTGTCGGAGGCGATCATCTTCGATGGACAAGGCAATCTCTTGGCTCGGTCGGGATTCAGCTTCTCGATGGAGTTCGACGCCGAT
>DASPGI010000076.1:0-7298 GCA_035620695.1 Alphaproteobacteria bacterium
GTCATGTTGTTTACGCTCGGCTTAAGCATATTCAGCTGAAGCATGATGGGGTCTTTCTCCCTGCGGCCGCCGATATGCGCATTCGCCAAGGCCACGCTGCGGCGGTGTCTGCGTGCGTCCCTCGCACCGGGCATGGCGCGATAAGAGAGATTATCCGAAACTGCCTACCTCACGCGAGATTGTCTTGTTTTTGCAGGACTCGGCTCATGGTGCAGCCGCCGCCACCGCGACTTCAAATGGCGAGGCACTTCCGTAAGTGCTGGGGGCACGTCGCCCTCAGCCTCATCGCTCCTCGAAACCGGTCAGCACGTTGACCGTATTGATGCCGATCTCCTCGACCGCGTAGCCGCCTTCCATCACGAACAGTGTCGGCAGGCCCAAGCTCGCGATCTTGCGCCCGATCTTGAAATAATCGAGGCTGTCGAGCTTGAACTTCGAGATCGGGTCTTCCTTGAAGGTATCGACGCCGAGCGAGATCACAAGCGCCTCGGGCCTGTAGCGGCGGATCCTCCCGACTGCGTCGTCCAGCGCCGCCTCATAGGCCGGCCATTCCGTGCCCCAGCGCAAGGGATAGTTGGCGTTACAGTGCTCGCCCTCACCTGTTCCGGTCTCGTCCTCATAACCAAGAAAATAGGGGTATTCCTGGCTCGGGTGCCCATGCAGCGAGGCGAAGAAGACGTCGCCGCGCTCGTAGAAGATCTCCTGCGTGCCGTTGCCGTGATGGTAGTCGACGTCGAGCACCGCGACCCTCTCGGCGCCCCCGTCGCGAAAAGCCTGAGCGGCGATCGCCGCATTGTTGAAGAAGCAATAACCGCCGTAGAAGTCGCTGCCGGCGTGATGGCCAGGCGGGCGGCAGAGCGCGAAGGCCGCGCGCTCGCCCTTGGCGACTTTCGCCTGCCCGGTCAGCGCCACATTGGCCGAGGCGGTGATCGCCCGCCAGGTTCCCGCAGTGATCGGCGTGCCGGCGTCGAACGAGTAGTAACCGAGCTTACCGTCGATCCGCTCCGGCAGCTTGCGGCGCATGCGGGGTGCGAGCCAACTGATCGGCAGCGCATCATAGTCCCCATGCTCCCGCTTCCACTGGTCATAGGCCGATTCGAGCAGGGCCACGAAGTCGGGTTTGTGCACGCGCAAGATCGGCTCGCGGCCGAAATGCAGCGGCGGCTCGATCGGACCGAGGCCTACCTCCTCTACCCGGGCGCGCACGATCTCGGCGCGCTTGGGCATCTCGAAGCAGGGCACGAGCTTGCCGCCGATCAGCTCGGCCTTGCCGTCCTGCAGCCGGTGATCCTCGCTGAAGATGGTGATCATGATACTTCCCGAAGGGTGATGGCATCGGCAGACCAGGGGCCGGGCCAAACCTCGGCCTTGCCGCGCCGCAGGCTTCGCACGAGAGCGATCGGAAGCTCCGAGGCGACCAGCATCGGTCCGGCCCCGCTCGTGCGGTTTGTGGGCGAGAGCGCCGCCGGCACGCCGGTCGAGCCCAGCACCTCCTCGCAGGGCAGGAAGGCGGCGGCCGCGGAGGTGTTGGTGTCGCGACGGGCCAGCCGCTCGGGCACCCCGATCGCGCCGACCGCGCCGACCGTGGTCATCAGCTCGATCGCGCGAGCTCGCGCGCAGCCGAAGACTCGGTGGAAGCCGGAGAGCTTGGAGGTCATCGAGGGAACGAGAATGAGATCGAGGTCGAGCGGCGCCAGCCGAGCCGCCAAGGCCGGCAGCTCGATATCCAGACAGATCAGCGTGGCAAAGCGCAAGCCCTCCCACTCGATCACCGCGATCTCGTCCCCCGTCTCCAGATACCAGGCGGACGGATCGCGCTCGGCAGGCGTCAGGCAAAGCTTGTCCTGAACGACCTCACGCCCGTCAGGCAGAAAGAGATGCGCGCGATTGAGGAATCCTCCGGCCTCATTTGACACCGGCATGGTGCCGGCGAGAAGGCCAAGCCCATAGCGCCGGGCGAGCGGCCGCACCACCTCCAGCGCCGCCGGGCCCTGGCTTGCAAGCCAGGGGATCTCCTCATTCGGCCGAATGCCCTCGGGCGCGAAGGAGAGCCATTGCTGGCAGTGATATTCGGGCGTGACCAGGAGCCGCGCGCCGTCGGCCTTGGCCTCCTTCATCTTGGCCTCGATCCCGGCCGCCCAGCCCTCCACCCCGTTCAAAGGCGGCTCCAGGTTGGCCGCCCAAAGCGCGATTGAGACAGTTTCCATGGCGTTTCCTCAGCCGTCCGCAAGTGCTGCGCCAACCGCGTCAGCGGCGGCAAATTGCAAGTCGCGCCGTTGAGGGTCCACAGGAGCCGGCCAAGATGAAAGGAATACCATCGCCAGCCCACGCGACCGGTCGAGGTAGATCATCTGCCCGAATATGCCTAGCGCCGCCGCGATCCCGCGCTCCTGATCCAGCACCCACCATTGCCGGGCATAGCATGCCGCCGGAAAGCGTGGAAAGCGGTCGGTCTCGGCAAAGACCGAAGGATCGCCACGGCGGCAGTCGGCCACGAATTCCGAGGGCACGATGCTCATCCTGTCGCGCCGGCCGTCCTCGAGCATCAAAAGGCCGAACCTAGCATAATCGCGCAAGGTGGCATTGAACCCGCCATCGGCGAGCGCGGTTCCGGCGCGATCCACGGTATAGGCGGCTTCTGTCTCCGCACCCATCGGGCCCCAGAGCATCTCCTCCATGAGCGTGCAGAGATGAGATCCGCTGGAGCGCTCCAGGGCCCAACCGAGAACGTCCGTCTCGATCGAACGGTATTGGAATTGTCCGCCATGGGGCCGGTCCCGACGAAGCCGCAGAACAAGATCATAGGTGCCCCCGGTATCGCCCGGTCTTGCCGGCTTCCAGCCGCTCGCGCGGTCGAGCTGTCCCATTTCGCAATCGGGATCGAGATAGTCCTCGATGAAGCGGACGCCGCTGCGCATGTCGAGCAGGTCGGTTACGCGCGCGCCGGCATAGCCGCAGCGGGCAAGCTCCGGCACATAGAGCTCGACGGGACTTTCGGGATCGATGATACCACGGCCAATCTGAATGCCGACCAACGCTCCAGTCAGCGATTTGGAGACCGATTGAGAAAGATGCAAGGAGGCGTCCGTCATGCCGTTGAGATAGGTTTCGAACCGGATCGCGCCGTCCTTGACTGCTATGCAGCCGTCGGTGTCGAGCGCGGCGAGAAGGTGATCCAAGAAAACGCGCTTGCGGCCCGGCAACGGCACCTCGAGCGAACCGAGATCGGCCGGGTTTCGTGGCAGAGTGCGCACGCGCGATGGGTCCTGGCGCACCTTGCGGGTCGGCAGCACGGAGCGGACGTTTTGGAAGGACCAACGATTGAAGGGATAACGGTCCCAGTTCTCGAGGCTGATCCTCCGCTCCGACGACGGCGGAAACCCCTCCATGATTGCGTGCTCGCGAGCGGTCAGACTTGGGCTGGCGTAATTCATGAAGGGCAAATGCTCTCCCTAGCGGAAATCCGAGGGGGTCGAACCTAGCAGCCGCCAAGCGGCTGTTACCAGCCAAGAAAATGGGGCCGGAGAGCGACGCCGCCCGGCCCCTTTTCGGTAGTCCCTGCCAGTTAGGTCTTCAGCCGGGTCCAGACCTTGTCACGCAGCTCGCGCGCCTTGGCCGAGCATTCCTTCGATGGCCGCAGCCGGTCCCCGTACTCGGCCGGCATATTCACGGCCGGATCCTCGCGCAGGCTTTGATCGAGATGCGCGTCCGATCCCTGGATCGCGTTCATGTAGCCGGTGAAGTTGCTTGCCACCGCAATGTTCTCCGGTGCCATGATCCAGTTGACGAAGGTCTTGGCGGCTTCGGGATGCGGAGCGCCCTTGGGCACCAGGAAATTGTCCGCCCAGAAGTCGACGCCTTCCTTCGGGTAGACATAGACCGCGCTCGGCAGACCCTCGCGGGTCCGATGCGATGCGCCGTTCCACTGATGATGCATGATCACTTCTTTGGCGATCATGCGCTCGATGGTGCCGTCAGACTGGTACATCGCCAGGTCCGGTTTCTGCTGCTGGAGCAGCTCGAGGATTTTCTGTGCTTCCTTCGGATCCTCGGTGCACTGATCGATGCCGAGATAGTAGGCAGCGGCATTGTACAGGCTGACCTGGTCGTTGAGCGCGACGACCTGGCCCTTCAGCTCGTCCCGCGGTTCGAAAAACTCCTTCCAGCTATCTTCGAGCTTGCCTCCCGGAACCCGCGCGGAA
Source organism: Alphaproteobacteria bacterium (assembly GCA_035620695.1). GTDB lineage: Bacteria > Pseudomonadota > Alphaproteobacteria > JAREAF01 > JAREAF01 > JAREAF01. The sequence goes on from DASPGI010000076.1 coordinate 4,203, forward strand.
TCGTAGGTAAAGCCGGTGGTGCCCCACATATAGGGCGCCGAATATTGCCGGCCGGGGTCGTAAGGCGGGTTGTCGTGCGGCGCCATCACGTTCTTGAAGTTCGGCATGGAGGCGGCGTCGATCTTCTCGGCCAAGCCCTCGTCGATCATGATCTTGACCATGTAGTCGGAGGGTACGACCACGTCGTAGCCGGTGGCGCCCGCCTGCAGCTTGGCCAGCAAGGTTTCGTTCGAATCATAGACGTCGAGCGTGACCTTGATCCCGGTATCCTTCTCGAATTTCTGCAAGAGGTCCGGGGGAAAGTAGTTGGTCCAGTTGTAGAGAAACAGTTCCTTGTCCTGAGCCTGGGCTCCGCCGGCGCCGAGCGCGAGAGCCGCGCCGAGCCCGAGGACCGTCATTAATCTTCGCATGCAGTCGTCCTCCCTTTCTTTTCTAACTCAACTCACGCTGGGGTGCATCCCGCCCCAGGGTCGGGCCCCCGACTTCAGCGGCGTCGGGCGAACAGGTATGAGAGCGACACGAACGCAACCGAGATCACCAGCATAACAGTCGAGATCGCATTGACCTCCGGGCTGATTCCGATTCGGATCATGCCGAATATATAGACCGGCAGCGTGGTCGCGCCTGCTCCCGCAACAAAGTAGGTGATCACGAAGTCGTCCAACGAGATGATGAAGGACAGCATCGCGCCCGAAAGTATGCCGGGCCACAGAAGCGGCAGCGTGACGCGACGGAAGGCCTGCCAGGGATTGGCGTAGAGATCGGCCGCCGCTTCGGTCAAAGCCTTGTCCATCCCCTCGAGCCGGGCGCGGATCGGCAGATAGGCGAAGGGGATGCAGAACACGGTATGCGCGATGATCACGGTGGCAAGGCCGAGCCGCATCCCGATCATCACGAAGAAGAGCAGAGTCGCCACCGCCGTCACGATCTCCGGCACAACTAACGGCAGCGCCACCAGCCCAGTCACCGCCGATTGTCCCAGAAAGCGGTGGCGCGCCATGGCCAAGGCCGCCATGGTCGCGAAGACCGTCGCCACCACTGTCGCGATGGAGGCCACGACGAGCGAGTTCTTCGCCGCCCTGATTATGTCGGGGTTGCTGAGGACGATGCCGTACCAGTCGAACGAGAAGCCGGTCCAGATCGTGGCGGTGCGGTTGGCGTTGAAGGACAGCACCAAGAGCACCACGATCGGCAGATAGAGATAAACGAAGAACCCGTAGGCGGTGAGCGCCACCCCCGGAAATCGTCTCAATGGATTGCGCGTACCCTTCATCGCCTGCCCGACTGCGGTTTAAGGCGGGTCAGATAGACCATCATTGTCAGGAGCACCATCGCCAACAATGTAAGGGCCAGCGCCGCGCCAAACGGCCAGTTGCGCGAGGCGCCGAACTGGTTCTGGATCAGATTGCCGATCATCAGGCTTTTGCCGCCGCCCAGAAGCTCCGGCGTGACGAAGGCGCCGAGGCAGGGAATGAAGACGAGCACGGAGCCGGCGACGATGCCGGGCAGGCTCAAAGGGATGATTACCCGTTTCAGCGCCGCCCAGCGATTGGCGCCAAGATCATAGGCTGCCTCCACCAGCCGAAAATCGAGCTTTTCCAGGCTCGCATAAATAGGCAACACCATGAACGGCAGGAACGAATAAGTGAGGCCGACCCCGATGGCGAAGCTCGACGGCATCAGGATCAGTGGGCCGTCGACCAGCCCCAGCCAGATCAGCAGATCGTTGATAAGGCCATTGGTGCGCAACAACAGGATCCAGGAGTAATTGCGCACCAGAAGGTTGGTCCAAAACGGGAGGGTGACGAGGAAGACGAGCAGGTTGCGCCGATGCTGGGGTTGCAGAGCCATATAGAGGGCGGTCGGAAATCCGATGGCAAGCGCGAGCACGGTCGTCACTAGCGAAAGCCAGATCGACCGCCAGAAGATCTGAAGGTAGTCGGAGTTCAGGATAAGACTGTCGTCGAGATCTCGCTCGAACAGGAACCGAACATAGGGCTCGACCGTGTAGCTGCCCCAGCGAACGCCCCCATTGATGCCCTTCTCTAGGAAGGACACAACGCCCATCAGCCCGAGCGGCGCCAGCATGAACACGGCGATCGTAACGACAACCGGCGCGATGAGGAGGGCCACGGCCAGGACGGCGCGGTGGTGGAAGGAAATGCGCATTAGTCGGCCAGTACCTGCAAGGCGTCGGCAGGCAACACGAGGCCGACGCGCTCGCCGGGCGAATGGGTGCCGCGCGCTCCCTCGCGATTTTGGGAGCGTACGACGAAGGGGCGGCCATCGGCCAAACGCAGGTGGAAGAGGGTGTCGGTGCCGAAATAGATCACGGTCTCGACCGTGCCCTCCAGGGCCGCACCGGAATCGGCGGCGGCGAAGCTTACGCGCTCCGGTCGGATTGCCAGGGTGACCGTGGTTCCCGGGGCGGCGCCATTGAGGCCGCGCGCCCTTAGCTCGGCTCCCGAGGAGAGGCGCACGCGCGCCGGCGTCCCATCTGCGGCGGCGACCACGCGTGCCTCGAGAAAATTGGTGTCGCCGATGAAATCCGCGACGAAGCGGCGGATCGGGTGCTCGTAGATCTCGGTCGGGCTGCCGACCTGAAGGATGCGCCCACGCTCCATGACCCCGATGCGGTCGGACATGGTAAGCGCTTCCTCTTGATCGTGCGTCACGAAGATGAAGGTGATGCCGGTCTCAAGCTGCAGCTTCTTTAGCTCGATCTGCATCTCCTTTCGAAGCTTGAAATCGAGGGCCGAGAGCGGCTCGTCCAGGAGCAGCACCTTGGGCCTATTGGCGAGGGCGCGGGCGAGCGCCACCCGCTGCTGCTGGCCGCCCGAGAGCTGCGCGGGCCGGCGCTGGCCCAAGCCCGTCATCTTCACCAGGCTCAGCATCTCTTCCACGCGGGCGGCAATCTCGCTTGCGTCCATGCGCCGCATTTCCAGGCCGAACGCGATGTTCTCCGCGACCGTCATATGCGGGAACAAGGCGTAGCTCTGGAAGACGGTGTTGACCGGGCGTCGGAAGGGCGGCAGTCGCGTAATTACCTCGCCGTCGAGAAGGATCTCCCCTTGCGAGGGTTGCTCTAAGCCCGCG
>DASPGI010000077.1:0-49303 GCA_035620695.1 Alphaproteobacteria bacterium
ATGCCAGTGATGGAACGGTTCTGCGGTTTCCTCCGCGATGCGGCGAAAGGGCTCGCGCATCATCTCCAGGGTTTCGTCGTCAAGGCCCTGCTGGCCGAAGTTGCCTTCCGCCGCCGCGCGCGCGATCTCGGCGCGGGTTTCGGCGGTGTTGCCGTTGGCGATCAGCGCCCGAACCGCCGCGTCCTCCGCGAGCTTTGCGGCCGCAGCTTCGCCGCCGAGATCGGCCGGGCGTACGACTTCGCCCTGGCTCATGGCGAGGCCGCCCAGGAGCTGCGCCAGATACTCGCCGAAGCCGGCGGTCGCAATCAGCCGCTCCAAGGCGCCGAGTTGCCCCTCATCGGCCAGCCGCCGGCACCAACTTTTGAGCTCGCCTAGCGCAGCGACCGTGGTCGCGACCCAGGCGTAGCCGTGGGCCGCGAACTGCTCACGTTCCAAAAGGGAGGAATCGAGGCGGCCCGCGGGGGCCAGCATGTCGGAGAGATGGAGCCGGACGGTGTCTCGATAGCGCTCGGCGGCGGTGGCGGCAACGTCGAGTTTGGTCAACAGCGGCTGGGCCATCGGTGAACCGCCGGGCGCCAGTCTAGCCGAGCGACGCCTCGACGGCGTCCTCGAAGCTGCGCAACCCCGGGCGGGGCGCTTGCACCAGCACGGCCATGTTTCCGGGCTTATGCAGATTCTTCCACATCTTGGTGTGGGCGCGCGGAATGTCGGCAAAGCCGAACACCTCGGACATGCAGGGATCGATGCGCCGCTCGATCACCAGCCGGTTGGCTTGGCTCGCCTGCAAGAGATTGGCGAAATGGCTGCCCTGGATACGCTTCTGCCGCATCCAGACGAAACGCGCGTCGAAGGTGATGGTGTAGCCGGTGGTGCCGGCGCAGAACACGACCATGCCGCCCCGTTTCACCACGAAGCAGGAGACCGGGAAGGTCTGCTCGCCCGGATGCTCGAACACGAAATCGACATCGTTGCCCTTGCCGGTGATCTCCCAGATCGCCTTGCCGAACTCGCGCACCTTCTTCATGTATTCGCCGTAGCCGCCCTGATCGTTGATCTCGGGCAGCCGGCCCCAGCAATCGAATTTGCTGCGATTGACGACACCGCGGGCGCCGAGCTGCATGACGAAGTCGCGCTTGGTGTCGTCGGAGATCACGCCGATTGCATTGGCGCCGGCGGTGGCGATGAGCTGCACTGCCATCGAGCCGAGCCCGCCTGCCGCACCCCAGACCAGCACATTGTGACCGGGTCTCAAGATATGCGGCCGATGGCCGAAGAGCATGCGGTAGGCGGTGGCGAGCGTAAGGGTGTAGCAGCCGCTCTCCTCCCAAGTGAGGTGCTGGGGCCGTGGCATGAGTTGTCGGGCCTGCACTCGCGCAAACTGGGCGAAGGAGCCATCGGGCGTCTCATAGCCCCAGATGCGCTGCGAGGGCGAGAACATCGGGTCGCCGCCGTTGCACTCCTCGTCGTCGCCGTCATCCTGATTGCAATGGACGATGACCTCGTCGCCCACCTTCCAACGCTTCACCTTCGAGCCGACGGCCCAGACGATGCCGGAGGCATCCGATCCGGCAACATGATAGGGAGCCTTGTGCACGTCGAACGGAGAGATCGGCTTGCCGAGGGCCGCCCAGACGCCGTTGTAGTTGACGCCGGCCGCCATCACCATGACGAGGACTTCGTCTGAATCGATCGCCGGCGTCGGCAGAACTTCGCACTGCATGGCCGTTTCTGGCTCGCCATGCCGCTCGCGGCGAATAGCCCAAGCATACATCTTTGACGGGACCTGCCCCAGGGGCGGGATCTCGCCGACCTCGTAAAGGTCCTTGGCTCCGGGCTTGCTGCGAAGCGGAATCACGCTGGCGGGCTCCATCACGGCTCTCCCCTCGCGCCATTATTGCATTGCAATATTAACATAAATGTTTCCACCGAACCGAAGTTCCGCGCAAGGAATAGAACATGGGTGAGCGCACCCGCGAGAAAGGCTAGCAGGTCGAACGGATCACCTGCCACTCGCTCGGGGTAAAGGGATCGACCCCAAGCGGGTCGTCCGGAATCGCCAAAATGCGGTCGGCTGTCGCCGGATGTGTCGACAGCCAGGACGGGATATCCGAACGCCCTTCCTCCTCCCGCAGCCGTCGGAAAAAGCGGCGCAGGCCGGAGATGCGTAGCGCCTCCGCGCGCATCGCGGCGACCGCAAAACGGTCTGCTTCCTTTTCCGCCGCTCGGCTGTAGCCAAGGCCGGCCAATGCCGTCGCCGCGGCTGCAAGATCGCCCGTGCCAGTAAGAAACGTGAGCAGGAACTGAACCCCTAGAGCACGCAACACCGCCTCATTGACATGACTGTTGACGACGTGCCCCACTTCATGCGCCAGGACTCCCGCCACTTCGTCCGGTTCGGCCTGATCGATCAGGCCGCTCAATAGGACGATTCGATCGCCCGGCAGGGCGAAGGCATTGAGCTCGCGCCAGCGTAGAGTATCGACCCGGATCTTGCCGTCATAGCCGGCCGTGGCGGCAAGTCGGTTGGCGACGCGCTCAAGCGCCTGGCGGCCCACGCTGTCGGCGCAGAGCGCGTGTTCCTCCTCCAATCCCGCCAACAGCGTGTCGCCCAGCGGCTCCAGCCACGAGGAGGGAATCGCGGGCGCGAGCCAACGCGGTACGGCCTCATACACCAGCGCCACAGCCAGCACTGCGGCGAGGGTGCCCAGGCCCACCCAGCGCAGCGCGCGACGGTTGCGCACGCGTTCCGCCGCTGCGAGCTGCGGCACCATGGACCGAAAGAGGGCTGCGCTGCCTCCATCCGGCAGCAGCAGCCGGGCATCGGGATGGGCCTCGCAGAGCAAGGCGAAGGGACCGCGCCCCTCCCAGCTTCCACTCCGCCTGATCTCATTGATCGGCCAATTCGCCAGCGGGACGCCTTCGGCAACGTCGATCAGCAAGAGGTCGCTCCGGAGGCGCAGTCTCACCTCATGCCCGCGTGCCGTCCGCCCGTCATAGTAGCGCGCGGCGATCATCGGCCGGTCTCGCCCTAGACGGCTCCGATATCGAGTATTTCCAGCATCCCTTCGCTGGCGCGTGTCGGCTTATTTTGCGCCTGGGCAATTCGCTCGGCGTTTTCGATACCGATCACCGCCGTGTGTTCGGCGAAGAAACGCAGTTGCCGGTGCCACACGAGCGGCAGGCCAATACCGAGCGTCACCATGATGATGATGAAATTTGTGAACCGCAGCCCAAAGAGGTTACCCGCGGTTACAGTCGTTCGAACCGACAGACCCGAAGCCGAGCTGCTCTCCGCAAGATGGCGATAGAGGCTGGCGTGATAGATCGAAGTAACGCACGGATAGGCCGAGACGATAAGCGTCGCAAAGACGAGGATGAGTACGAAACCGAGCGACCCGGCGCTACCTAGTTCCACCAGAACTGCTGTAACGATAGCGCCGAAGGCTCCAACGCTCCACAGCAAGCTGAGGAGCCCGACAAAGCCCGCGCCGACCGCGATCGAGACCAGGAAGGCCGGAAACACGGCCCCGCCGCGCGCCTGACATTCCACAGAGAGGCTGCCCAGTCGCGCCTGCCGGATCAGGTGGCGCCGCAACGCCACGGTTGCGAACGGAACGGCAAGAAGGAAGGTCGGTATCATAAGGAGCCACCAGCCGAACTGTCGCCAAGCGTAAGGCCAAGGCGAGCCTTCGAGATCACCGCGGATGCCGCGCCAGCGCGTGCGGCTCAGGCGGTATCGAAGCGCGAGGAATGCAACAAATCCCGCCAGCACAAGGACGACCGCTCCAAACGCGATCTGATAAACATCGAGAAGTATCTCAAAACCGGGCCCGGCCAAGGTAAGCGTGTAGATTGGAGCATAGGCGATCAAAGCCACGGCGGCGGCGATCAGAAAACCGCGGCACATTTCCCAGCCGGTACCGGTCCATTCCAGCGGATCGCCGTCCAGTAGGATCGCGTGCCAAATATATTGTCGCAGTCGGGTCCGTCCCCAGAAGCGGTAGAAGCCCAGCGTGACAACGCTGAGCAGCAGATTGACGGCGGCGATCCGGTAGAGCGTGCGGAGTTCACCTGTATAGACGAGCCGCTCCGGCGCGATGCGCTCGGCCGGCGCGGCGGCGACGGCAACCATGCTTTGAGCCCCCTCTTTGAGCACCCCATTTGCAACCTAGCCGATTGCGCCGACGGATGCAGCCCTTATTGCCGCCATCGCTTACGTTGCACCGCAACATGGTACCGCCTAGACTTGTTTCTGAGGGTCATTGCTCCGGGGGAGGTGGACTGGGCATGGCAGAGAAGGCGGGACAGGCGCGGCGCGATCAGCCCTGGCTTTTCCGCACCTATGCCGGGCACAGCTCGGCGGAGGCGTCGAACAGGCTTTTCCGTGAGAACCTGGCGCGCGGCCAGACCGGCCTCTCGATCGCATTCGACCTGCCGACGCAAACCGGTTACGACCCCGACCACCCCTTGGCGGCGGGCGAGGTCGGCAAGGTGGGCGTGCCGGTCGCCCATCTGGGCGATATGGAGCGGCTTCTGGAGGGCATCCCGCTGGAGCGGATGAACACCTCCATGACCATCAACGCGACGGCCGCCTGGCTTCTGGCGCTCTATATCGCAGTGGCGGAACGTCGGGGCCTCGCGCGCGCCGCCCTTTCGGGCACGACGCAGAACGACATCCTCAAGGAGTATCTTTCGCGCGGCACCTACATCTTCCCGCCCGCCCCTTCGCTCAGGTTGACCGCAGACATGATCGCGTTCACCTGCCGGGAGGTGCCGAAATGGAATCCCGTCAATATCTGCTCCTATCACCTGCAGGAGGCCGGGGCGACGCCGGTGGAGGAGGTGGCCTTCGCCCTTGCCAACGCCATCGCGGTCATCGATGCCGTGAAACAGAGCGGAGCGGTCGGCTCGGCGGATCTGCCGGCGGTGGTCGGCCGGCTCAGCTTCTTTGTCAATGCCGGGATGAGGCTGATCACGGAGATCTGCAAGCTGCGCGCCTTCGCCGCCCTCTGGGAGGAGATCACGCGGGAGCGCTACGGCGTCCTTGAGGAGCGTTTCCGACGTTTCCGCTACGGCGTACAGGTCAACTCGCTGGGCCTCACCGAGCAGCAGCCCGAAAACAACGTCTATCGCATCCTGATCGAGATGCTGGCGGTCGTGCTGTCGAAGCGCGCACGGGCGCGGGCGGTGCAGCTACCGGCATGGAATGAGGCCTTGGGCCTGCCCCGCCCCTGGGACCAACAATGGAGCCTGAGGGCGCAGCAGATCGTCGCCTACGAGACCGACATCCTCGAATTCGAGGATGTTTTTGACGGGGCGCCGGTGATCGAGGCCAAAGTCGCTGAGTTGACCCAGGCCGCACGCGCGGAGCTGATCCGCATAGACGAAATCGGAGGTGCCGTCGCGGCGATCGAGCAGGGCTATATGAAACGCCGGCTGGTGGAGAGCAATGCCCGTCGATTGGCCGAAATCGAGAGCGGCGATCGAAAGATGGTCGGTGTCAACGCCTTCACCGAGAGCGCACCCTCGCCACTAACCGAGGCGGCCGACGGCGGCTTCCTCGCCATCGATCCCGAGGCCGAGCGCACGCAGGTGGAGGCGCTTGGCGATTGGCGCAGCCGGCGCGATGAAACGCAAGTGACAGCCGCCTTGGATGCGTTGGCAAGCGCCGCGGCACAAGCGCGCGATATCATGGAGCCGTCGATCGCTTGCGCCCATGCCGGCGTCACCACCGGTGAATGGGCCGAGACTTTGCGGAAAATCTTCGGGGAGTACCGTGCCCCGACCGGTATGGGCGCAAGCGCATCGGCCGCCCTGCCGAGCCTCCTTGACTTGCGCCGGCGCGTCGATGCGGCCACACGTCGGTTAGGCCGCCGGCCGAAGATACTGGTCGGAAAGCCGGGGCTCGACGGACATTCCAGCGGCGCCGAACAGATAGCCCTGCGCGCCCGTGATGCCGGTTTCGAGGTGGTCTACGAAGGGATCCGGCTGACCCCAGCGCGAATCGCCAATTCGGCGCTGGAAGAAGGCGTGCATCTGGTCGGCCTGTCCATACTTTCGGGCTCGCACCTGCCGCTGGTAAGCGAGGTGGTGCAGCGCATGCATGAATCGGGAATCGGACAGGTGCCCGTCGTGGTCGGCGGCATCGTGCCGGAGGAGGATGCCGCCAAGCTGCGCGCCTGCGGGGTGGCGCGCGTCTACACCCCGAAGGACTACGATGTCTCGCGCATTATGGGCGAACTGGTCGAGCTGATCGAGGCTGGCCGCCCCGAAGCCGCCTAGAAAGTAAAGTTAGAAAGAATTGTTAAAGATATACCTTACATATAATTTCGCAGACCTGCTGTGAAATTAATCTTCCAGTGATATAAGAACGCCACTCTGCGGACAGGGGCTCCGGAACCGATCGGACATTTGGCATGCTCGTCCTTCGCGCGGGCGGAATTCTGCTGATCTTCGGGGCGGCGCTGCCGCTGGTACTCTCGCTCGTGCCTTCGGTGGAGCGCGGCTACTACAAGAATCTCACCGCGCGGGAGTTCTGGAGGCAGTTAAACGGCTGGTCGTTGCGGATGGTCGAAAGCTTGGCCGGCGATCCGCACAGCGCCTTCTTCGGTCAGATTTTCGCAGATATCCTGCAGCTGCCGGCCTGGGCGGCGCTTGGCGTCCCAGGGATTCTCCTGCTGTTCGCCTCCTTCGTTCGCAAGGAATGAGGGACCGGCGCGCCAGCGCCGATGCGGCAACGCAGGGGCGTAAATACGTGTTCTCTTGCGAAAAAACACAGATGACCGCGCTTGACCCTTTCATACATGAGGATCGTCCCGATGGCCGCGCGCCCAAGTTGGAAGGGCCATTTGCGCCTTTCCCTCGTCTCCTGCCCCGTCCGTCTCTACCCGGCGGTCTCCGGGAGTAGCCGAATATCCTTCCACCTGCTCCACAAGGACACGCTGAAGCGTATCAGCATGCGTCCCCATGATCCGGACCTCGGGGAAGTGGACCGCGCGGATCTGATCAAGGGCTATGAGTACGAGAAGGGTCATTACGTGGTGATGGACCCGGAAGACTTCGAACGCGTGCAGATCGAATCGACCAAGACCATCGTGGTCGAGCAGTTCATCGAGGCCGATTCTCTCGATCCTCTTTATTTGGAGACCCCCTACTACCTCGCCCCGGACGGCGATTTTGCCGAGGAGACGTTTGGCGTCATCCGCGAAGCGATGCGGATGGAAAAGAAGGCGGCTCTCTCGCGCCTGGTGCTCTCCAGCCGCGAGCATCTGATCGCGATGACGGTGCGCGACAGCGGCTTTCTCGTCACCACGTTGAGGACTGCCGACGAAGTGCGCAGTCCCAAAGAAATCTTCAATGAGATCGATACCGGCAAGCCCGACAAGGAGATGCTGCAGCTTGCGGTTCAGCTGATCCAGCAAAAAGCAGGCAAGTTCAGCCCCGAGACATTTCGCGACCGCTACCAGGATGCGCTCATGGAGGTCATTCGAGCGAAGGTCAAGGGCGAGAAGCCGGTGATCGCCGAGCCGCCGGAGACAGGGCGTGTCATCAACTTGATGGACGCCTTGAAGCGAAGCCTTGCGGAAAGCGGCGGGGCGCCGGCACGCAAGCCGCCCGCACGCAGCAAGGCGCGCAAGCCGGCGGCCGAGTCGCCACGTAAGGCCAAGCGCGCCGTCGGTCGCAGATAGAGCGCTGTCGCGTTAGACTGCAGGATTGGAATGCCGAGCATCGGGTGCGGCGCATGCGCCTTTCCGGCACTGCGATCGTGATCGTGGGCGCGCTTGCGAGCCTGCCGCGCAGGCTCGCGGCACGACTGGTGGCCGAACGCGGCGGTCGGCTGGCCCGGGCGCTCAGTCGCGGCTCCGGGCTGATGATCGTTGGTCGGCGCAGCCAACGCCCACTCGCCGAGGGCAAAATTACGAGCGCAATCGCGCGCGCCGATCTGCTCGGCGTGCCGGTCATCGGCGAGACCGGATTTCTCAATCTCCTCGGCTTGACCGACCGCCATCCAGGGCCACCGGAGGCAGCGGGACGGTTTGCCGGCCGCGGCGTGAGCGCCAGCTTCGCGCGGCTGCTCGCCTTGTTCGACGTGATCGATCCCACCGACGAACTTCATGCCAGGCAAACGTTGAAGGAAGTGCGCCGAGCGCTGGCGCAGGGGATGGAGCCAATGCATCTCCTCGGCGAGCTTTTGCAGGAGCCTGCGTCTGCTCGCACCCGACTGCCCTCCCTCACCCTGGCTCCTGACGAGGCGGGCCGGCTCGCGCAGAGGCTTGCAGGTCGGATTGTGGAGTTGGACGGGCAGCTGCGGCTCGATCTCGACACTCCACCGGGAAAAGAAACCGATGCGCTTTTCGAGGCGGCCGAGCGGGCCGAGGCCGCACACGATTGGGCCGAAGCGGAAATGCTCTATGCACGCTGCCTTGCCCGTGAGCCCGAAGATGCGACACTTCAATTCAATCTCGGAAATGTACTCCGCGAGCAGGGACGCCTGGCCGAAGCCGGCGCGGCATTCGCCAAGGCTACCGTGCTCGATCCGGAGATGGCAGAGGCGTGGTTCAATCTTGCCTGCCTGGCCGAAGGCAAGGAGCAAGGCGCCGAAGCTGCGCGCCGCTATCGCCGCGCGCTCGCGATCGAGCCGGACTATGCCGATGCGCTCTTCAATCTGGCGCGCCTTGAAACCGAGCATGAACGTTTCGCCGATGCCCTGCCGCTCTGGCAGCGTTACCTCAAGCTCGATCCGACGAGCCGCTGGGGGGAAATTGCGCGCAAGGGCGCGGCGCTCTGCAGACAGGCGCTCCTAGGCGAGGGTGCAGTGCCGACGCCGGGTTCTAGTGCAAACGATCACCCGCGCCCTCAGGCCGCTGCAATTCCTCGACGGCCTCAACCACCCTGAGCCAATGAGCGGCGCCGTTGCAGTCGCCGCACTCGACCCGTTCGTCTGCCCGCAGACCCGCCTCGAAAGCTGCATCGCAACCATACTGACCCAGCAGCTCGGTCGCACTACGCCAGATCCGATGATCGAACATGAGTTGCAAGATCCTCGCCTCCGCCCAAGGGGCATGCGCGATGAGAGTCAGGCTCTCAACAACGGTGTGCTGCGAGGGTTTCACCCTGTGAACTATCCGGGAAGTCTCAAAAACCGTGACATCGCCCCGCAAAAATTCGCCCCCGCAAACCAAATAGCTTGCGGGGGCGCTTGGGCGTCTTAGTTTTCCATGCGGTCTGGCTGGGGGTGGCTCCGAGGGGGCGAAGCCAAGAACCAAACCGCGGGGGAGCGAAGTCTAGCGGGGGGTTAAGGGCTCGCTTACCCTAGCGGAGGAATTACCTCGTAATTCCATGGTTTTGCTATCGATAGTCCTGCGAGCCGGCGCTGGTAAGATATTAGTAACCTCTGTATAATGAAACTGGAGGGTTTATCGATCCCACCAGGGATGGAGATCCTCTCTGTGCGCAGCCAGCGGGGGAGATCCGGGACTATGCCGGTCGGGTGGGTCGAGTTGATCGCCGCTCTCGTCACTACGACCCTGCTCGGCTATGCCGGCGCGATCGCGATGGCCGGTGTGCAGTTCCTGATCGAGTGGCGTTCGCCCAAGCGCAATGCAGCGATCGCCTCGATACTGCAATATGCCGGGACCATGCTTGCACTTCTGGGATTGGTGTATCGCCACCAGGGAATTGGCACGGTCGGTCTCCTGCTTGTCATTTTGAGCGTCCTTGTCTGTGATGTGGGTCGCGGCTCAGCGATGCCCCGGCTGGAGATGGGGCTGACCGCACTGGCAATCATCAACCTACTCGTACTCACCTTGCTCATGATCGGCTGACCAAAGGGGCCTGCCCCCTGGCGGTGATCGCCGATTTGCGTCTATCGTGAGCTTCTCGCCACGTATCTCGGCACCGGCCTGCCCGCCGTCGCCGGGCGTGGGGGAGAGGAGCCACGCGAGTGGATCGCATCGGACCCTTGCGCCGATCGGTTGCCGCTGCCCTCGTCGCCTTCGCCGTTCTGGTCGCGGCGCTTGGGGACGCGGTTGCGGCTGATTTCGCTCATGTTAGAGAAAGTCGATTCGACGAATTGCTTCGGCTGCCGCAATGGCGGCGCGTCTCGCACCAGCTCCCCGCCCAGGCAGCGGCGGTGCGTGCTTGTCTCGAAGGCGACTGCAAAAGCGCCGCCGCTATGCGACTGGCCGAATTCGTCGCGAACGGGCGCACCGCCGAGCGGATGACCCAGTTGAAGCGCGTGCAGAAGGCAGTCAATCGGCAGCGCTATCTTGAGGATCGCGACCAGTTCGCACGGGAGGATCTGTGGCAGACCCCGCTGGCCTTCGTCGACCGCGGGGGGGACTGCGAGGACTTCGCGATCGCCAAGTATTTCGTTCTGAAGCTGCTGGGCTTTTCCATCGCCGATCTGCGTATCGCCGTGCTGACCGGAACAGAGCGCAACGAGGTGCATGCCGTGCTGCTGGTCCGGGTCCAGGGTCAGTGGCACGTACTCGATAATCGCTATGATGAACCCACGTCGCTTGCACGCTATCGCGAATGGACCCCGCAATACGCTCTGAACGAGACTGCCGGCTTCCGATACAGTTCGGCCACAGAGGCTCGATCCAACCGGGTCGGCGCTCCTGCGGGACGTTGACCTTCGGCCTGCGAAAAACCGTTTAGCCGGGCCGTCCCGGATCGAGACCGAGCCCAACGGCCGGGGGCTGTGGCGCCGGTTGCGGCAGTTCTCGCGGCCGGACCACTAACGCCACGGAAGCGCCGATCAGCAGCAGGGCGGCGACTTCTGCGAACCCGATCCGTTCACCGAGCCACACGGCCCCCCCGATCACGCCTATCACCGGCACCATGAGGGTGCCTATTCCGGCGATCGTCGCCGAGAGCGCATGCACTGTCCGAAACCACGCCCATTGCGCCAGCAGCATGGAGATCACGATCAGGTAGAGCAGCGTCGCCCAACCTGCGCCGTCAAGGGCGGCAACATCGAAACGCTCATCGACGAGCATCATTCCGGCCGCCATGGGCAAGCTGCCGAAGAAAAGCTGCCAGCCGCTCTGCACCGCAGCCGTGCTGGACCAGCGGCGATGCTTGATACCAAGCGTGCCGATCGCCCAGGAAACCGCCGATCCCAGCATGGCCAAAACGCCGTAGGGGCCTGCCAGCACGCTTCGCCATTGCGGAAGCAGCAGGGCACAGAGCCCGGCCACGCCCAGAGCAAGCGCCAGCAACTTGGTTGCGGTCATGCGCTCCTGGCCGATGATCGCGGCAAGCATCGCCGCCCAGATCGGCATTGTGAAGGCGATGATGCCGGCACGCCCGGCATCCATCAGCCCAACGCCGTAGGCAGAAAACAGACACCAGCCGGTTACGTTGAACTGGGCAAGAACAGCGAGCCAAAGCAGTTCGCCTCGGGACACGGAAACAGCATGTCCGAGCAGACGGGCCAGCGCCAGCATGCCAAGGCCGCCAATCAAGGTGGTGCCGGCGCGCAAATGCCAGACCGGCACCTGCTCCAGCGCGACCTTCGTCACCGGCCAGGAGAATCCCCATGCAAAGGTGACGAAGGCCAGGAGCAAAATCGCCCCCACGCCCGGCCGTTCGCCCGGATTCACGCAGCGCCGTCCTCGGCCGATCGCCTCTTGCGCGCCTCGACGCGCGCAAGGACGGCGCGCTTCTCCTCGGGTGTCATGACGATCCAGTCGCGGATCTCGTCGATCGTGCGCCGACAGCCAATGCAGTAGCCGGTCGATTCCTCGATCTGGCAGACGCTGACGCAGGGGCTCGGCACCGAGGTGTCGAACAGCATGCGCCGCCGCTCCTCACGACGCCGGCGTCGCAATGAGCCTTGACGTTGCGCGCCATCGGTCATGAAGGGAGATGCCGGCCTTCGCGGGCGGCCTCCGTCAGGCGAAGACCGGACCACTCAGACCAGCTCGCGCACATCGGTGAGCCGGCCGACAACCGCCGCGGCCGCCGCCATGGCGGGGCTGACGAGATGAGTGCGCCCGCCGCGGCCTTGCCGCCCCTCGAAATTGCGATTCGAAGTGGAGGCGCAGCGTTCGCCCGGCTCGAGCCGGTCGGGGTTCATGGCCAGGCACATCGAACAGCCCGGCTCACGCCAGTCAAAACCTGCTTCCTTGAGAATGTGATCGAGCCCTTCCTCCTCGGCCTGGTGCTTGACCAGGCCCGAGCCGGGCACCACCATCGCCTTGACCCAGGGCGCGACCTTACGACCGCGTGCGACTGCCGCGACCGCCCGTAGATCCTCGATCCGCCCATTGGTGCATGAGCCGATGAAAACGCGGTCGATCTTCACCTCTCGCAAGGGCGTGCCCGGGACGAGCCCCATATAATCGAGCGAGCGCTGCATTGCGCGACGGCGATCCTCGTCGGGCTCCAGGGCGGGATCGGGCACAGCGCCGGTGATGGGCAGCACCGCCTCAGGGCTGGTGCCCCAGGTCACTTGCGGCGCGATTTCCCCAGCTTCCAGCGTTGCTTCCTTGTCGTAGGTCGCCCCGGGATCAGATGGCAAGCCTCGCCAATAGACGAGCGCCTGCTCCCAGGCGCCTGCCTTCGGCGCCATCGGCCGGCCGCGCAAATAGTCGAAGGTGATTCCGTCCGGCGCGATCAGTCCGGCGCGCGCTCCAGCCTCGATCGACATGTTGCAGACCGTCATGCGGCCTTCCATCGAGAGGTCCGAAATCGCCTGTCCTGCATATTCGATGACATGGCCGGTGCCGCCGGCCGTGCCGATCCTGCCGATGACCGCAAGGATCAGATCCTTGGCGGTGACGCCAAGCGGAAGCCGGCCTTCGATGCGGATGCGCATGTTCTTGGCGGGCTTCTGAATCAGCGTCTGCGTGGCCAACACATGCTCAACCTCTGAGGTTCCGATACCGAAGGCGAGCGCGCCGAAAGCACCGTGCGTGGCGGTGTGGCTGTCGCCGCAGACGATGGTCATGCCGGGCTGCGTCAACCCTTGCTCGGGCCCGATGATATGGACGATGCCTTGGCGGATATCGTCCATCGAAAAGTACGGGATCGCGAACTCGGCGCAGTTCTTTTCCAGCGTCTCGACCTGGATGCGGCTTTCCTCCTCGGCGATGCCGCGGCTGCGGTCGGTCGTGGGCACATTGTGATCGGCGACCGCGAGGGTGGCGTCGGGCCGGCGCACTTTGCGCCCCGCCGCGCGCAGCCCCTCGAAGGCCTGCGGGCTGGTCACCTCATGGACGAGGTGGCGATCAATATAGAGAAGACAAGTGCCGTCCTCTTGCCGGTGGACGGTGTGACTGTCCCAGATCTTCTCGAAGAGCGTTCGTGGTTTCATGATGCATCAACGTCTTCTGCGATCGAGAGAGCGCCTCCGACCTTCCCTTACCTCACTCCCCTTCCTCGCCTTCGCGCGAGCAAGACGCAAGGTCTCGCTATGCTTCCGCTTCGGAACCGGCAGGCGCCGCTATCGCCTCCGCCTCGCGCTCAGCGGCGGCGGCCTTGCCGGCAGCACCGGTCATCTTCTCGGAAATGCGGGCCGACTTCCCGCGACGCTCGCGCAAGTAATAGAGCTTCGCCCGGCGCACGTCTCCGCGGCGCAACAGCTCGATCGAGCCGATGCGCGGGCTGTAGAGCGGGAAGACGCGCTCCACGCCCTCGCCGTAGCTGATCTTGCGGACCGTGAAGCTCGAATTCGCGCCGGCATTCTTGCGCGCGATGCATACGCCTTCGAAAGCCTGGATGCGCTCGCGCTCGCCTTCGCGCACCTTTACATTGACCCGCAGCGTATCGCCCGGCGCAAAATCGGGAACGGATTGCGCCCTTTCGGCGATCTGCTCTCGACCCACTTGTTCGATGATATTCATGGCGGTCACCTTCCAAATCGTCGATCTTCAGCGCTTGCGGCCCGCGACGTAGCGGGCCCAGAGATCAGGACGCCGCGCCCGCGTGATCTCCTCTGCCCGCTCGAGCCGCCAAGCCCGAATGCGTTCGTGATTCCCGGAGAGCAGCACCTCCGGAACCAAGCGACCCTGCCAATCGGCGGGTCGCGTATAGTGGGGATATTCCAGCAATCCCCGCTCGAAGCTCTCCTCCTCCAACGTGGCTTCGGCGCCGAGCACTCCGGGCAGGAGCCGCACGCAGGCGTCGATCAAAGCGATCGCCGCGGGCTCACCGCCCGAAAGCACGAAATCGCCTAGGCTCACCTCCTCAAGCCCGCGCGCTTCGATCACGCGCTGGTCCAGGCCCTCATAGCGGCCGCACAGAAGGTTGACCCCCGCACCGCCGGCCAACTCGCGCACCAGCGCCTGATCGAGAGGGCGCCCGCGCGGGCTCAAATAGAGGACCCGGCCGCCCGGATCGGCGCCGCCCGCATCGCCGATGTGGCCGATCGCGGCATCCACCACGTCGGGACGCATCACCATGCCGGGGCCGCCGCCGAAAGCGGCATCGTCCACGGAGCGGTGTTTATCGCGCGCGAAGGACCGGATGTCCACTGTTTCCAAAGCCCAAAGTCCGGCGGCCAGCGCCTTGCCGGCCAGCGAATGACCAAGCGGCCCTGGAAACATCTCCGGGAAGAGCGTCAGAATCCGGGCGGTCCAGGTCTTCACGGGCGCGCTCATGTCCCGTTCTCCTCGGGTTCGGCTTCGATCTCCTCCGGCGGCTCGATCACCAGCCGGCCGGCCGCCAGGTCGACCAGCGGGACGGCCCTGCGTGTGAAGGGCACAATCAGCGGCCGCCCATCCCCCGCCTCGATCTCCAGATATGCCCCGGCGCCGTGATCGTGCACCGCCGCCACCCGGCCGGCGCGGCTGCCGTCGGCACGCTCGGCCGCAAGACCGATCAGGTCGGCATGATAAAATTCCTCATCCCGCGGAGGCGGCAGGGCCGCGCGCGGCACATAGAGGCGCACGCCCTTCAGCGCTTCCGCCGCATCCCGATTTTCAATTCCCGAAAGTCGGGCGATCACCTGCCCGCCTCCCTCTCCGAGGATCGTCACCTCGAAGCGGCGTTGACCTGTCTCGTCGCTCACCAGACCATAGGTCGCGACCGCCTCCGGTATCGCGGTGAATGGCTTGATCCTTACCTCGCCCCTGAGGCCCCGCGCGCCCACGATCACGCCGATGCAAATCTGTGGATTCGTTCCGGGCATCCGCGATCTCTGAAATAACTCTTCACCCGGCTCGGGTCTGCTCTCGCTGCTTTCCGCCTGGACGGAAAGGAGTGGCCGTTGCACTCCCCATCTGGCATCCACCGGGGCCCACGAGGGATTCATCGTGACGGCACCGGCCCGGTGAAAGTCGAGATCTCTCAGCCCGCTGTTTCCGCAGATGCTCCCCCGGCGGCAGGCGTCTGGGCGGCCTTGGCCCGTTCCTGCGCCTTGGCCTTGGGCTGATTCTTCTTGGTTTGCTCCGGACGCGGCCGCTCGGCCATCAGGCCGGCCTTCGCCAGGAACCGGGCGACGCGGTCGGTTGGCTGCGCGCCCACGGCCAGCCAATGCTTTGCCCGCTCGCCGTCAAACTTCAGGCGGTCGGGATGATCCTCACCCATCATCGGATTGTAGCTGCCGATCCGCTCGATGAAGCGGCCGTCGCGCGGGCTGCGCGAATCGGCGATGACGATACGATAGAAGGGGCGCTTCTTGGTGCCGCCGCGGGCCAGTCGGATCTTGATGGACATGGATCTTCGTCTCTCCTGGTCGGTGGTTTTGGTGTTCCGATCTAATGCTTCACGCCCCCGAAGCCGCCTGGCCTCAGAGCCGAAAGCCCGTGCCGCAGCAAGCCTTTCTGGCCAAGCTTGGAGACCTGCTTGACCATGCGAGTCATCTCCTGATGCTGTTTCAGGAGCTTGTTGACGTCCTGAACCGAGGTGCCGGAGCCGGCGGCGATGCGCCGGCGCCGCGAGGCCTTGACCAATTCGGGATTGCGCCGTTCACCGGGCGTCATCGAGGAGATGATCGCCAACTGTCGGCGTACCATCTTGTCGTCGATCTTGGTTCCGGCGATCTGCTTCTGCAACTTGCCGATCCCCGGAAGCATTCCGGCGATGCCCCCTAGACCTCCCATCTTCAAGATCTGCTTCAGTTGCTTTGCCATGTCGTCGAGGTCGAAGCGACCCTTGGCGACTTTGGCGGCGAGTTTCTCGGCCTCCTCTTCCTCGATGGTTTCGGCTGCTTTCTCCACCAGGCTGACGACGTCGCCCATGCCCAGGATGCGCCCGGCGATACGATCTGGATGAAACTCCTCCAGCGCGTCCAACTTTTCACCGACGCCGATCAGCTTGATCGGGCGCCCGGTGACCTGCCGCATCGACAGGGCCGCTCCCCCGCGCGCATCGCCATCGACTCGCGTCAGAAAAATGCCGGTGACGCCGACCTTGTCGTTGAAGCTCTTGGCGAGGTTGACGGCATCCTGTCCGGTCATGGCGTCGGCGACGAGCAGACTTTCGGCCGGCTTGACCGCATCGCGCACCGCGGCCACCTCGGCCATCAACTCTTCGTCCATATGAAGCCGCCCTGCAGTGTCGAGCAGGACAACGTCGTAACCCTCGAGCCGCGCCGTCGTGAGCGCGCGCCGGGCGATGGCGACAGGCGGCTCGTCCGGGACGATCGGTAGGGTTGCGATCTCGGCCTGCCTGCCGAGTTGGGCTAACTGTTCCTGGGCGGCGGGGCGGCGGGTATCGAGCGAGGCCATCAGCACCTTCTTGCGCTCGCGGCTCTTCAGCCGAAGCGCGATCTTGGCGGTGCTCGTGGTCTTGCCCGAACCTTGCAAGCCGATCATCAGGATCGCGACCGGCGGGACCGCGTTCAGCGCCAGGCCGGCCTGCCCGCCCCCACCCAGCATCTCGATCAGATGATCGTGGACGATCTTCACCACCATCTGCGCGGGCGTGACGCTTTTCAAAACCTCCCGGCCGACGGCGCGCTCGCGCACCGCGGCGATGAAGTCCTTGACCACCGGCAGTGCGACATCGGCCTCTAGCAGCGCCACGCGCACCTCGCGCAAGGCGGCGTTTACATCCTCCTCGGTCAGCGCCCCATGTCGGCGCAGCCGGTCGAAGACCTCGCCAAGCTTGGCGGACAGCGATTCGAACATAAACTCTACGGTAGCTCCAAAACCATTCGCGCCCGTGCGCGATACTCGCGGACGGACGTTGCCCCTCGGGGCGTTTCAAAGGCTCATCAGGGCTGAGCGGGGCGGGAGACTAGGCTTTACCCGGGGCGTGGGTCAAGTCCTGCCATCGTTGCTCGTTCCCTCGTCCCCATCCTCATCGTCCAGCTCGCCCATTGCGCGTTCGAGCGCGATCGCCGCCAGCTCTTGAAAGGCGTCGGCCAGGGCCTCGTAGGAGCGATAGGCGGCCAGATAGGCGCCCGCATCCAGGACCACCGCGGGATTGGCCAGAATATGACGCTCGATATTGTCCATATGGAGCTGAATGGTGTGCAGCGCCGAGTGGAAGCCATGCGTGCCCGGCTGGTGCTGGGCCTCGGTATCCTCCCAGGGCTGGTCGTCTTCGGCATCCTCCTTCAGCTGCGCGAGCGTCTCCTGCCGGGCCTGTTCGATCTCTTCATCGGAGCTAGGCTCCATTCCCGCAGCGATCATCTCGATCAGATCCTTCATGGCAGCCTCCCTTGGCAGGCCTGCTCCACTGCCAACGGCCGATGGGGGGTCTTGGCTCCGCTCGCATCCGATTGGCGGTAGCCGGTGACAAAACATCATGCCCAGGCCAATGGCGCATCATTGCTACGGCAACACTTTGACTCTCACCGTCTCCGACAACAGCAGTCGTTCGCTCGCCGGGCGGCAGTGGGATCCGGATTTCGTCCTCCTATTCGGTCAGATGCAGATGGCGGTCGTCCACCGGCATCGGTTCGCCCGGCAACGGTGGTTCCGCATTGATCAGCAGGTGAACGTGGCCTGCCTCGGGTCCGTGCTGCCTGAAGCCACCGAAGTCGATCTTCACTTCGACCGAAGTCACGACCGTGGCGCCATCGAGAGGTGAGATGATCGCCGGGCGAGAATCGAGTTCATTTTCTCGAGAGGAGTCAAGCAACAGAAAAAAGGCGAACTGTAATCAGGACGAAGGCTGCGACAATCCGCATTCGTCAGCTTCTCCAGCGGATGAACCGGTCTTCGGTTTTGCGAACCCGGAATTGCCTTCCTACTCCATCAACTCCTCTTCGAACGGGTAGGGCGAGAGGAGCTGCACCCCGTTCTCGGTGATCAGCACCTGCTGTTCGAGCTTGACGCCCTCAGCACCGCCCTCGGCGCCGATATAACTTTCCACGCACACGGCCATATTCGCCTCGAACACGCCGTCATAGCCCATGCCGCTGGTAAACTCGTCGAGGTGACCGACATGCGGGTACTCGTCGGCCATGCCGACGCCGTGCACGACCACCGAATAGCGGTTGCCCCAATAGGCGTTGGGAATTCGCCAAGCCTTCTCCGCCAGCTCGCGGAACCCCAGGCCCGGCTTCAACAACTCCATATTGTAATGAATCTGCTCGAGCGCCAGGCCGTAGAGCGCACGCTGCTCGTCGCTCGGCCTGCCGGGGCCGCAGAAGAAAGCGCGGCTGATATCGGCGCAATAGCCGAAGGGACCGATTAGATCGGTGTCGAAGGCGACCAGCTCGCCCGCTCTGATGATGCGGTCGGAGCATTCCTGGAACCAGGGGTTGGTGCGGCCGCCTGATGCGAGGAGGCGGGTCTCGATCCACTCCCCGCCCAGGCGGATGTTTGCCTCATGCAGAAGCGCCCAGAGCGCGTTTTCGGTCATCCCCGGCTTCAAGGCCTCGCGCATGGCGGAAATGCCCGCCTCGGCCACGGCGACCGCGGCACCCATCAGCGCCACCTCCATCGGCGATTTGATCGCCCGCGCCATCTCCAGAGGGCCTTGTGCGTCGTGGACTTCGATCGCTTCCTTGGAGAGCGCGGCAAAGCCGAGCGGATCGCAATGATCCATGGCCAAGCGGCGGTTGCCGCCGCCATAGGTGTGGACCAGATCGGCGATCTCGATCGCCCATTTCACTGCTCGCTCGGCCATGCGTGGTCCGGCGCCGAAATAGTACCAGGACGTGGTCGGCCGCACCTCGGCGATGGTCTCTAGCCCTTCGCTTAAATGGCCGCACCCATGGAAATCGAAGAGTATGATCGGTCCCTCGGTCGGAATGAAGCAGTAGCGGGCGGCATTGTGCAGCGTCCAGACCGTCATGTTCCGCGAGCCGGTGGCGTAGCGGATATTGATCGGATCGTAGAGAAGGCAGGCGCCGTAGTCGCGCCTGCGCAGCTCGTCGCGCACGCGCTCGAGCCGCCAGGCGCGCAGCGCCGCCATGTCGATCTGAACGGAATGGTCGCAAAGTCCAAGGGCCGGCGTGTTGCGCGCCAGCCACATCGGGTCCCCGTTGAACATCGCCATCGACATCCCCTGCTCCGGCGTCGATGCCGTCATCATGCCCCGAGAGCGGGAGGGGTAGTTAGCGTGGATTCGTCGCGCAAGGCCCTGCCGGGGCCCTTTCTTACGGGTCGCGACTTAGTCCGCGCTCTTCCA
This sequence comes from Alphaproteobacteria bacterium, assembly GCA_035620695.1. GTDB lineage: Bacteria > Pseudomonadota > Alphaproteobacteria > JAREAF01 > JAREAF01 > JAREAF01. Next base: position 19,537 of record DASPGI010000077.1, read on the forward strand.
GCGCCCGCAGATAGGCCGCCCAAAGCTCGCTCTGCCGGCGCCCCAACTCATGGAGATAGGCCCAGGAATATATGCCGCTGTCGTGCAGATCGTCGAAGCGGATGCGGATGGCGTAGTGCCCGACCGGCTCGACCCCCATGATGCCCACATGGCGCCGGCCGGGCACGATCTGCTTCTGGCCGGGCGCATGGCCTTGCACCTCGGCCGAAGGACTTTCGACGCGCAAGAATTCCGCCGGAAAGCGGAAGCGGCTGCCATCATCGAAGTCGATCTCGAGAGCCTTGTCCCCGCTCTTCAGCCGAATCTCGATCGGCCAAGGCCCTCCCTCGCTCATTTCGTCTCGGGCGGCGTGCGTGGCTGGTCGAGCGGCCGCGCCTCGTCGATCAGCATGATCGGGATGCCGTCGCGGATCGGAAACGCAAGGCCCGCCTGCCGGCTGATAAGCTCCCCCGCCTCGGCGTCATATTCGAGCGGCCCGCGCGTGACCGGGCAGACCAGGATCTCCAAGAGCTTGGGGTCGACCTTGGAATGCGCCGGTGCGGTCATGGACCTGTCCTCCACCTAGTTGGGCTGAGCGTCCGGCCCAGCGCCTTGAAGCACGGCCATCTCGAGCAGGGTCGTCAGGATGCGCGCCCGCTCTTCAAGACATGTCGATTCCAAAAGCGCCTGCTTCTCTCGACAGGAAAAGGGGCAGATCATCGCAAGACTGGTGACCAGCCGCTCGTCCGGTGCGCTTTCGATCGATTCCCAGTCGGCCGAGAGCTGCTGCAGCTTCAAATACACGCGCAGCGCGGTGAGCAGGCGCGCGCGGTCCAGGCGGGCCGATTCAGGTTCGAAGTCGGACTGGAAGGCAGAGAAGTCGGGCGCCACGCGCCGATAGCCGCAGAACAGCGGCAGCTCACGTTCGATGCGGAAGCGGCAGAGGCCCGTGAGCGTGATCAGAAAGCGACCGTCCTCGGTCTCCGCGAATTGTGTAATCCGTCCGACGCAGCCGATCGGGAAGACCGGCGGCTCGTCACCGGCCGCCCCTTCCTCCACCGGCTGCACCATGCCGATCAGCCGATCGCCTTTAAGCGCATCCTCCGTCATGGCGAGATAACGCGGCTCGAAGATGTTGAGCGGCAGCTTCCCTCGCGGCAACAAGAGCACCCCCGACAATGGGAAGATCGCCAGCGTCTGCGGCAGGTCCTCGAACCGGGAGAGGAACGGACCGCGCTTCATCTGGGCCTGCCCTTAGCCTCCTCCGTCCAATCAAGAGAACAGAATTGAGGAAAGCCTACGACGCGCCGCGACAACCAACTCGTCGGTCGGACCGATCGCCTCGAACAGCTTCAGGAGCTGCTTGCGCGCCGCCTGCTCGTTCCATTCGCGATTGCGTCGCACGATCTCGAGCAGCTCGTCGATCGCTTGCCGGCTGTCGCCAGCACCGTAATGCGCCATCGCCAGATCGAAGCGGGCCTGATGATCGTTCGGATCGCGGGCGAGGCGCTCCATCAACGGCCCCAACTCAGCGGCCGCCTTGCCGGCTTGCTCGGCCAACTCGAGGGCGCTACGCACCGAGGCGATTTCCGGCGCATCGACCTTGTCCTTCGGCACTCCGTCGAGGAGTTGACGGGCGCGCGCGGCGTCGCCGGCCTGGAGATGAGCACGGGCGAGCCCCGCCGTCGCGGCGAGGTTGCCGGGTTCATGAGCCAGCACCTGCCCATAGATGGCGCTGGCGGCGCCAAGATCGTTCTCCGCCAGCGCCTGCTTGGCCGCTTCGAGAGCCTCTTCGATCGGCGAAGGGCCGGCCTCGCCGCCACCGAGCTGCGTCAGGCGCTGAATGAAGGCCTTGATCTGGCTTTCGGGAAGCGCGCCAACGAATCCATCCACCGGCCGGCCCTGGAAGAAGGCATAGACCGCCGGTATCGACTGGATGCGCATCTGCGCGGCCAGCTCCTGATTCTCGTCGATGTTCACCTTGACCATGCGCACGGTGCCCTTGGCCTCGCGCACGGCCTTCTCCAGCATCGGACCGAGTTGCTTACATGGCCCGCACCAGGGCGCCCAGAAATCGACTATGACAGGGACTTCGCGCGAGCCGTCCACGACGTCGGTCATGAAGCTCGCGGCGGAGCTGTTCTTGATAAGATCCGCCGCGGCCGCAGCGCTGTTGCCCCTGGGCGCGCCCGCGCCAATGATCGCTTCCATCCTGTGCCTTCCGAATATGCCGGTCCACGGTTCTGGAAGAGATAAATGGCAGCTTCACAGCATGTAAACAACCCCGCTTCCAGGTGGAATGCAGGGCGGAACGCATGGGGGTCAGGGAAGCGGGCCGGCCAGGATGCGGGCCAGCCGGCGCTCGAGCCTCGGTCCGGCTTCGATGCGCCCGGCTCCGGCCAGCTTGGCGATGCGGCGTAAGCCCGCCCGCAGGGCGTCGGGCTCGATCGGTCGGTGAATTTGGAGTTCGTCGAGCCGCCAGGCGCCGCCGGCCAGGCGCGCATCCAGAATGCCCGCAATCCGGCCACCCTTCAGGATCGGCAGCGCAAAATAGAACTGCCGCTGCGCCGCCGGCTTATACGCCTCGAACATGAAGTCGAGGTCGAACAGCGCCTTCAACCGGGACCGGCTGGCGAGCAGCGTGTCGAGCGGCGGGATCAGCCGCACGATCGGGTCGGGCAGGTCGATCTCGTTCCAGAGATCGGCTGCCTCGGAGGCATGCCAGTAGAGCTTGTCCTCTTCCAGGTCGCGGACCCGGACCGGGGCGGCCGAGCCTGACCGCAAGAAGTTGTCTACTATGCGCCGTGCTTGCTCGCCGGTCAGCTTGGGGGTGTGCCAGGAGCCGCGATGGTGACGCAGGCGTTGGATCAGCTGCTCGCGTGTCGCCACCTTCAACACTTCGAGCGCGGAGGCGGCAAGGAAGCGCTTATAATCGCCGGCGCGAGGGCGTGCCCATCCCGCGAGCTCGGGTGCGATGCGCTCGGTCAGGTCGAACATCCGGTCGAAATTGGCGGATCGGTGCGCGACCATCAATTCGCCGGAATAGTAAAGCAGCTCGAGCGCCTGAGTGGTTGCCTTGACGGTACTGAAGCCGCCGACGATGCGGCGCGACTGCAGATCGCGCGGCATCACCGGCCCGCGCTCGCGGATGACATCGCGCACATACCGAATTTCGCGAGCCAGCGCGCGCCGCAGGGGTGCATTGCGGGAGCGCATGGCGGCGTAGTTGGTGATCAGCAGCGGCACCAGATCGCGCCGGACAAGATGGATCGGGTAGTGGCTCTCGAGGAACCGCCGGTCCGCATAGGCCGCGCGGGCAAGATCGCCGGGCTCGCCTTCCGCGCGCGCAAGCCAGGCCAGCTCCTGGTTGCGCAGACCGGCCGCGCGAATCGAATCGATCTGCACCATGCCAAGACGCGCGACCGTTTCGGCCGCCTGCTCGCGCGGGCTGAGCGGACCCAGAAGGCCAAGGGCGCGGAGAAGAAAACGGGCGAGCTCGGCCCGGGTGACGGTACGCACGCAATCTCGTTCAAGGCGGCTTCAGATCGCGGGCGAGTATGCCCGGCGGGCGCGCATCCGTCGAGCCCGGTTTTGGTCGTGGTTCTTTACTTGCTGCCGATCAAGACGGCGTGATCCTGAAATATCATCTCTGGGTCGGCGGGCCTGGCTTTGGTGGCATCCCATTGGACGGTCCCCGCGAGAGGTTGAGGCAACTGAGGCCGGAAGCCGTCCTGGATCATTCGTTGGCGCATGACCGCCGCCTGTGCACGGGTGCAGACCACGACTTTTATGGTTGGCATTGCGTCTCTCCTGTCAGCCGGCCCGTGCAGCGAGGATGGCATCGATCGTTTGGTCACTGAGATCATCGAGCAAGCGCGACAGGCCCTCGCGCGTCGTCTCCGCAAGAAGCGCATCCTTGATCGATGGATCTATCTCGGCTTTCGCAAGCAGCTTCGAGAGCCGGTCCCGGTCCACGCCGCCATCGGGATTGATGACACCCCCAAGGATCATCTCGATTTTCGATTCCTGATCGTGCTCCAGAGCGGCTGCGGCGATCTGCGCTTCCAAGAGATCGGCTGCGGCGCGATCCCGATCCGCCTCGGCAAGAGTGGCGACGACCTTCAGGATCTCCAGGTATTGCTTGCTGAGCGCCTCATATTCCGGCGTCCCCGGCGCGAAATTTGCGGCAAGCTCGCATTCCCTGTAGAGGAACTCCCGGGTCAGAAGCACGAGCTGCGAGCGGCCCGCCAATTCGATCGCAGCGCTGCTCAGCTTGGCGGCGCCACCCGCATCGATGCTGGGCGAGGCGATTGCGCCGAGATTGGCCGCGGCGGCCTTCAGGTTGGCGGAGATTTCGCGCGCGGTAGTCAAGCCGAGGTCCGGAGGCGGCTCGGCGCAGACGCGTTTGGCGTTGCCGTCGGGCCAGACATACGCCCCGCGCGTGGTCCCGGTATAGGAGACAAGATCGACGCCGCTCTTGCCGAGGCTGGTCGTGACGGCGCGGTCCTGGTTGTCGCCGACACAGCCGGATAGCGCGGGCCCCAACAGAGCGAAAATCGGAACGGCGCGGGAGAGACGGCGCATCGCTGCCTCCTTACCCGTATAACAATATCACTCTATTACTTCTTCTACCATTACACGAAAGAGATGGATGATCGATGCTGTAGACTTCACCAGGCTCCACCCCTATACCCATGGCCATGAGCGGACTGCCATTCCTCAAGATGCACGGGCTGGGCAACGATTTCGTCGTGTTGGACCGACGCCGGCACGCCTTCGATCTCGACGCCGAAGCAGCCCGTCGGATCGCCGACCGGCGCACCGGCGTCGGCTGCGATCAGGTCTTGATCCTGGAGCCCGCGCGCAACGGCCAAGCCGCGCGGCTCACCATCCGCAATGCCGATGGCGGGGAGGCGACAGCCTGTGGCAATGGCGCGCGCTGTGTGGCGGCGCTGTTGTTCGAAGAGAGCGGCCGGCCCACGGTGACCATCGAGACCGCCGCCGGCCCGGTCCAAGCGCTTGCCAAGCCCGGTGGGCAGGTGGAGGTCGATATGGGGCCGGCCTTCTCCGGTTGGCGTGAAATTCCGCTCGCACGCGAGATCGCCGACACGAGCCATCTGCCTGTCTCGGCGGGTCCATTGTCCGATCCGGTCGGGGTGGGCATCGGCAATCCGCACGCGATCTTCTTCATGGCCGATGCCGAGTCGATCGATCTGGAACGTTGGGGGCCGGAGGTCGAGCAACATCCGCTTTTCCCCATGCGCACGAATGTCGAGGTCTGCACGATCCGTGGCCGCGAGCGTATCCGCATGCGGGTTTGGGAGCGCGGCGTCGGCGTCACCCGGGCCTGCGGCAGCGGCGCCTGCGCCGCATTGGTGGCGGCCGTTCGGCGCGGGTTGGCCCAGCGCAAGGCCGAACTCATTCTCGACGGCGGCAGCCTCGAGGTCGAATGGCGCGCCGAGGACGGACATGTGCTGCTGACGGGCCCGGTCGCGACCAGCTTTTCCGGTTCGCTCGACCCCTCCTTGCTGGGCTCGGGTTAGAGATGGGCGCCGTCACCGTCATCACGCTGGGCTGCCGCCTCAACGCCTATGAGAGCGGGGTCATGCACAGCCATGCGCTGGCCGCCGGGCGGGAGACGGTGATCGTCAACACCTGCGCGGTCACCGCCGAGGCCGAGCGCCAGGGGCGCCAGGCCATCCGGCGCGCGCGGCGCGAGCATCCAAAAGCGCGGCTCATCGTCACCGGCTGCTCCGCGCAGATCGATCCCGCCCGCTACGCCGCCATGGCGGAGGTCGATCAGGTCCTCGGCAATGCCGAGAAGATGCGGGCGCAAAGCTTCCTCGATACGGATGGCCCGCGCATCCGCGTCAACGACATCGCCTCGATCAAGGAGACCGCCGGCCATCTGGTCAGCGGCTTCGCGGGACGCGCCCGCGCGTTCCTCGAGGTGCAGCAGGGTTGCGACCATACCTGCACCTTCTGCATCATTCCGAAGGGCCGCGGCCCCAGCCGCAGCGTGCCGATCGGCGAGATCGTCCGCCAAGCTCGCCGTCTGGTCGAGAATGGAACCTCAGAGCTGGTGCTGACCGGCGTCGACCTCACCGCCTACGGCGCCGATCTGCCTGGCCGCCCAACCCTCGGCCAGATGGCGCGCCGCTTGCTGGCCCAGGTGCCGGAGCTGAAACGTCTCAGGCTGTCCTCGCTCGATCCGGTCGAGATCGACGAGGAGCTTTGGCGGTTGATCGGCGAGGAGGAGCGGCTGATGCCGCATCTGCATCTATCGATCCAGTCCGGCGACGATCTGATCCTCAAGCGGATGAAGCGGCGGCATGCCCGCGCGGATGCCGTCGCCGTCGCCGAACGGGCGCGACGGTTACGCCCCAATATCGCGCTCGGCGCCGATCTCATCGCCGGATTCCCGACCGAGACCGAGGCGATGTTCGAGACTACCCTCCGGCTGGTGGAGGAGGCAGGCCTCGTCTTCCTGCATGTCTTCCCCTATTCCAGCCGGCCCGGCACGCCGGCCGCACGGATGCCGCAAGTTGAGCATGCGTTGCGCAAGGAACGCGCGGAGCGGCTGCGCGCGGCGGGGGCGGAAGCGCTCGCCCGGCATCTCGAGGGCCGGGTCGGCGGCACCGCCTCGGTGCTGGCGGAAACCGCCACGAGCGGCCATGCGGAGGATTTCTCCCCCGTGCGGTTCGATGGGCTCGCGCCGGCCGGCGCCATTCTTCGCGCGTCGATACTAGCCAATGACGGCCATCACCTGATCGCCCGCGCGGCTGCATGAGCGAGACGGAGGACGCAGGCAAGCGGGGCTGGTTCGGCCGGCTCCGCCACGGCCTCTCGCGCTCCTCGGGCCGGCTTGCCGACGGCATCGCCGGCATCTTCACCAGGCGCAAGCTCGACCAGGAGATGCTGGACGAGCTGGAGGAGCTGTTGATCCAGGCCGATCTCGGCGCCGGCACGGCAGCCCGTCTCGTCCAGGAGTTCGGCCGGACGCGTTTCGGCCGCGAGGTCACGCCCGAGGAGGTCCGCGCTGCCCTTGCGAGCGAGATCGCCGAGATCCTGGAGCCGGTCGCGCAACCGCTGACGCCAAGCGGCGCGCCAGCGGTGGTGTTGGTGGTCGGCGTCAACGGCAGCGGCAAGACCACAACCATAGGCAAGCTCGCCAAGCTGTGGCGCGAGGAGGGCAAGCGGGTGATGTTGGCGGCCGGCGACACCTTCCGCGCCGCCGCCGTCGAGCAGCTTCAGATCTGGGGCGAGCGGGTCGGCGCTCCTGTCGTGGCGAAGGGGGCGGGCGCCGATCCGGCCGGCCTTGCCTACGAGGCCTTGGAGCGGGCGCGCGCGGAGGCGATCGACATCCTCATCATCGACACCGCCGGCCGCCTCCACACCAAGGCCAATCTGATGGAGGAGCTGAAGAAGGTGATCCGGGTCTTGCGCAAGCTCGATCCGACAGCGCCGCATCACTGCCTTCTCGTTCTCGACGCCACAACGGGGCAGAACGCGCTTGCGCAGGTCGAGACCTTCAAGGAAATGGTGGAGGTGACCGGCCTTATCGTCACCAAGCTCGACGGCACCGCCAAAGGCGGCGTGCTCATCGCCATCGCCGACAAGTTCAAGCTGCCCGTGCATGCGATCGGAGTGGGCGAAGGTGCGGACGACCTCCGCCCCTTCTCGGCGCAAGCCTTCGCGCGCGGGCTGATGGGGCTGGGGTAGGCCCGGCAGGTTGGTGGCGGTGCATTGCGACGGATGCGCCATTGTGACACTTCCGCCAAATCCGGGCATACTCGGCGTCACGATCCTCGTCCCGCCCGCCTTCGGATTCTCCCACGCGCTCCATGGCCTCGACCGCGCTTCTCGTTCCGCTCGTGCTGCTCTCGGCGATCTTGCATGCGAGCTGGAACGCGGTCGTCAAGGCCGCGCATGCGGACAGGCTCACCACGCAGAGCCTGGTCATCTGGACGAGCTGCATCGCGGGATTCTTGGCCATCCCGTTCGTCCCCGTCCCGGCCGAGGCGAGCTGGCCCTTCATCGCGCTCTCCACCATCGCGCATACCTTCTATTACCTGTTTCTCCTGCTCGCCTATAAGGACGGCGAGCTCTCCCGCGTCTATCCGATCGCGCGCGGAACGGCCCCCTTGCTGGTGGCGCTGTTCGCGACCGTGCTGGTCGGCGAGGGCTTGTCGTTGCCGCAGACCCTCGGCGTCGTCCTGGTCTCGCTTGGCATCTTGAGCCTCGCCTTCGAGAACGGCCTGCCGAGGGGACGCGAGGGGCGTTCGGTCGCCGCCGCGCTCCTCACGGGCCTGACCATCACCGCCTATACGCTGATCGACGGGATGGGCGTCAGGGTTTCGGGCGCGCCGATCGGCTACATCGCCTGGCTCTTCGCGATCGAGGGCCTGCCCTTCGCCTTGGCCGCGCTGGTCCTGCGCGGGGCTCCCTCGCGACAGGCGCCGGCGGCCGACTGGACCAAGGCGATCCTGGGCGGGCTCATCGCCACCATCGGCTACGGCATCGCCATCTGGGCGATGGGGCAGGCCCCCTTTGCCGGCATCGTCTCCTTGCGCGAGACCAGCGTCGTTTTCGGCGCCATCATCGGTGCTGTTTTCCTGGGCGAGCGCTTCGGGCCCGTGCGCTACCTCGCCGCCGCACTGGTGGCGGCGGGCAACCTGCTCCTGCACCTCGTGGGTTGACCGGCGCGGCTTCAGTAGTTCCCGAAGTCGCCCGGCGGATTACCGTGCGGGGGAAAGTCGTCGATCCCCTCGCTCTCCCGGTAATGGTGGAGCGCCCAGCGTGCCGAGGGGAAGGCGATCTCCGGCCAGGGAATGTCGTCCCAGCGAAATAGTCCGACCTCGACGCTCTCGGGCCCGGGCCTGATTTCCGGCGAGAGCAGCCGCGCGCGGAAGATCAACTGAACCTGGCTGATCCGCGGGATCGAATAGACGGCGAGCAGCCGGTCGATCTCGATCCTGGCATTCGCCTCCTCATCGGCTTCGCGCGCGGCCCCCTCGAGCACCGTTTCGTTGAGCTCGAGATATCCCGCCGGCAACGTCCAGAAGCCGCTGCGCGGATCGATCGCGCGCCGGCAGAGAAGGATCCGGTCCTCAAAGGCGATCACCGAGCCGACGACGATCTTCGGATTGTCGTAGCGCACGAACCCGCAGGTCCCGCAAACGAGGCGCGGGCGCGTATCGCCTTCCGGAATCTTCTGGACGAAGGCGCCGCTGCCGGAGGTCGCGACCATGGGATCAACAGTGGACCTTGACTCGAGCCCGAACAAGCGGCTTGGCCTTCGCCGGCTTCCCTAAGCTCGCAGCAATGTCATAAGTTTTTATTGTTTCAACATTGCTATAGTGACGCAATAAACAGTATGTTCAGACCGGATATGCCAAACCTGTTCTCACGCCTTGTCGGACGCCGCGGCGCCGAGCAGGAACCGCGTCGTGTCGTCGATATCGGATGGCTGGTCGATGCCGAAAAGAGCGGCTTTATCTACGAGGCGCCGCGTCCCTATCAGCGCAAGGCGCCCACACCGCCATCGGCCAAGGCGGTCGGCCACTGCCCCGCGGTCGTGGACTACGAGGCCCGACATATCGAGGTGCCCTGCCCGGTCGACATGCATCTGAGGCTCGGCAAGGACGATAGCGGTCAGCATCGCCTGGAATTCGTCACCTCGCCCAGGAGCGCTGCGGGGGCGAAAGTCCTGGCCAAGATGGTGACGCTCAACGGACCCTCGCAATGGCGGGAACCGGGCCGACCTGTCATTCAGATTACCGCACCCTATCGCTTCGTCGCCGACGAGCCGGTCTGGCTCAATCAGCTTCCGCCGATCTTCCATTACCGCGCTTCGCCCTTGCCGGGAGTGATGATCGGAGGGCGCTTTCCCACTCATATCTGGCCGCGCATCCTGCTGTGGGCCTTCGAATGGCACGACTCCACGCAGGATCTTATCCTCAAGCGCGGCGAGCCCTGGTTCTGCCTGCGCTTCGAGACCCTCGATCCGGCCCGCCAGATTCGGCTTGTGGAGGCGGAAATGACGCCGAGCTTGCGCGCCTACTGCAATGCAATGGATGGCGTCGTCAACTACGTCAACCGCACCTTCTCGCTGTTCCACACGGCCGAGCGCCGGCGACCGCCAAAGCTCTTGACGCGCGCCGACCGCCGCTTTGCCGCCGAAGATTGAGGGCGAGGCGCTGCCGACAGCAACCGTGGAGTCATTGCTGGCGCGTCGGTCCGCATCGACCTTCTGCATATCCGGCGGGATCTTGACTTGGCTCAATGCGCAGCCTTGCCGGGCTGGGTCAGATTCCCTTGCCATGTACATCGAGACCGGTCGCACGGGCCCACCGTTCTAAACTAGGGAAATGAGAGACAGCCAAAGCCTCCTCGCCGCGCGGCTGCACGGCCATGTTGAGCGCTTGGCCGGCGAGATCGGCGAGCGTCACGTCTTCCGACCCGCTGCCCTGGACGAGGCGCGAGACTATATCGCCGGGGAGTGGCAGGCGCAGGGTTACGCCCTCCGCCATCAGTGGTACGAAGCGCACGGGCATCGATGCGCCAATCTCGAGGTTACGCGGCCCGGAACGCGTCGGTCGCAGGCCATTCTGCTTATCGGCGCCCACTACGATACGGTGCGCGGCAGTCCGGGGGCGGACGACAATGCAAGCGGCGTTGCGAGCCTTCTGGAGATGTCGCGCCACTTCGCCGGCCGGCAGACCGAAATCACGCTGCGGTTTGTCGCCTTCGTGAACGAGGAGCCGCCCTTCTTCTTCACCAGGCAGCAGGGCAGCATGGTCTATGCGCGCGACTGTCGAGCCCGCGGCGAGCATATCCACCTCATGGTGTCGCTCGAAATGCTCGGCTATTACCGCAGGGAGCGCGGCAGCCAGGCCTATCCGCCATTCCTTGGTTTCTTCTATCCCGATCACGGCGGATTCGTCGGACTGGTTTCGGATTTGCGCTCGCGATCGACGATGCTGGCCTTGGCCGAGAAGTTCCGCGCGCACACCAATTTCCCGCTTGAGCATATCGCCACGTTTCGCTGGATACCCGGGGTGGCTCTCAGCGATCACCTGTCTTTCTGGCGCACGGGCTATCGCGCCGTGATGCTGACCGACACCGCCTTCTATCGAAATCCCTTCTATCACCGATCGTCGGATCGGCCCGATACGCTCGACTACGAGGCCATGGCAGAAGTGGCCACCGGAATGATCGGAGCGGTGACGGATTTCCGCTGTTGAGGTAAGGGACAACGGAGGTAATGCGTGTTCAATCGCGGGCGGCAATTGTTGGGAGTGGGGCAATGACCGCGACTACCTCGGAGCAGAGTCCGGTTCGAACGGCCGAGGAAATAGAAGCCCGGGTTCTCGCGGTCGTCGACAAGCTGTCGCGGGAGCTGCAGCCGGGCAAGCGGCCGGGCACGCTCGGTCCCGAAAGCGTCTTGGATCGCGATCTCGGCATCGACAGCCTGGGTCGCGTCGAGATGCGGATACGGCTCGAACGCGCGCTCGGCGCCGACCTCTCCGAGGAAGCGGTCATGCACGCGGATACAATCTCCGATCTGTTTTCCGCCGCGAGTGCGGCGCTGCCTCTCCCTCCAGCACCGGTCATCAGTCGTGAGCCGATTACGGCTCCGAGGGACCGGTTTGTCGAGCCGCGCCTCGCCAAGACACTGATCGATGCCCTCGAGCATCACCTGGACGTTCATCCTGACCTGCTGCACATGCAGTATCTCGATGGCGCAGGGGCGGTGCAGCCCCTGAGCTATGGCGAGTTGTGGCGGCGCGCGCAGACCATTGCAACCGGCTTGCGGGAGCTTCTCGTCGAAGAGAGGGACCCTGTCGCCATCATGTTGCCAACCGGCATCGATTTCTTTGCAACGTTCATCGCCATCCTTCTTGCCGGCGCCGTTCCGGTCTCGATCTATCCTCCCCAGCGCCGTGCGCAGGCGCAGGAGCATCTGCTCCGCCAAGCCGGCATTCTTCGCAATGCCGGCGCTCGCGTGCTCATAACCTCGCCCGAGGCCGCGCTGTTCGGGCAGTTGATCAAGGCGCAGGTCGAAACCATTCACTCGGTCGTGACGGTGGAGGCACTGACCCGCGCCGGCGTTCGCGATATTCGCGCCGCGTCAGGCGGCGCGGCTGTTGCGCTTCTGCAATACACCTCCGGCAGCACGGGCAATCCAAAGGGGGTCATCCTCAGCCATGAGAATGTCCTCGCGAATATCCGTGCGCTCGGCCAGGCGCTTGATGTGAGAGCCGAGGATGTGGTGGTGAGTTGGCTGCCGCCTTATCACGATATGGGACTGATCGGGTCCTGGATGGGAAGCCTCTATTACGGCCTTCCCTTTGTGGTGATGTCGCCTTTGAGCTTTCTTGGTCGACCTGAACGTTGGCTGTGGGCGATCCATCGCTTCCACGGGACTCTCTCCGCGGCTCCCAACTTCGCCTACGAGCTTTGCGTCCAGAAGATCGCTGATCGCAGGATTCAAGGGTTGGACTTGTCGAGCTGGCGGATGGCCGGCAACGGCGCCGAGGCGGTCCAGGCCGATACGATCGCCCGATTCGCCGCCCGATTCGCCGCATATGGATTCCGGACGAACGCGATGACGCCGATGTACGGTCTAGCCGAGAACGCCGTCGCGCTCACGGTCTCGCCGGTGGGGCGTGGACCGCGCATCGATCGGGTCGATCGCGCGGTTCTGGGAAGCCTCGGGCGCGCGGAGCCGGCGGCGGAAGAAGATCCTCGAGCGGCGACATTCGTCAGCAGTGGAGTGCCGATCCCCGGCCATGAGGTGCGAATCCTCGGGCCCTCGCTCGCCGAAGCCATGGACCGCGAGGAGGGGCATATCCAGTTCCGCGGACCCTCGGCGACAAGTGGGTATTGCCGGGACCCCGAGAAGACCGCTGCCTTACGTCAGGGCGAATGGTTGAATACCGGCGACCGCGGTTACATCGATCAGGGAGAGCTGTTCGTCACCGGGCGCATCAAGGACATCGTCGTGCGCGCGGGCCGCAAGCTCCATCCTGAGGAAATAGAGGCGGCGGTCGGCGAGATCGCCGGGGTGCGCACGGGCCGCGTAGCGGTGTTCGCCAGCCCCGATCCGCGGACCGGCACCGAGCGGTTGGTCGTCGTCGCCGAGACCCGCCTGCTCGATGCCGGAGCGCGTGACACCCTGCGGCGGCAGATCATCGAGCGATCCACGGCCATTCTCGAAGCTCCCCCGGAGGAGGTCGTGCTCGCGGCGGCGGGCACCGTTCCAAAAACCGCCAATGGGAAACTGAGGCGGGCGGCATGCCGCATCCTATATGAGCAAGGCAATTTGGAGCGTTCGGCGGCGCCGTTCTGGAGACAGATCGCAGGCTTGCTTCTGGCCAGCCTCGCTCCCGAGCTCCGGCGGGTGCGGCGTGCCGCAGGCTCGGTCCTGTATGCCGCCTATTTCCAACTGCTCTACCGCCTCATGGCGCCTGCCGTGTGGCTGGGACTGATGGCAACGCCGAGCCTGCCGATGCGCCGCCGACTTTTCGGCGACGCGGCGCGGCTCTTTCTCAAGCTGATCGGGATGACTCCTGAAACGATCGGTTTGGAACGCCTGCCGTGCGGCCGCCCCTACCTCATCTTCGCCAATCACGGCAGCTACCTGGACGGTTTGGTGCTAGCGGCTGTTCTACCCCCTCATCACGCCTTCGTTGCCAAGCGCGAATTGGTCGGCCGCCCGGTCGCCGGACGCTTCCTCGAGCGGCTTGGGGTGGCTTTCATCGAACGGTTCGACACTGCGGCAGCCTTGGACGACCTTCGTGCACTGAGCCGGCGCCTCCTGGAAGGGCAGCCGCTGATCGTCTTTCCGGAAGGAACCTTCGACCGGAGGCCGGGCCTGAGAGCGTTTCATATGGGCGCATTCCTGCTGGCGGCCGAGATGGGAGCACCGGCGGTGCCTGCGGCGATCCGGGGTACGCGCGCAGCCTTGCGGGCAGGCTCCAACTTCGCGCGGCACGGCCGAGTTCTCGTCACCTTGGCTGATCCCATCGAACCCGACGGCAAGGACTGGGCGGCGGCGATCAGATTGCGCGACCGCGTCCGCTCGGCGCTGCTGCGCGATTGCGGCGAGCCCGATCTTGCCCACGAGCGCACGGCGGTCGACCAACGCGTCGCCGAGGCCCGTCATTGCGATGCTCACGCTCCCCGAACGTCACGCTGAGGAGAGGCCGCAGGCCAATTGACATAGGTCAATGACGCTTGCGGCGCCGGCTCCATACTTTAGGCTTGGCAAACCTGGGATATATGAAGAGTGAGCGTCGATACGGGAGCCATGCGTGAATTCCTGTCGCAGCGCCTTGCGAAGATGCGTTGCGCCGCTTGTGGCGAACAGGCTTGGGAAGCACCGCAACCGAACACGGTGCGCATCCTGCTGCAGACTTCCGACCCCGATCGCGGTGAGGAGCTCCGTCCGGTTCATCCCTTCCTGCCCGCGGTATGGGTGAGCTGCGCGAGCTGCGGACATATCCTTTTGTTCGCCCATTCCGCGGTGCAGTCTTGGTGGCGCGAGACGCTCGAGCGAAAGAGCCGTGAGGAAGGCTGGAACGAAGATTGAGGAAACCGCGCAACGTGCCCCATCCCTCCTTGCCTCACATTTGGTGGTTCAACCATCTCACTCGCCGCGACATCGCCCTGGTCGGCGGTAAGAACGCCTCGCTCGGAGAGTTGACCCGATCCCTGTCGGCGCACGGAGTAGAGGTCCCGCCCGGTTTCGCCGTCGATGCAGAAGCCTATCGGAGATTTGTCGAGACGAACGGGATCGACGCCGTCATCCATCGCGCACTTTCGGAATTGAAAGGTGGCTCCCCTTTGGCCGAAGCTGGCGCGGATATCCGCAAGGCCTTTCTGCGCGGGGCGTGGCCGGCCGATATTGCTGCGGCGATTGGCTCAGCCTATGTCGAGCTTTCTCGTGCAATCGGTGCAGACGAAGCCGAGGTTGCGGTGCGGTCCAGCGCGACGGCCGAAGATCTTCCCGAGGCCAGTTTCGCCGGCCAGCAGGAAAGCTTCCTCAATGTCAGCGGAGCGGAGAACCTCCTCGCCGCCTGCCGTCGCTGCCTTGCTTCCCTCTTCACCGATCGGGCAATCAGCTATCGTGAGGCGCATGGGTTCGACCACCGGAAAGTCGCGCTTTCGGTCGGCGTTCAGGCCATGGTCCGCAGCGACCTGGCCGGCGCAGGTGTGATGTTCTCGATCGATACCGAGACCGGATTCGACCGCGTGGTACTCATCAACGCCGCTTGGGGACTTGGCGAGTCCGTAGTGCAGGGGATCGTCGATCCCGACGAGTATCAGGTATTCAAACCGCTGCTCGAGCAAACGGAGCGCGTGCCGATCGTCGAGAAACGGCGGGGCGGGAAGGATCGAAAGATCATCTACGGATCAGGCCGCGAGGAGCCGACGCGTCTGGTTCCGACCTCAATGGCGGAGCGCTCCGCTTTCGTCCTGTCCGACAGGGAGATCCTCCGGCTCGCAGGTTGGGCCTGCGTGATCGAGAAGCACTACAAGGTCGCCGTTGATGTCGAATGGGCCAAGGACGGACGCAGCGGTCGGCTCTACATCGTCCAGGCGCGACCGGAAACGGTGCAATCCCGGCGGCAGCCGGGCACGCTTCGGACGTACAAGATGATCGGGAAGGGTGAGCGGATCCTCACCGGGCTTGCCATCGGCAGCGCGATCGTGGCCGGACGGGTCTGCCTCATCCGCAGCCCTGATGAGATCGGCCGCTTCGTCGAGGGTTCGGTTTTGGTTGCGGAGAGCACCGACCCGGACTGGGTTCCGATCATGCGGCGGGCCGCGGCGATCGTCACCGACCATGGCGGCCGGACCTCGCATGCGGCGATCGTCAGTCGCGAGCTCGGGCTACCGGCGATCGTCGGAACCGGCGAGGCGACCCACCTCCTACATGAGGGGCAGGAGATCACGGTCTCCTGCGCCGAGGGCGAAACGGGTTCGGTCTATTCCGGATTGGGGCAATACGAAGCCTCCGAGATCGAATTGGAGGCCATTCCATCGACCCGGACCAAGGTCATGCTCAACCTGGCCAATCCGGCGGCAGCCTTTCGCTGGTGGCGGCTGCCTGCCGATGGGGTCGGATTGGCGCGGATGGAGTTCGTGATCGGCAACCATATCAAGATCCATCCTCTCGCGCTTCTGAAGTTCGATACTCTGAGCGATCACGACGCCAAGGCGAAGATCGCCGAGTTGACGCGCGGTTATCCCGACAAGAGCGAGTATTTCGTCGACCGCCTTGCCCGCGGACTGTCACGGATCGCCGCGGTGGTGTACCCCAAGCCGGCCATCGTACGGATGAGCGATTTCAAGACCAACGAATATGCCAATCTGATCGGCGGCGCGGAGTTCGAACCTCGCGAGGAGAACCCGATGATCGGGTTCCGCGGGGCGTCGCGTTACTACTCGCCACGCTACCGCGAGGGATTCGCCCTGGAATGCCGGGCGATCCGCCGCCTGCGCCAAGAGATGGGGTTTAGGAACGTGGTGGTGATGATTCCCTTCTGCCGTTCCGTGCTGGAGGCCGACCAGGTGCTTAAGGTGATGGCCGAGAATGGTCTCGTGCGCACAGAGGATGGGCTGGAGGTCTATGTCATGTGCGAGATTCCCTCCAACGTCATCCTGGCTTCCGAGTTCGCCAAGCGTTTTGATGGCTTTTCGATCGGCAGCAACGACCTTACGCAGTTGGTGCTAGGGGTCGATCGCGACTCGGCTGAATTGGCGAAACTGTTCGATGAGCAGGATCCGGCTGTGAAATGGATGATCCGGACGGTCATTGCAGCGGCCCATGAGGCCGGCGCAAAAATCGGCTTGTGCGGACAAGCCCCGAGCGACCATCCGGAGTTCGCGGAGTTTCTGGTCGAATGCGGCATCGATTCCATGTCGCTCAGCGTCGACAGTTTCGTCGAGGTCAAGCGCAGGATCGCCGCCTGCGAGGGGCGCCAAGCCCGCCGGTAACGCCTACTCCGCGACGATCCTCGCCGATTTGACCTAGGTCAATGCACGTCCAAGGGACCGAGCCTGATCATCAGATAACTTTGGAAAGCGCGAATTCGGGAGGGTCATCGCCATGTCCAATGGTGCGCGTGTCGTCGCTTCCCCGAGCTCCGATGAACCGCTGCGACCGCGTGAAGATCGGATCCGAGAACGGGCCTATCAGATCTGGCAGAAAGAGGGTCGGCCGTTGGGCCACCATGAGCGTCACTGGTACCAGGCCGAAGCGGAGATACGGGCGGGCGAGCGTACTAAGAGCGTCCCACACCCAAAGACGAAAAACTCCTCTGCGTCCTCGCGCAGGTCCAGATAGATCCCAGCATGGTCGGTTGAACGTGCTTCGCGTCCAGATGAGCGACGGCATGCCGCGCCGCAGCTCGTTACCAGTACCGAACGCGGCCGACATCGACATGGACAAAACGGGACTGCGGATAAAACCCCACGCCGCCGCCTCGAAGCGACATCGCAGCTTCCCGCAGAACCGCGAGCCGCACGCCAGGGATGCGAATATCCACTGCCTTACCCTGCATGTGGAGACTCTTGCGAGCAACACCGGAGGACGCGCTCGCCAGCAAGGCGTTTGTCTGCGCCGACCTGAACCCGGAGATGATCTGGATGGGTTCAGCGGCGTTGAGAGCAGTTACAAGATTGTGCAATAGATCGAGCAAACGCCGATCGATCTGCGCCGCTTCGCCTGTTCGATGATCGCGCAAGATCCAGTCGATCTTTCGGAGAGTGTCAGTTTCGTATCGGCCATCGACGAAATAGGGCAATTTCAAATGCTCGCCCGTGTGCAGATTCTCAAAAGCAAGCTCTCGCAGGGCGGTCCGCGGTGCAATGACCGCCGATCGCGCACCGAAGGGCAGAAGGACCGACCCGAAGATGACCGATCCGATAAGCCCGCGGCGGCTCATCACTCCATCGAACCTGTTGGTCACTGAGCCTCCGATTCCGGTGCGAATGGTCCCGCAGGTAGCCGATCCAGCATGATGCCTGGAATGTTAATGAACATGTACTCGATTTTCGCGCCCAGGCCCGCACCGTGGTATTCGGCCTTCATCACCGCGCTGGCGCTCGCTTTGTCTCCGGTTTCCGCCGCGGGAGAACCGGTTGCCGAATCCCAGTGCCCAGGCTTGACCACGATATTCGACCCGGCAGAGGTGCCGGAAGCGGCGAAAGAGATCTACCGCCGCCACGGCTTTGGCTTGATCTGGAGTGACTGTGGAGCGCCCAATCTTCAGGCGCACGCCATTCGTTCCGCCATTCTCCACGCCGCCGAAGAAGGTCTTTCTCCCGGTGACTATGACGGCTTTCAATCGCTTTGGGCCGATCAGGGCGTCCTGAAATATCCAGCCGCCTTCGATCTGGCGCTGACCGGTGCCGCGCTTGCATTCCTTCGCGACCTGGCGGGCGGACGGGTAGCGCCGAGAGTCGCCGACCCGCACTGGTCGATAGAGAGAACGGTGCCGAGCGCGACGGCCCTTCTGGGGTCGGTACTTACTGCCGAAAGTCCGGCGGAACGGATCGCAGCCATCGCCCCCGAACACCGGGATTATCTGCAGCTTCGCTCAGCATTGAGCCGCTACCGGGCGATAGCGGCCGCCGGAGGCTGGCCCATACTGGAGACCGGACCGGTGATCGGTGAGGGAGATCGCGATTTCAGGATTCGGTTCCTGCGCGAGCGGCTCGCCGCCGAAGGAGACTTGGGAGCGGGCCCGCCGGCACTCGATCCCGAAAGGTTCGATGCGGAGCTGTCCTCGGCGCTGCGGCGTTACCAGCAGCGCCATGGCCTGGACGCCGATGGTCGTCTTGGCGATCGCACGGTGGCTGAGCTGAATGTCTCGGCGGAGGCCCGAGCAGCGCAGATCGAGCGGTCGATGGAGCGCTGGCGTTGGATGCCCCGGTTCCTCGGGCCTCGATACATCCTCGTGAACATTCCAGCATTCCGGTTGCAATTGATCGAGAACGGCACCCCGGTGGTCGAAAGCCGGGTCATCGTGGGTCAGCCCAATCGGCCGACGCCACGGATCAAGGCGGAAGCCTCTGGGCTCTTGCTCAACCCATCCTGGACGATTCCCCCAACAATCCTCAGGGAAGATGTCCTACCGAAGCTGCGCCGGGATCCCGGTTGGCTTGCCGAGCGGAACATGCACGTGTTCATAGGCTGGGGACCAGATGCCCGCGAGTTAGATCCCGCCTTGATCGACTGGAGAACGGCCTCCGCGGAACGGTTTCCCTACGTGATCCGACAGGATCCCGGTTCAGCCAACGCGCTTGGCCGACTAAAGGTTGAAATGCCGAATTCGGCAGGGGTGTACTTGCACGATACGCCGGACAAGAAACTGTTCGAGCTGACCAATCGCGCCAAAAGCTCCGGCTGCGTGCGGATAGATCGGATCATGGATTTGGCGGTTGCGCTGCTCGGAGAGGGTTGGAACTCAAATCGGCTTGAGTCCCTGATCGGCTCGGGAACGACCAGCATGTTGCCATTACGAGGCCCTGTGCCGGTCTACCTCGCCTATTTCCCCGCCTGGGTCGACGGGGCGGGAGTCCCGCATTTCTCTCCCGATATCTATGGGCTGGATTTGCCGCTGGAACACGCATTCGACGCGAAATCGGCACCGGCCGGCTTCGAGGAAGCGATGGCCTGCGCCTCAGACCAGGACCCCGGGCTCGATTGAACGAAGGTGATGAAATCAGATTTGGTCTGAACGCGATCATTTTCTCAAGACCGGTTGCTTTTTCAGATCAAGAGACGCTGGTCTTGGGAAGATCGGCCGGCGCGCTTATCCGGCTGCGCGCGACTTGAGCAAGACGGCCCACGCCAGAGCGCCCTTCGCCGGCCAATGGCGGAGCAACGGTGATGATGGAGGATGCGGCCCCGACATGGCGTGCGGCCAGATTAAGGTATGCAGAGGCGCGGCGGAGCCAGTGCTCTCGGGCCGTGGACGGCGAATCCTCATGGAGGTGAAGAACGGCAAGGCGCGCCCTTTGGCATGCGCGCACACCCTTGTAGAAAGCAATGAGCGGTTCTGGAACATGGTCTCCAAGGCTTGTCATATAGCCATCGAGCAGCTTGGTCCCAACCCGCTCACTTCCGAGACGCTCGCATTCCATGGCCAGATATGAGAGCTCATCGACCGGGTCGAGCAGACGAAAGGTCGGCTCGAATTCCAGCCGGTCGATGGCGATGGGCTGAGGCTCTAGGCACAGATGCTCGGGCCGCAGATCTCCGTGCGCTTCACAAATCCGGGCCGCCCGTTTGTGCAGGAGCGGCAGGTGCAAGTCAACGAAGCGCAGGTGACAGGCGCAAAGAGAGCGGGCCAGGCCGGGCGAGGGAGATCGGCGGGGATCGATCAAGTCCAGCCTATTGAGTGCAACCTCCCGCCGAAGACGGAGAATGAACCATTCCGGTGCCAACCGCCGGCGCGGCGCGGAGCGATAGAAGGAGATGAGAAGCCGGCTCACTCGATAAAGCTCGGCTGAGGACGGTTCCCCACTTGCGATCATCCGATCGAGCATGCGCTCGGCCGGCAACCGACGCATGCAAACCAGCCAATCGCGCACCGGCCCGCCGCCACCCAGCACGAGGCCGCCATCGGTTCCGGTCAACGGCACGATGCCGAGATACACATCGGGTGCCAGTCGCCGATTGAGCCGGACCTCCTCCAGACAAAACCGCTTGCGTGCGGCCAGGCTGCGAAAGTCCAAAAATGGCCGCTGCACCGGTTTCTTCAGCTTGTAGACGTGCCGGTCGAGTAAAAAGACCCAGGACATGTGGGTCTCTATGATCTCAACGCGGGTTGGTTGCTCGGGATAGCTCTCCGGTCGGCTCAGGAAGTCGAGCACATGCGCTGGAACCTGACTGGTGTTTCTCTGCCCCACCTCACTTCCGCTCGGACTTGGGCGCGCCAACGCTCTCCTGCGACCTCGCGCGCCCTATGAGGTCGACGATCTCCTCATCGTCCAATTGCCGGAACGACAAGTAGAACTGGCTGATTGCGCCAAAATCGTCGGATGACTCAAGGCAGCAAATGGCATCGGCTTCCTTTTCCAGGTCGGCAAGGGTCTCCGAGGGGGCCACCGGCACGGCGAGCACGATCTTGGCAGGAACGGCGCGCCGCACGGCCCGGAGCGCCGCCCGCACGGTCGAGCCCGTGGCAATGCCGTCATCGACTACGATCACGGTCCGCCCGGCCAGGTTCATCATCGGCCTGCCCTCGCAATAGACATCTCGACGGCGCGCGATCTCTTTCAGCTCGAGCCGTGCTTGTTCCTCGATATAGTCGTCCGACAGATCGGTGAGGGAGATCACCCGCTCATTGCGGACGATCTCTCGACCGCCGACATCGGCGACGGCCGCCGCGGCGAGCTCCGGCTGCCAGGGAACTCCGATCTTGCGCACGAAGAGAAGATCCAGGGGAGCCTGCAATGCAGTTGCGATCTCGTAGGCGACCGGCACGCCACCGCGAGGCAAGGCCAGCACCACCGGCCGGACGTCGCGATAGCCCGTCAGCTTGGCGGCCAATTTTTGCCCGGCGTCGCTACGATCGACAAACAAGCGGCCGTCCTCCTCTGGGCCAGGAACATTCTCGCCTAAACGTCCACCCAGTGTGCTTGACCTGTATCAAAGACCGCGCAGGCTTGAGCAATGATCCTTCTATGCTAGACAGAGCAGATGTCGGTTCCAGGGCCGACTCTGCGCCGGATTCTTCTGGAGGAACATCCATGGCTGTGAAACCGCTGCCGCGACCTGAGCTCAATACCGACACTATCTGTTTTGTAATCGTGAAGGCGCGGGAATTCGACGTTCAGGTCGACGTAGAAGAGCCGGACTATGGTTCCGATGCGGCCGACGACAAATTTGTCCAGATCTTGGAGGCCTATGCCGACAACCCGACTTTTGCCGAGCTCAGATCCTTCATAGAAGCGATGAACGACGACGAGCAAGCCGAGCTGGTGGCGCTGGCCTGGATCGGTCGCGGAGATTTCGAAGGAACGGAATGGAACGATGCGCTCCGCCTTGCAAAGGAGCGCCATAGCGGCTCGACGGCGCTCTATCTCTGCGGCATTCCCATGTTGGGCGACTATCTAGAGGAGGGTTTGGCCGCCTTCGGCCTATCTTGCGCGGATACGGAGCGGGAACATCTCTGACGGCGGTCGGCCGTGACGCTCTCGAACGCAGAGGTGGCCGGCGCTCTTGAGTTGCTGGCCGACCTTCTGGAGATAGAGAGCGCCAACCCCTTTCGCGTGCGGGCTTACCGTAACGCCGCGCGGACGGTGGTCGAGTTGCCGGACAGTCTGGCGGCGATGCTCGATTCCGGGCAAGACCTCGCCCGGTTGCCCGGCATTGGCGAGGACCTTGCCAGCAAACTGACCGAGTTGGTGCGGACGGAGCGGCTGCCCTTGCTGGAGGAGATCAAGGCGCGCACTCCGGCAGGACTAGTCGGGCTGCTGCGGATCCCCGGCCTTGGTCCCAAACGCGTGCATCTTCTCCATGATGCGCTGGGCATCGGCTCGCCCGAGGATCTCGCCGCCGCGCTCGCGGAGGGGAGACTGCATGGATTGCACGGTTTCGGGCCGAAGACGGAGCAGCATTTGCGCGAGGAGCTGCAGCGCCGCGGCTCTGCCGAACGACGGCTTACGCTCCTGGAGGCCGAGGGCGCGGCCCTGCCTCTTATTGCCCAGCTTGAGACGATGCCGGGCGTCGATCAGGTCGAGGTGGCGGGCAGCTACCGGCGGCGGCGCGAGACGGTGGGCGATCTCGACTTGGTCGCAGCCGCTTCCGAAGGCAAGGCGGTCATCGAACGCTTTGTCGCCTTGCCGCAAGTCGCGAAGGTGGTGGCGCAGGGCAAGACCCGCGCTACGGTCCGGTTGCGCACCGGCGTTCAAGTGGATCTACGCGCCGTGGAGAACGCCTCTTACGGTGCGGCACTCCTCTACTTCACGGGTTCGAAAGCGCACAATATCGCGCTGCGCGCCATCGCCGCACGAAGGGGTTGGAAGCTCAACGAGTATGGCCTCTTCGCCGGCCGGAGGCGGATCGCTGCCAAGACCGAGCGCGATATCTACAAAGCGCTGGGGCTGGCTTTCGTTCCCCCGGAGCTGCGTGAGGATCGCGGCGAAATCGCCTCTGCGGCCGGTAATGCCATTCCCGAGCTGATCGAGCCGGAGATGCTCAAGGGCGACCTTCACGTCCATAGCGACTGGAGCGACGGCCGCACGCCCATCGCCGAAATGGCGCATGCGGCCCGCGCCCTCGGCCTCGAATATCTGGCGATTTGCGACCATTCCAAGCGAGTTACCATTGCCCATGGCCTGAACGAGAAACAATTGCTCAAGCAGATCGAGGAGATCGACCGGCTGAACAATCGCCTCAGCGGCTTCACCGTTCTGAAATCGACGGAGGTCGACATCCTTGCCGATGGCAGGCTGGACCTGCCCGATCGAGTCCTGGCGCGCTTGGACCTCACCGTCTGCTCGATCCACTCCGCCTTTAACCTCTCGCAGGAGGAGCAGACGCGGCGCATCCTGAACGCCATGGACAACCCGCACTTCAAGATCCTGGGACATCCGAGCGGCAGGTTGATCAATCAGCGGCAGGGCTATGCCTTGGACTACGAGCGTGTGCTCGAAGGCGCGCGGGAGCGTTCCGTGGTTCTGGAAGTGAATGCGCAGCCCGACCGGTTGGATCTCGACGATGTCCACTGCCGCATGGCGGTCGAGCTTGGGGTGAAGCTCGCCATCTCGACCGATGCCCATCGCCCCGCCGAGCTTGCCTGGCTACGCTTCGGCGTGGGACAGGCGCGCCGAGGCTGGGTGTCGCCGGATCTCGTCATCAACACGCGGGCGATCAAAGAGCTTCGGAAGCTGCTCCGGCGGTGAGACGACCTAACCCCGTTCCGCGCGGAGATATTTGAGGAACCATTGCTGCGCATGCCCGACCACCTGCTCCAAAGCCCCAGGCTCCTCGAACAAATGCGTGGCTCCGGGAATAATCACCAACTGCTTCTCGCAGGTAAGCCGCTTGAGCGCCTGGCGGTTGAGATCGAGAACGACCTCATCGGCGCCACCGACGATCAACAGAGTTGGCGCGCGCACCTGCGGCAATATTGCCCCGGCCAGATCCGGGCGGCCGCCGCGCGAGACCACCGCGCCGATCTCCATTTCAGCCCTGCCGGCGGCAACCAAGGCGGCGGCTGCCCCGGTGCTCGCGCCGAAATAGCCGATCGGCAAGAAGGCGGTTTGCGCTTGTGTCCGCAGCCAGTTCGTTGCCTGCAGAAGCCGCTCGGCCAGCAAGGGTATATCGAAGACGTTGCGGCGGTCTTCTGCTTCCTCATCGGTGAGCAGGTCAAACAACAGCGTGCCGAGCCCCGTCTCACGCAGGAACGAGGCAACCTTGCTGTTGCGCGGGCTTAAACGGCCGCTGCCGCTGCCATGAGCGAACAGGACGATCCCGCTGGCTGCTTCTGGAAGGCCGAGCAGTCCCTCCAACCCGACCGGCGGAATGATCTTCCGCTGGACGCTGTTCCGGCTCACGCTGTCTCCTCTTGCCGGCGGTCGCAGGCGGCGGCAAGCGCCCGAATCTCTTCGCTGACGTAGACTGGGTAATTCCCGGGCTCCAGTCGCGCCAAGGCGGCGGGAAGCGTTGATAGCTGCGCGGCCGCATGGCTTCGGATCAAGTCCAGGGTCGCGGCGGGTTCGAGCCGCCGCCCGGCGCGCATGACCGGCCGCAGGAGCGGCTCGCCCGTGCCCTGCTCCTGATCCAGCAGGATTTCATCTTCCACCATGGTTCCATTGTCATAGCGCCGCCAGACCTGCTTGCGGCCTGGCCACGTGGCCTTCCCTTCCGAACGCTTCCGGCGGGGAATGCCGGCATATTCCTGAAGCTTATAGGCGCAGTCCAGCGCTGGAACGTCGGAGGAGGTGGTCAAGTTCGTGCCCACGCCGAAACCATCGATAGGCGCTCCGGTGCCTACACACTCCGCCAAACGGTCTTCGTCCAGTCCGCCGCTGGCGAAGATCGAAATGTCGCGGCATCCCTGCGCGTCGAGAATACGGCGCACCTTGCGCGCATGCTCGGCCAGATCGCCGCTGTCGATCCGCACCGCCTTGACTGCAATCCCTTCCGTCTGCAGCCGCGGCGCGAGCTCAGCCACCTTTCGCGCCGCGCGCTCGGTGTCGTAGGTATCGATCAACAGGGTCATGTCTCGCGGGCGGGCGCGCGCGAAACGCTCGAAGGCAAGACTCTCATCCTCATGAGCCTGGATAAAGGAATGCGCCATGGTTCCGAAGGCGGGAATACCGAAGCGCTCCTCGGCCGCCAAGGTAGCGGTGCCGGCAAATCCCGCGATATAGGCGGCCCGCGCCGCCAAGAGGCCCGCCTCCGCACCATGCGCGCGTCGCAAACCGAAATCCACCAGGGTCTTGCCCGGGGCGGCCAGTGCCAAACGCGCCGCCTTGGACGCGATGGCGGTCTCGAAATGCATGAGGTTGATCAGCCGGGTCTCGACGAACTGCGCCTCGGGCAAGGGCGCGGTCACGCGCAAGATCGGCTCGTCGGCGAAGAAGACCGTCCCCTCCGACATGGCGTGGACATCGCCCGTGAAGCGGAACCCCGCGAGCTGGTCGACGAACTCGGTGGTGAAGTGCCCTGAGCGACGGAGAAAAGCCAGATCCTCCTCGGAGAACCGAAGTTCCTCGAGATAGTCAAGAGTCTGTTCCAGCCCAGCGGCCATAAGAAAACCGCGCCGCGGCGGCAGCTTTCTGAAGAACAGCTCGAACACGGCAATCTCGTCCATGCCATGAGCGGCATATGCCTGCAGCATGGTCAATTCGTAGAGATCGGTCAGCAGCGCCTGTGCAACTCCACCACATGCTCGATCGGGCATTCGCGATCTTTCTCTTCGAGACTCACCCCTTGATCGTGATCATCGGCTCAAGACGGGCAACCCTGCGGGCGAGTCCCGCCCGCTCTGCCGCCTCGACCACTGCCGACACATCCTTGTAGGCATCGGGCGCCTCCTCAGCGACACCGCGCATCGAAGGGCTTCGCACCAATATGCCCCGATCGGCGAGGCGATCGACGACCATACGTCCGCTCCATTGACGCAAGGCGGCGTGACGGCTGATACGACGCCCAGCGCCGTGGCAGGCCGATCCAAAGGACAATCGCTCCGCTTCGGCTGTGCCCACAAGGACATAGGAGGCCGTGCCCATGCTGCCGCCGATCAGCACCGGTTGGCCGCTGTCCTGCAGCACCGTGGGCAGGCTCGGATGACCCGGCCCGAAGGCCCGGGTCGCCCCCTTGCGGTGGACGTAGAGCTCGCGCGTGCCGAACTTCACGCGATGTTGTTCAACCTTGCAGGTGTTGTGCGATACGTCGAACAGCAAGGGCAGGCTCGCTTCCGGGAAATGCTCCTGGAAGACATCGCGCGTGAGCTTGGTCAGCACCTGGCGGTTGGCGAGAGCGCAATTGATCGCCGCGCGCATGGCTCCCAGATAGCGCCGGCCAAGCTCCGAGCGAATCGGCGCCGAGGCCAGCTCGCGATCGGGAATCGTAATTCCAAGGGCAGGCCCCTGTTTCAGCATCTCGGCCAGGAACTCGGTGCCAATCTGATGGCCAAGGCCACGCGATCCGCAATGGATGCTGACGACCACCTCGCCCAGCGTCAGCCCGAACATCGCCGCAATCGAGGGGTCGTGCAGCTCTGAAACGGTCTGCACCTCGAGATAATGATTGCCGCTGCCAAGCGTTCCAACCTCGCGTCGCTGACGACGCTTGGCGTTCTCGGAGACGAAATCCGGCTCAGCGTCGGCCATGCATCCACCTTCCTCAATCCGTTCAAGGTCGGATGCTGTCCCATAGCCACGCTCGACCGCCCAGGCGGCCCCGCCGCGGAGCATGGCATTCATTTCCTCGGGCGTCAGGGAGAGGCTGCCTTCGCTGCCGACCCCCGCAGGAATCCGTCGAAAGAGCGTGTCGGCGAGCGGTTTCTGGATGGCGGCGACCGCCGAACGCAGCAGGCCTGTCAGCAACAGGCGGACACCGCAGGATATGTCGAAGCCCACGCCTCCGGCCGAAACGACCCCGCCCTCATCGGGGTCGAAAGCCGCGACGCCTCCGATCGGAAATCCATAGCCCCAATGCGCGTCCGGCATGGCATAGGCCGCCTCAACGATTCCAGGCAATGCTGCGACGTTGCAAAGCTGCTCGCGAACCTTGTCGTCCATTTCCGTAAGCAATGCGTTGTCGGCGTAAATAATCGCCGGCACGCGCATGACTCCGCTCGGCTGGATGCGCCAGGCGTTGGCCGAGATCTCCTGCAGGCGGCTGGTATCCATCGGCATGCCTCACACATCCACAATACACTGAGCAACGCAGGCGCCATCCGGCCGGCTGCCGACTTTCAGATCGGTCACCGTGGCGCCCTTGACTTCGACCGTGGGCGTGTGTCGCAAGCGATCAAGCGGCTCGCCCCAAAGTTCGGCCTGCAACTCATCTCCGTCGAACCGGACCGAAAATCGGGAGAACAACATGTGTTCAACCGCCATCTCGAAGACCACCGCATTCAGCCATTTCACAAGTCGCAGCTCCAGGTCCGGCTCGTTGACCAGAACACGACGCGGCCTTAGCGGGTTGATCAAATCCAGATCTGTGATGGCCGCGGTCAGAGCGAGCGCCGCTTGCTCGAATGCGGATTCCACCGTCGGCCCGATACCGCGCACTCCGATATCGGCCCCGTGGGAGTAATGCTCCCAGTGCGCTACGTGGCCTTCCATCTCGGCGGAACCCTTGGAGCGGCGCTGCCAATGAAGCGGCGGCAGCCTCGGCGGCCGCCGCCATTCGCCATCGTCAGGCGATCTTGATCTTTTTCTCCGATTTCAGGGCTTCGGCGGACTTCGGCAGGGTCAAAGTGAGCACTCCATTATCGAACTTCGCTTCGATACGGTCAGCATCGGCCTGGCTCGGCAACTGGAAGGAGCGTTGGAAGGTGCCGAAGCGACGCTCAGAGAGGTAGTAGCCCTTCTCCTTCTCCTCGCGCGCTTCCCGTTTCTCTCCCTTGATCGTGAGCAGTCCTTGAGCAACGGAGATTTCGATATCCTCTTTCTTCATGCCCGGGAGCTCGGCCGTAATGCGAAAGCCCGTGTCGGTCTCCGATATGTCCACGGCGGGGACCTGGACATCGAGCATGCTGCTCCAGCGGAATTCCGGCTCAAAATCGAATGCTCGACGGATCGAAGGCATGCCCGAGAAACTGCGCGTCAGGCGGTCGAACACCCGATCCATCTCGTCGCGAAGGGTCGAAAGCACGCCCTCCGGCCGAACCGGCTCGATTTCCTTGGATTTCTTGACGGTGGTCTCAGCCATGGCAGCTCTCCTCATTCCGAATTAGACTTTGTGAAGCGTGCTGCGAAGCTGGTGACTTGTCCTTGATGTAGCTCAAGTCATGCTCCTGATTCGTGCGGTATCTGCCGTTGAGATAGTCCGCCGACCGGCGGAGGCAACAGGCAATGGTCGATTAGGATCTGCGCATCATGACCAATCGCCCCGCTCTCATAGCCTTGAACGCCTCGCGTGGTTTCGGAGAGCGCGTGGCGGCGGCGCTTGATCTACCTCTGAGCGCCCATGAAGAACGGCTATTCGAAGACGGAGAGCATAAGGCGCGGCCGTTGGAGAGCGTGCGCGGACGAGACGTCTATGTGCTTCAATGTTTGCATGCAACTCCCGAGCATGGGGTCGATGAACGGCTGAACCGGCTCTTGTTCATGATCGCCGCGTTGAAGGACGCCGGAGCGGCCCGCGTCACTGCGGTGGTTCCCTATCTTTGCTATGCCCGCAAGGATAGACGCACCAAACCGCGCGACCCCGTGACCACGCGCTACGTCGCCTGTCTTTTCGAGGCGGTCGGGACGGACCGCATCTGCGTGCTCGATGTACACAACCCGGCCGCCTATCAGAATGCCTTCCGTATTCCGGCCGAGCATCTGGAGGCGCGACACTTGCTGGCGGCCGCAATCGCCGAGCCCATCGGCTCGACCTCCGTTGTCGTGGTTTCGCCCGATTCCGGCGGCGTCAAACGTGCGGACGCCTTTCGCCAGACTCTAGCGGAACTGATCAAAGCCGAAATCCCGCTCGCCTTTGCCGAAAAGCACCGCAGCGCGGGCGTCGTCAGCGGCGAGGCCCTGGTGGGAGAGGTCTCTGGGCGGGTAGCCGTATTGGTCGACGATTTGGTCAGCACCGGGACCACCTTGCTCCGTGCGGCGCGGCGCTGCCGCGAGATGGGCGCAATCGCCGTTCATGCCGTCGCAACCCATGGCCTTCTTGTCGGCGGCGCGCCGAGCCTCTTCGCGAGCCCGGATCTCGATTCCATTACGCTGACCGATTCCGTGCCGATCGAACCTCGCGGCAGGCTGAGGATCTTATCCGTGGCGCCGCTCATGGCGGAGGCTATTCGCAGGCTCCATGTCGACGGTTCGCTGATCGACCTGAACGGCTGATCGGGCAGACGCAAACACTCGCCGAGCCTGATTGCCGCTCGAGCCGCATTTCTTATTCGATCAGATGGTGTTTCCCGACCAAGTGGACGGTCGAGGCCTGCGCACCCTTGGCGCTTTCGTCCTCCGCAACCGTCAGGCGGACCTCCTCGCCAACTTCGAGCGATTCGAACTTGCTTTCGACCAGACTGTTCCGGTGGAAATATACTTCCTGTCCGTCGCTGGTCTCGATGAACCCATGATGGGG
>DASPGI010000078.1:0-6173 GCA_035620695.1 Alphaproteobacteria bacterium
GAGGGCATCAGGTACTCGAACATAGAGCCCGACCAGGAGATCAGCGCAGCACCGTGCGCAATGGGTGTGACGGCGCGGCCGAGGCGGAACCAGTGACGTGCCGGTACATCCCCCTTGGCTATCGCCACGAGGCTGGCTAGCCGCGCCTCGGAGGCTAGGAGATCGTAGCAACTCGGGTCGAGTGTGCCCTCGTTCGCTTGGTAGCCGATGGAAAGCAGCTTGCGGTCGCCGTTGAATAGAAATCCAAACTCCATTGCGAGCGCCATCGCCTTCGCGGTCTGCTCGAGAACCGCGAGGCGCGCCACCAGGGAAGAGGGCGGCACGTCCGAGGAGGACCGAAGATCACGGCAGTGACTCTCAATCGCTTTCCGTGTCGCTTCCGCCCAGAACAGCAAGTCCACGTAGGGTCCGTCACCCGTTTCAGGCATCAGCGCGCGTGCGATGTTGGCGGTGGTCTCCGCTTGGCCGGCGCAATTCCTAAGCCGGTCCTCAATGTCCTCACCGTCCGTCTTGGGTTTTTGCACGCCGGCCAAGAGTACCGCGAGCGCGTCTTCCACATGCTGGAATGTGCCGAGCTGTGTTCGGCGCCCGTCTTGCAGGTGCTCTACCTCCTGGCGGGTGAGATCGACCGTCTCTGCGACACCGGCGAGGCGGCGGTCATCCGTGAGCGGAACATCGGCCCATTCCCGGCATGCGTTGGCAAGCGCGATCAGGTGTGCGGCCAGGTTGCCGCTGTCGACAGACGAGACATAGCGAGGATTGAGCGGTTGCAAATCCCGCGTGCTGTACCAGTTGTAGAAATGGCCGCGAAAGCGCGCGAGCCCACTCATGGTCGACAGCGTCGCTTCAATCCGCTCGACCGCCTCGACCGTCCCGATCCATCCGAAGTCTCGGGCGCTCACCACCGACAGAAGGTACAGGCCGAGATTGGTCGGGGAGGTCCGATGGGCAAGCACCGGCGCCGGGTCTTCCTGGAAGTTGTCCGGCGGCAGCATGTGATCGTCCGCGGTCACGAAAGTCTCGAAGAACCGCCAGGTTCGCCGTGCGGTCAGCCGTAGGGCGCGCGCGTCGGTCGCCGACATCGAAAGACGGCCCGCGACCAGCGGAGACCGGCTCGCCCAGCCTGCGATTGCCGGCGAAGCGATCCAGAGGACCACGAACGGGACTGCCAAGACCCAGGTTCCCTCTCCCGCGGCCCAGCCGACAAGCAAGGAAAGGATCCCGATAAGGACGGCACCGGCCATCCGGCGATACAAGCCGAGAAGATTGGGTTGCGAACCGAGAGTTGTCTGGGCGGCGGAAACCCATTCGAGGAGATGCCGTCGGGTGACGAACAACCGGATCAGGGTCCGGACAATCGCATCACCCATCAACCATGCCTGGTGCGCCAGGAAGGTCACTATGAGCGCGGATTGAGCGAGAGCGAGATAGAGATCGGAGCCGATGGCGCCCAGGTAACTGCGCACCGTGATCTCGGCTCGACGCGGCACGATTGCCGCCGCGACGGGGATGAACGACGGCAGCACGATCGTCGCGAGCACGAATCCGGTCCAGAGCGTCGCCGCATCGAAGGGCAGGGTCCATCCGACCAGAAAGGCGAGGACGGCCGCGGGCGCCGATAGCGTCCGGCGCAGATTGTCGAGCATCTTCCAGCGGCCGATGGTCGGCATCGCCAGGCGCGTCCGGCGAGCTCCGAGGATCGGCCAGCGACCGAAGATCCATGGCAAGAGCTGCCAATCGCCGCGCGCCCAACGGTGGTGGCGCAGGGCGGCGATATCGTAGCGGGCGGGGAACTCCTCAACGACCTCGACGTCAGAAGCAAGGCCGGCGCGCGCGAACACGCCCTCAAACAGATCGTGACTAAGGACCATGGAGTCGGGCACCCGGCTAGCGAGCGCCGCCTCAAAAGCATCGAGATCGTATATGCCCTTGCCGGTGTAGGAGCCTTCTCCGAAGAGGTCCTGGTAGACGTCGGAGACAGCGGACGCGTACGGGTCGATACCGCTCGCACTCGAGAACACGCGCTGGAAAAATGAGCCCTCCCGACCGACGGGGAGAGAGGGCGTGACCCGCGGCTGCAAGACCGCATATCCTTCGACAACTCTGCGGGCATCGGGATCAAAGCGCGGATGGTTGAGCGGGTGCGCCATCTTGCCGATCAATCTTCGAACCGTTTCGCGCGGCAGCCTGGTATCGGCGTCGAGGGTGATGACGTAGCGTACATCGGAGGGCAGGGCCGGAGGTTGGCCGTTGGTCGGTACAAAGGTAGTGTCGGTCGCCCCGCGCAAGAGCCGGTTCAACTCGTGCAGCTTGCCGCGCTTGCGTTCCCAGCCGATCCACCGCCCCTCGCTTTCGTTCCATACCCGCCGACGGTGGAGCAGCAGGAAGCGATCGGCGGCCCCTCGGCCATGGCGCTGGTTGAGCCGAGCGATCCCCTCGGCTGCAGCCGCGAGGAGAGCCTCATCACCCTCAATGTGCTCAGCGCCGGCATCGCTCCAGTCGGAAAGCAGCGCAAAATGAAGGTCACCGTCAGGGCTCGAGAAATAGTGGATCTCGAGCCGCTCGATCTGCTTTTCGATCGCTTCGACCGTCGTGAGCAGCGTCGGCACCGCAATGAGCGTACGCAGATCAGAGGGAACGCCCCTGCGAAGTTCGAGTGCGGGTAGCAGCGCAGTGCCAAACCAGCGCGTCACGCCGCGATTTACCAAGGCGACCGCCGAATCGATGGCAGGGATCACGCCCAGGGCGCCGAGCAGAACCAGCCATGCCCCGTCGAGCCCGGCCGCGGCAAGCACGACTAGCGGCAAGGCAAGGAGGAACGCGGCGACGGCAACGCCGGCGCTGACATAGCCTCGTATGCCGAGAGCCCGGCTCGAGCGCCCCAGCCAGGTATGCAGCGGTGGCCGGAAGCCGATCGACGTTTCGAAGGCTTGGCGTCCTCCGGCGAAGAGATGATAGCCGGGATCACGCCGCCGAGCGTCCGCCACACCCGCACTGCTTTCCGCCGATGCGGCTTGTCCGGCCACCAGCACGGCGCTGCGTGCGACGTCGAGCTCTGAGCGCCTCGACCCGCGCGCGAGGTCTTCTACGGCGGTGCGGTAGAGGTTGCGGGTCGGAAAGTCCATGCCTGAATAGCCGCCGCCAGACGCGAGCACGTCGTCGACGAGGCTGACGCGCTCGAACATCTCCGTCCAATCCACGTCGGAGATCAGGCGCATGCTCGTGATGATGTTGCGGACGGTGACGCTCGCCGCACCTTGCCTTTGGTGTTCGTCGCGCACGATCGCATCGGCCGTCGTGTGTTGAGATGCAATGCGCTGGTCAAGCCACGCCAGCGCTGGCGTGATCCGGGGATCCTGCTCGCGCAGCCTGTGCACGAGCTGTACGACGAATGCGTCGGCGAGCTGCGAGCCTTCGTAGCCTGCAAACACCACCGACGCCGGCTCTGGGGCACGTCCATCGGCGCCCAACAAGCGGTCTGCAAGACCGTCTGCCTCCTGCCGTGCGGCCCGATTGCGTACGATCCGCTCACCGAGGCGCCGAAGATTCTCCACCAGGACGATCCTGAGCGTGATCGCCACCGCCCAGAGTTCTCCAATCGTGAGGGGCTGAACCTCCTGATAGGCCCGTACGAAGCGTCTCAGCATCTCGGGGTCGAAGCGGCTGTCGGTGTGGGCGACAAATGCCCAGGCCACGCCAAGCACCCGCGGATATCGCGCGAACGGCCCGTCGACGAGCTTGGGCAGCTCCCGGTAGTAGCCGGGTGGCAGATCATTGCGGATTTCGCGAATCTGCCTTTCGACGACGTGATAGTTGTCGATCAGCCATTCTGCCGCCGGGGTGATCGCACGTCTTTCCTGAACTGATTTAGAGATGGACCGATAGACCGCGAGCAGAACCGCCCCGTTGTCGGCGAGGCGCACTGCCAAGGGCAGGCCACGGGTCCGTTTTGATGCTACCGGCTGAGCGGCCGCGAGGCTCCGCGCGTGCTCCTCCAGACGCCCTACGCTGAAGAGCTCTTCCCGGACAGGCTCTCCATTGTCCCATGGCGCGCGTCTGAAGGCTCGGCGAATGAGCGTTGTCAGAAAATACCTTTCCGCCCCGGTAGATCGTATAGGAGCAAATTCCCGGTGGCCAGGCTGACTACCAGACTCCACATTTTTTCTACGTTAGCACTTGTGTGCGCGCCCCAAAGCCCGACCGTACTCCGTTCACCTCTTGGAACCTTCGTCTCGCGAAATCGAAAAAGAGGGGCCGCGAGCTTTGAGCTGAGCGAGCTCACTCCAGGTCAATGCAATTCGGGGCGCGCTGGTTGATTCGACCCTTTTGCTTAGCCGCGTGATGATGATCAACTGATCCCCGTCTAGGATGGCGAGCGATTACTGGCTTACCGGAAAGCGTCGGATCAAAGGGAACACGATGCCGCGTTCCCCGAGACCCTTAACTCCGGTGGAAGCCTTACAATGCCGGTCAGATTGGAGATGAACATCACCGGGACTCCGCGTTCGGTGAGGATCTTGGCGAGTGGATAGACAAGCTCGCTGCGTAGGCGCACACAAAGAACGGCGACATCTACTTGCTCACAATCGGCCGCCTCCACGGCCCCTTCGGCAGTAGAAAACGGCCCTACGATCTGATGCCCCTCCGCCATCAGTAGATCCGAAAACCGGGTCGTGATCAGGTGCTCATCCTCTACGAGGAGAACCCGTAATCCCGAACAGGGAAACGAAATCGTGATGTTATTGTGAGATATGCGGTACTCCTGACCAACGGACTTGCATCGAGAGAGCTACGTCCAAACTCAGGCCTTCTTACGCCACGGGCCAAGGGACTTCTCTGTTCGAACCCAGGCGCCCATTTTCGGTGCACCTCAGTCGAATTCCGGGCCAGAACCACCATCGAGACGGCCGACCCGCTCCTTCAGTTCTGCGTTAGCAGTCCGACCGAGACGGGTGGCTCAACGAGTACATGCAAATGCGACGCTGCAGCCCTTCTGCTAGGTACGATCAGCCGCGCATTGGTCGATCAGCACGCTGGCGAGCTCTCGTCGCCGGATACGCACTGCTCCCCCAGATCCCCGTGACCGTGGCGACGCTGCCGAATAGCTCTGCGGATTGACAGCACTCTTATCACCACCAGCGCTCGGCAGCCCATGCCTGCCTTTCTGCCGAACATAAACAGGATCTAATCGAGCGGAGAATCCGGAACCGCGGCCGTAGCCGCGGAACCTTCTGACCATTCTCTTGTCTGCTTAGAAATCCATGTCGCTCATGCCGCCCATGCCGCCGCCGGGGGCGCCCATGGGGGTGGTTTCCTTCTTCGGCCGTTCGGCGACCATCGCCTCGGTGGTGATCAGGAGGGAGGCGATCGAGGCCGCATTCTGCAGTGCCGATCGCACCACCTTCGTCGGGTCGATGACGCCGGCCTTGACCAGGTCCTTGTACTCGCCGGCCTGGGCATCGAATCCGAAGGTGCCGTTCTTCTGCTCGGTCAGCTTGCCGATGACGATCGAGCCATCGACGCCGGCGTTTTCGGCGATGAGCCGCGCGGGGATCCGGAGCGCCCGGCGCACGATCTCGATCCCAACTCGCTGGTCCTCGTTCTCGGGCTCCAGCTTCCCCAGGGCCCGGCTGGCATAGAGCAGGGCCACGCCGCCGCCTGGGACGATGCCCTCCTCGACCGCGGCGCGGGTCGCATGTCTGGCGTCCTCGACCCGGTCCTTGCGTTCCTTCACCTCGACCTCGGTGGCGCCCCCGACGCGGATGATGGCTACGCCGCCGGCGAGCTTGGCCAGCCGCTCCTGCAGCTTCTCACGGTCATAGTCGGAGGTCGTCTCCTCGATCTGCGCGCGGATCTGCCCGACCCGGCCCTGTATGTCCGCCTTCTTGCCGGCGCCGTCGACGATGGTGGTCTCCTCCTTGGAGATCAGCACCCGCTTGGCGCGGCCCAGCATATCCAAGGCGACATTCTCCAGCTTAATGCCGAGATCTTCCGAGATGACCTGGCCGCCGGAGAGAATGGCGATATCCTCCAGCATCGCCTTGCGGCGATCGCCGAAGCCGGGCGCCTTCACCGCCGCCACCTTGAGGCCGCCCCTGAGCTTGTTGACCACCAAGGTCGCCAAGGCCTCGCCTTCGACGTCTTCGGCGACGATCAAGAGCGGCTTGCCGCTC
>DASPGI010000079.1:0-6568 GCA_035620695.1 Alphaproteobacteria bacterium
TCCACCCGCATGATCGATGCGGGACCGTGAGATGTGGCCCGGGAGCCGGCAGCGGTAGGAGTAGTCGTGACGCGGTATTTCGTCTTGGCCTTGGCGGCGACCGGAAGCATCGTCGCCTTCCTTTCCTCTAACGCGCAGGAATCGGCGCTGCCCATCGACCACAACAGTCAGGAGGTGCGCGATGCTCAGAAGCGTTGCACCGCCGAGCTGAAAGTGAAACTGCTTGATGAAAAGGCGGCTAAGACAGCTTTCGGAGCCGAAGAAATGGCCTTCCAGCGTTGCAAAGAGATCACCGGCTGGCAAAGCCCCCGGTAGAAGTCGGTCGCTGTCGGCTGAGCCAGCTGATAGCTTATGCCGTAATTCTGGTGATCGAAAAAAAACGCGGCAGGCTTCACGCCTGCCGCTCTGTTGAGTCCTTCTTTGTCAGGGGTCTTGCTCAACGGCACGCGCGGACCTGTGCGCGCAGTACGTCATAGTCTGCGATCAGGCGTGCAGTGGCCGAATTCGGGCCGAGCCGTTCCAGCTCGTTAGCGACTTCCGCCAAGGTTGTGCGATCGTAGCTGATTGTCGGTGGACAGCTAGAATTGGCCTGCACGCAGCCGGCGAGCAAGCTCATCGCTGTCGCGAGCGCGACGGCTTGCCGCCTCCAGTTGGCGTTCGCGGACATTGAGGTTCTCCAGGGCTATGTCCAACCGCGCTTGTGCGCGCCCGCGCCGGGTGGCCAACGCGACGATGAGTAGCATGAGCGCGCCGGTCGCGCCGGTCATGATCAGGGCCGCGGTCATTCGCCGCTGCCGATGCGCTTGCTGGCGACGATCCGGCCGTAGATGGCGATAAGGCCGCCAACGGCGGCGGCAACCCCGCTGATCGAGTTGATCAGTTCAACCTGGTCGGCCTCCCCGAGATGATATCCGAAAAGCGAAAGCGCTCCGGCAAGGATGGCGACGAACGCACCCCAAAACGTCTTCGACGAGAACAAGGTCTTGAATTCCGACATCGATACTTCTCCTCACTTGATGTTGCGAAAGAAAGCGTGACGACCGATCACCACGTCCGGGACGCGCCCGCACACCCAGCGGGGCGGAACGGGCATTTTGGTGGAGTGATAATGGGTGGCCCCCAGCGTCGGGTCGGCAACCCCCGACAGGGCTTCGATGCAGGCCCGTGTGCAGCCGAGCAGCTCGCGATCGTCAAGCTCGATCTGGAACAGCCGAGGTCGGTTCGGATCACCGGGGTTCCAGCAGGAGAACTGCCAACGCTTCAGGCAGACCTCACTGACGCTGACTCCCCACCAGCCGCCCAGGCGCATGCGGTTGAGGATCACGTGGGCGACCGCCAAGCGCCCCTCATGCAGCTCACCGCGCGCCTCGCCATAGACGGTGCGCGCCATGACCGAAAGATCGTCGAAACGAATACCCATGACACCAGCCTCACTGTGGTCCCCGGCCGAGGGCCAGCATCACGCCTTGCCAGATCACATAGATCAGGCCGGTCACGCCAAGCCCTATGGCGACGCGGCGGACATGATGGGCGATCGCCTCCGAGGTCCGCCGCTGCGCGCGAATGAAGGTGAAATCCTTGCGGTACTCGCGCAACTCGTCCGGCTCGTCCACAAACAGGCCAAGGCGATAAAAGACTTCCTGCACGGCGAGCCCGGCGGCTTGGCGGGCAATTTCGCGCGCTTGCTCTTCCTGCATCTGTCACTCCCGTTGAAGCGCTCGACCGCGCCCGACGCATATCCGCACCTGCTCAGAGCTCGACCTCGCGAAATGTGGAGAGCATCACTCCGACCGTGCCGGGCGCGATGCCGCAGAGCCGGGCGATTTGCTTGTAGGTGTGCCCGTCGTCGCGCAATCGGCGGATGCATCGGAGCAGCTCCAAGGTCTCGGGCTTCGGACCCCGAGCGACGCGGGCGGGTCGAATGGCCACATTCTCGCGTCCTAGCATCCAATAGACCTCTCGGACCGGCACGCCGGTGCGTCTTGCGATTGCCTCCACGCCCAGGCCGCGCCGGTAGGCTTGCGCGATCTCCCCCGCACCGGGCTGAGACCTGCCGGAAAGCCGCCCAATCGGTGGCTGAGCGCCCCTCGGCGCCGATATCGAAGCTCCCTCGTCCATGTCTTTTTTTCTCCCGCGTGTTCACGTTTTGATCTAGTGTGCACCAATCTTAGCGTCAACGCAAAATGTGTATGATTACGTCATGAACACCACTGGCACTGTGGCTGGCGGCCCTGAGATCTCGGCGGCGGCGCGCCGGCTGAAGGCGCTGCGAGTCCAAGCGGGCCTATCGATGGCCCTGGTCTCGCGCTATCTGGGTTTCCGGCATACCAGCCGCTATCAACACTATGAGGACCGCTTCAAGCGGACCTATCTACCCGTTGAGCTCGTTGAGCGACTGCTCCCGCTCTTCGCCCAGAGCGGGATCGCCCCCGGTGAAATCCTGGCGCTTGCCGGGATCGTGCCCCACCAGCCGCAGACTGGCCCACAACTGGATCGCCTGCCCTTCGCGCCGCGCTCTGCAAGGAAGGACCTGCCGATCCTCGGCGCGGCGATGGGCGGCGGTAGCGGCTATTTCTTCAATGACGGGACAGCGAAGGACTATACGCTCCGCCCCCCAAGTCTATCGGGTGTAAGCGACGGGTTCGCCGTCTATGTCTATGGCGACAGCATGGAGCCGCGCTATCTGCGCGGCGAGATCGTTCACGTCGATCCTGGCCGGCCACTCGCCTCGGGTTGCTTCGTGGTGGTCGAACTGGCGGACGGCCGCGGCATGATCAAGCAATTCGTCAGGCAGGACAGCCGCCGGGTGACCTTGCGCCAGTTCCAGCCGGAGCAGGAACTGGTGCTGGCTCGCGCAGAAATTTTCCGAATCTGTCGGATCGTAGGCAGCGCGGAGAGCTGAGCCCTCCTTTCGGCATTTGGATGCGCTGCGCGCCATCCTGGCATCAGTCCTACCCGAATTTCGCGCAATCTGAAAGAGAAATTTTATCTGACAATGCCCTTTTTAGTTACGAAGTTATGGAGCGCGCCCGATATTCACATGTCTCGCGGCTGGTGCGACGGAGCAAGATGAGACGAAGGGCGGTTGCGAACAGGTTCTGCAGCGTACGTATCGAGCGTCCGTCGATATCCTCTATGCGGCGCCAGGACAGGCCCATGCAGCGGGCCCAGACGATCTTGCGCTGGTCGTCGTCAAGCCAAAGCAGCCACCCAAGCGCCTCATCCATGCGCGTGATCTGTGCGGGGCTGGGGCGCGGCGGGCGCATGCGCTCGGCCGTCCAGCCATAGGCTTCCTCGGCCCGATGCACCACGTCGGGCCATTGTGCACGCAAGCCGCCGGGCTTGATCCCCAGCATGTTGAGCCGGCGCAGCGCGTCGGCAGCCTCGATGAGGCGCGCTTTGGTATTCTCCAGATCGGGCGCGGCTTCGACCATTCCCAGTCCGCCTTGACACTTCGCTTCGGCTCGCCGCGCCGGCCGAAAGGGAGTCGCAGGCCGCGTGCCCCGAGATCGGTCCCAGCCAAGGGGGGTAAGAGCCGGGATCTCGCGGCGCGCATGAGGCACAAGAGAAAGCCCGGCATTGCCGCCGTCTCCCTCCGCTGCCCGCGCAGCCTTCATTGCATACTCGAACCGAACCTCCTGCGACATGGCTCCGCTGCTCCGTCGTAATATCTTCAGATTGAGCCTCGGCGATCCCGCTTGGAGGCTATGTCCAAATTGGACACAGATTATCCATAATGGGTATTTCGTCAACTGGCGCGATGGTTAAGACTTACAACCATGAATCGAATACGGGAATGGCGACACCGCAGAGGGCTCTCGGTCGAAGAGTTGGCGCGACGCAGTCGCACCACGCCTTCGCAGATAAGCAAGCTCGAGCGCGGGGAACGCAGGCTTACGCTGGACTGGATGACCAGGCTTGCCAAGGCTCTGGCCTGCCGGCGTGAGGATCTTCTTCCGAGCGATCTGGCTGCTTCCGCGGGCGCCGATTCCAATCTGCCTCTTGACCGCGAGCTGTTGCGTCGCATGGGGCGGGCCCTGATGCGTCATCTAAAGGAAGAGGGATTGGAGCTTGCTTCGCTGCGTTTCTTGGAAACCGCGATCGCCTTGCACGATCTCGTCGCGAACCATCCGGCATCTCAAGTGAACGAGGAGCTGCCGGCGGAAATGAAAACCGTCGTTCGCCTGATTTCCCGCGATTGACAGCAACTGGGTGCATGGATTATATGATTTTCGCCCCAAAAGTGCATTAGGCGGGGGCCCGGCGGCGGTCACCGCCGGATCCGACCCAGGGGATCTCCCCCCAAAGCCGCCGTCGCCACCCGCGGCGTGGCGATCGGCCACCGCCCGCGTAGATACCTACGCGCGGAGAACGGTAGCATGCGACCATACTGGGGGGATCAATGATCGATTACGACCGTGCGGAAATTGAAGCAGAGCATTTGCTGCGAGCCGTACTCGGAGAGCGGGCGACGCAGCGGCGACGGCGCTGTCTGGCCTTGCATCTAGCCTGCCTGATCGCCGCGCTGGAATTTGGCGTCATACTTGTCGGCGCATTCCACGTTTTCTGAATCAATTTCCGAATCGGACAACGCTCATGCCAATCCCTGGACGATCCGTCCGGTCTCCGACACATCATAGCCGCCGAGTTGAGCGGCATGAGCCGAAAAGTCGGGACCGCGCGTGAACCAGACCAGCCGTTGCAGCGGCTCCTCGAAATAGTGGCGCCGGCTCACGGCAAGATCAAAGCGCTCGAGTTGAAGAGGGATGAAGCCGAGCTTGTGACGCCTTGCCACCGCTTCGATGGCCAGTCCGCAGTCGGCCTTGCCGTCCAGCACCGCTGTCGCGACATCCGTCTCGGTGCGCATGGCTGGCTCCAGCAGCTTCAGGTTTCGATAGGAGAGGCTCGCCGTTTCCAGAAGGTAGCGCAGCAGCACTTGCGACCCCGCCCCCTCCTGCCGGCGCGCGACTACGATGCCGGCCTTCTTGAGGTCGAGAATGCTCCTGATCTTCTTTGGATTCCCCCGAGCAGTGATCAGCCCCTGCTGCCGCCATGCCCAGTGGATGAGCGCGAGATCGCCGGACTTCTCGGACGTGCGCAGTACGGCCATATTGTAATCACCACCACCGGGATCGATCAGATGCAGTCCGGCCGCGACCGCCTGCCCCAATTCCAACCGACGAAGTCCGTCCGAGCTGCCGCCGCCCATCAGCGCGAGATCGCACCCGGATTCCCGCACCGCCCACTCCAATAAGGGATCATGGCTCCCCGCGATCACGGGCGGAGCCGGTTTCAATGCCGGCCCCTCATACTCGACCTGCGCGCGCACCCAGGCCTCGACCATCGATCTTGGAAACAGCAGGCGTCCCGTCACCCGGCTGCACGGGATGCGCCGCTTGCGGACCAACTCATAAACCGTGCGCTCCTTTATGCGCAGAAAGTCGGCGACCTCCGAGGTAGTCAGGAACTCCTGTGCTGAACCAGACTGCTGCATCCTTTTGCAACTGTAAGCACGAATTACATAACTGTCAATTTTTCGGACCTCGCGCATAATAGCGCAATGGAAGCGTTAAGCACCGCATTCGCCTTGGTCCTATCCGCCGATGCCGAGCTGCGTCAGATTGTGGCCCTCTCCCTGACCGTAAGCCTCACGGCCGTTGCTTTGGCCACCCTGTTCGCCCTGCCCCTGGGCGCCGCCGTGGCGCTCGGCCGTTTTCACGGGCGGGACGCTGTCATCATCGTGCTCAATGCGCTGATGGGACTGCCTCCGGTTGTGGTTGGCCTCGCGGTCTATTTGCTTCTTTCGCGTGCGGGACCGTTGGGTGAGCTGGGCCTTCTGTTCACGCCCCCGGCAATGATCATCGCGCAGGCGGTCTTGATCCTGCCGATTATCGCGGCGTTGACACGGCAGATCGTCGGCGATCTGTGGGCGGAGTATGGCGAGCAGCTGACTTCCCTCGGCGTCGGCCCGGCGCGCGCAGTACCGACCTTGCTTTGGGACGCGCGCTACGGTGTCTTGACCGCGGTGCTCGCCGGATTGGGCCGCGCCGCCGCCGAAGTGGGCGCGATCCTCATTGTTGGCGGCAACATTGCCGGCGTGACCCGCACCATGACAACCGCGATCGCACTGGAGACGAGCAAGGGACAGCTCGGATTGGCGCTCGCGCTCGGCATCATCCTGATCACGCTGGTCCTGATCATCAACGCGGCGGCGTTCTTCCTGACCAGGATCGCTGGGCGGCACTATGCCTGACGCCGAACGGAAAGAAAGACAAAACAAGGAATCAAGAAAACCGACAATGTCTAAGAGGATTGATCTCGCGCTGATCTCGTTGGCTCTGATCGCAGGCTTGTGGAGCGCCGCTCCGGCGGAGGAGAAATTCATAACAGTCGCATCGACCACCTCGACCGAGCAGTCCGGCCTGTTCGGCCACTTGCTTCCCCTCTTCACCAAGAAGAGCGGCATCGAGGTGCGCGTGGTCGCCCAGGGCACAGGCCAAGCGTTGCAGACCGGGAGCCGCGGCGATGCCGATGTCGTTTTCGTGCACGACCCCGCATCGGAGGCAAA
>DASPGI010000080.1:0-6806 GCA_035620695.1 Alphaproteobacteria bacterium
CGCTACGCAAGGCCGGCCTGCCGGATTGACGCCCTGCTCCGCTTGGGCGCCGGTGAGGTGCCCCAAAAGAACGGATCCACCTGTAAGTTCGGAACGAACGAAGGAGGATCCAGATGCCGAGGAAGATATACACGCCGGAAGAGACCGTCGCTAAGCTGCGGCAGGTCGATGTCGCGACGGCGCAGGGGCGACCACTGGGCGAGGCGGTCAAGACGATCGGAGTGACGGATACGACCTATCACCGGTGGCGCAACGAGTTTGGTCGGCTGAAGCTCGACCAGGTGAAGCGGCTCAAGGAGCTCGAGGCCGAGAACGCCAGGCTACGGCGGGCGGTATCGGACCTGACGCTCGACAAGATGATCCTGAACGAGGCGCTCCGGGGAAAGTAAGCAGCCCGGCGCGGCGGCGCGAGGCGGTGGACCAGGTCTGCGCGGTGCTCGGCGTCTCGGAACGCCGGGCCTGTGTGGTAATCGGTCAACCGCGCTCGACGCAGCGGCGGGGTCTCAAGACCTACGACGACGAAGCGATGCTGACCACTGACATTATTGAGTTGGCCAGCCAGTACGGGCGCTACGGCTGCGGCCGGATTAGCGCGCTGTTGCGGCACGCCGGGTGGAGCGTGAACAAGAAGCGGGTCGCGCGCGTCTGGCGCTGGGAGGGACTGAAAGTGCCGCAAAAGCAACCGAAGCGCGGCCGTCTCTGGCTGGCGGATGGGTCGT
The DNA here is from genome assembly GCA_035620695.1 of Alphaproteobacteria bacterium. Classification (GTDB taxonomy): domain Bacteria; phylum Pseudomonadota; class Alphaproteobacteria; order JAREAF01; family JAREAF01; genus JAREAF01. Next base: position 720 of record DASPGI010000080.1, read on the forward strand.
GCGTCCGCCTGCGGCCGGCGCGACCCGGTCACGTCTGGGCGTATGATTTCGTCGAGGACCGCACCCATGATGGTAAGAAGTTCCGAATGCTGTGCATCCTCGATGAGTTCACGCGCGAGTGCCTGGCGATTCGTGCCGCGCGGCGTCTTAACTCAATGCACGTGATCGAGATGCTGGCCGAGCTCTGCATCGCACGCGGCGTGCCGGCGCACATCCGCTCCGACCGGGGGCCGGAGTTCGTCGCTGCCGCGGTTCGTCAGTGGATTGCGGCGGTCGGCGCGAAGACCACCTTCATCGAGAAGGCCAGCCCTTGGGAAAACGGCTATGTGGAAAGTTTCAATGGCAAGCTACGCGATGAGCTGCTCAACGGCGAGATCTTCTACACCCTCAAGGAGGCGCAGGCGCTGATCGAAGCCTGGCGGCGGCATTATAATGTGTGGCGCCCGCATTCGGCGCTGGGCTATCGCCCGCCGGCGCCCGAGGCCGTGGTGTGGCCGACCTCGCCGTCGAACGCATGCGTTCGACCGTCACCGGGCGCTCGGCCGCCCACACCCGCCGTACCACTAGCCTCAAGCATGATGCTCAATTAACTTTGCACCTAAATCCGTCAGCGGGGGCCGGTCAGGCGAACCTTTGGCAGGGCGATCACGTACTTGATGTTGGCTGTGGAACAGGCGTCCTCAGTCGCATGGCGGCCGACACCGTCGGTAGTACGGGCGTCGTATTGGGTGTAGATCTGGCGGCCGATATGATTCGAATCGCGCGACAAAATGCTGCGAGCGTCGACAATGCCGCCCAATTCAAACCTGCGGCAGCCGAAGATCTTCCGTTCACCGACCGCAGCTTCGATGTCGTCTTGATGAGCTTTGTTCTCCGCCATCTGCCGAGTGATCTTAAGCAGGTGGCTTTACGGGAGATTCTCCGCGTCTTGAAGCCCGAAGGCCGTTTCGTGGCAGGCGATATCGATCGACCGGGCATTCGGGCTTGGTGGCTAGTTGTGTGGCCTCTCCGGCTCATTGCAGGACCGGCAGAGAATCTCAGTGGACGCATAGAGGCCGCAATACGCAACGCTGGGTTCACGGACGTACGGCATGCGGGCCGGTGTGGGGCGGATTCGTTTTGTTTTGGACTGCTCAACGACCGGCGAAGATCTGAACACAGCGACGTAGGTACGATAATCATGTGAGCAATGCGGGCGCTGCATCGCATCGTGCGCAGTCAGGCGAGGAAGGCCAAGGATGCATCTCAGCTTTTTCGGCGGTGTCGGCACAGTGACTGGATCGAAGTATCTGGTCGAAACGGGAGCAAGGAAAATTCTTGTCGATTGCGGCCTGTTTCAGGGATTCAAACAGTTGCGCTTGCGCAATTGGGACCGCTTCCCGATTGATCCCCCGGAGATCGATGCGGTGATTCTCACGCATGCGCATCTCGATCATTCGGGCTATTTGCCGCTCTTGGCGCGAAACGGTTTCAAGGGCCGCGTCTTCTGCACAGCGGCCACGCGTGACCTGTGCCGCATTTTGCTACCGGACAGCGGGCACCTTCAAGAGCGCGACGCCGAGTACGCCAATCGACATGGTTTCTCGAAGCACAAGCCCGCGCTGCCCCTGTATACCGAAGCCGACGCGGTCCGCAGCCTCAAGCTGCTTGTTGCCAAAGACTTCGAACAAGAATTCGAGATCGGTCGCGGCATAAACATCCGATTCCGGCCCGCCGGACATATCCTCGGCGCGGCCGTTGTCGAGCTTACGTGTGCGGGGACTAAACTGGTGTTTTCCGGCGATCTCGGCCGCCCGAAGCATCCGATTACTATCGATCCCGCGATCGTCGACCGCGCGGGCTTCCTCGTAGTCGAGTCGACCTATGGCGACAGGACACACGAACCGGCCGATCCCGAGGATTACCTCGCCGACATCGTCAATCGGACAGCCCAGCGGGGCGGAGTGGTGCTTGTTCCGACGTTCGCCGTTGGTCGCGTGCAGACGGTCCTCTACTACATCTATCGGCTCAAGCAGGCGCAGCGGATTCCCGATATACCGGTTTTTCTCGACAGTCCGATGGCGATCGATGCCAGCGATATCTTCTGCGACCATGTCGGCGAGCATCGATTGACGCCTGATCTTTGCCGTGCCTTATGCGCCGTCGCGCGGTACGTCAATCATCCGGAGGAATCGAAAGCGCTCGACCACGATCGGGTACCAAAAATCATTCTTGCCGCGAGTGGAATGGCGACTGGCGGGCGGGTGCTGCATCATTTGAAAGTCTTTGCACCCGATCCGCGAAACACCATTTTGTTCGCCGGATACCAGGCGCCGGGCACACGTGGTGCAGCAATGGTTGGCGGCGCAGCATCCGTCAAAATTCACGGCGGATTCGTCGACGTTCGCGCCGAGGTGAAAAATCTTGGCATGCTTTCCGCGCACGCCGACCGCGAAGAGATCCTTGCCTGGCTGCGACAATTTGAGACGCCACCGCGTCAAACCTTTATTACCCACGGGGAGCCAGCTGCGGCGGACGCGCTCAGGGTCGCGATCGAGCAGCGGCTGGGGTGGCAGTGCACGGTTCCCGAATATAGGCAGCAAGTCACCCTATCAACGCCTGAAAGTTAGGTCCGATGAACGAGATGGATCCTTCGACTGACATACGCTCGCACGTTCTGAAGCTGCGTCGGCTCGGCATCGAGACGCATCAGGAAACGATGATTTACATGCGGCAGGACTGCCATGTCTGCCGCTCGGAAGGATTTTCGGCTCAGGCTCGGATTGCGGTCCGAGCCAGAGGGCGATCGATCGTGGCGACGCTCGGCCGCATCACCTCGGAACTGTTGGCGCCGGGTGAGGCGAGCCTATCCGAAAGCGCGTGGCGACTGTTAGCGGTCACCGACGGCGATGAAGTGCATGTAGCCCACGCGCCCCCGGTCGAATCATTGGGCCATGTCCGGGCCAAAATCTATGGTCGCCAGCTCGACGAAACTGCGATGCTGGGCATTGTCGGCGATATTGTCGCGGGCCGATACGCGGACGTTCATCTTGCCGCATTCATAACCGCATGTTCCGGCCAACGCCTAGGTCAGAATGAAGTTCTCGCGCTAACGCGCGCGATGGTCGCAGCAGGAAGGCGTCTCGAATGGGGTAACCGCTTGGTTGCCGATAAACACTGCGTTGGGGGCTTGCCGGGAAACCGGACGACGCCGATTGTCGTGGCGATCGCGGCGACCTGCGGCCTGACAATTCCTAAAACCTCGTCGCGCGCCATCACGTCTCCGGCGGGAACTGCTGACACGATGGAGACTTTGGCGCCGGTCGACCTTGACGTGACGGCGATGCGTCGCGTGGTCGAAAAAGAAGGCGGTTGTATTGTATGGGGCGGGGCGGTCGACCTCAGCCCCGCCGACGATATCTTGATTCGTATCGAACGCGCCCTCGACCTCGACAGCGAAGGACAGCTCGTCGCGTCGGTCCTGTCAAAAAAGATCGCAGTCGGGGCCACGCACGTGATTCTCGATCTGCCGGTCGGCCCCACGGCAAAGGTTCGAAGTGATGACGACGCCGATCGGCTGTCGGTCGTTCTTGGCGAGACTGCGCTCGCTGCCGGTCTAAGCGTGCGAATCTTGAGGACCGATGGCACGCAGCCGGTGGGCCGTGGCATTGGACCCGCACTGGAAGCGCGTGACGTCGTCAGCGTGCTGCAGAACGCAGCGGACGCGCCGCGGGACCTGTTGCGACGTTCCGTCGCTCTCGCCGGGCATCTTCTGGAACTTCTCGGCCGGGCGCCGGGGGGAACGGGTATTGATATGGCCGAGAAATCGATTCTCGACGGCAGCGCATGGCGGAAGCTGCAGGCGATATGTGTTGCTCAAGGCGGTCTGCGCGAGCCGCCGACGGCGGCCTACTTGCACCCGATCGAGGCATCGACGAGGGGCCGCGTGGTCGAGATTGATAATCGGCTCCTCGCAAGGATTGCAAAATTCGCTGGAGCACCGGGCGCGAAGGCTGCCGGCGTCTTATTGCACGCCGCGGTCGGTCAGCGAGTCGACGTAAACGAGCCGCTTTATACGATTCACGCCGAAAGCCGGGGCGAGCTCGAATATGCGCTTGACTACATCACCGCCCATCGTGACGCCGTGCGTGTAGCTTCCGATCGATGAACCCAGTCGTCCTTGCCTTGCCAGGGAACGAGGCCGTCGCCAAGCGGCTGGCCGAGCGACTGACCTTAGAGCTCGGACGGGCAGAACTGCGTCGGTTTCCCGATGGCGAATCGTATGTGCGGATCGACGGCGCGGTGAAAGGGGGGAGTGTCATCGTCATCTGCACGCTTGATCGTCCGGACGAGAAGTTCCTTCCTTTGACCTTCCTCGCCGCGACGGCGCGCGATTGTGGGGCTGCGCGCGTCGGCCTGGTCTGCCCCTATCTTGCTTACATGCGGCAGGACATGCGCTTCCGCGACGGCGAGGGGGTGACCTCAAGCTACTTTGCCAGCGCAATCAGCAAGTGCTTCGATTGGCTCGTGACCATCGATCCGCATCTGCATCGGCGGGCGTCGTTATCGGAAATCTATTCGATTCCCGCAATCGCGGTGCATGCGGCGACCCGACTGGCCGATTGGATTCGCGAGTACGTTCCGGCCCCACTCGTGATCGGCCCCGACGCTGAAAGCGAGCAATGGGTCTCTGCTGTCGCCGACAGCGCGCAAGCGCCCTACGTCGTACTGGAAAAGGTGCGCCTCTCGGATCGCGAAGTCCAAGTGTCCCTCCCAAAGGCCAACCGCTGGCGAGAACGGATGCCTGTTCTGGTCGACGACATTATCTCGAGCGCACGCACCATGATTGCGGCGGCACGACGCTTCCGGGAAGCCGGCCTCCGACAGCCGCTCTGCGTTGGCGTTCATGCAATCTTCGCCGACCGCGCCTACGAGGAGCTTATCGCGGCCGGTGTTGCTGGAGTGGTCACCTGCAACACGGTGCCGCACATATCCAACCAGATCGACATAACGGATCTTCTGGAAGCACCCATCCGCAATCTTCTGCGCACATGAAGTCGCTAAATGACCTTCTGTGACAACAGGCTGAAAACACGAACGAACTTGATCCAGGTCAAGGCGAGTGACCCTCAAAGGCGATCTAATTTGCTACACTCCTGGATTGTGGTATCCTAGTGCGCTAGGCGAAGCATGACAGAACACGTCGACATTCCATTGGGCACGGGAAAGGCGCGTCGCTGTTTGGCGGCGGTCCTGTGTCTCGTGTTGCTGTTTTCGGCCGCTGTTCATGCCGTCCATGTCGACAGCGCATACGCGCAAACCTCTGCTGCACAAAACGGCAACGACCACACCGCATTAGCCCCATGCGACGATGACGGGATCTGCAAGGCGGATCCTGACTGTGCGGCTAGTTTTGGTTGCGCGGCCGTCATCGTGCTGACCGAGGCATCCGCACCGTTGTTTTGGGCGAGGTCTTCCGCCGGCCGCTGGCAAGGCTTGTCGCCTGCCAGCCACATTGGCCCGCCGCTCTTTCATCCACCGAAGCTCTCCGCGCTGAATTAGGCGCGTGTGATCGCGCCCCGAACGGTGTCGGCAGCTCGCCTGCACCGCGGTTCTTACAGCGCTTTGTGGTTTCAACCCGATTAAACCCGTGGGAAGAGACCGCAACGGGGAGCAAGATGGAACGAAATCGTAACTCCGGCCTTGCCGCGTTCATTCGAACGCCGATCGGCATTGGCGTCGCCGCATTCCTAGCGATCGCCGGACTTCTGCTCATCGCCGAACATCGGGCGCATATCCTGATCGGCAACTGGGGCCTTGGATCTCTATTGCTCATTTGTGTCGTCATGCACCACTTCATGCATGGCTCACATGGCGGACATGGCGGCAGACGTTCCGGCCCGACGGATCATTCGAGTCACCGTGATAACCGAAGCCAACCCGGGACCAAAGGGGACGCATGATGAGCGCTAAAGCCCCCGCCTACAGTCTGCGGCTGCTGGTGATCATCAACTTGGTCGTTGTCGCAGCGGTTAGACAATGAACGCGCCGCATGCCGAAATCGTTGCCGGGCGTAGCTCGCGCGGTACGAGGGCTCGCGCGATGAAT
>DASPGI010000081.1:0-6481 GCA_035620695.1 Alphaproteobacteria bacterium
CAGCAGGAGCGCCAAAACCGCCAAGAGAAGTGTTGGTTTCGTTGTGATCGCACGCATCAAGCCTCACCCTCGTCAATCCAAGGGTGCTTTCCGGCGTCTGCTGGCGCACTCCAATCAGGACGTAGCGATCAGAAGTCCCGGACGGGCGGTAGAGGCATTGGTTCCAGCACGCGGACGATAACGCCACCATAGCAGTTCGAATTGCGTGTCACCGGCAGGACCGCCTTCACTCGCGCGAAATAATCGAGGTCGGTGCGGACAATAGCGTGCGTGACCGCCTCGCCGCCTGTGGAGTCCTGCTTGGAATGGGGAAGCACCGGAACGATGGGCGGACCTCCGTCAACCACCGAGCGCCGGAAGATGTCGATCTCGAGCCGGCCTAGGCCCGGATCCTGCACCGGCACCGTCACCCGGATCAAAAAGCCGACAGGCCCCGGCCCGGTGGGGGTCGGAACCTGCCGTGGCTCGAATTGAATTGCATACCAGTCCTCCTCCGATTGGACGGGAGCAACCGGAGGCAGCAGTCCGTGAATGCTGAGATCCCTGCTCTCCTCGAACATGCGCTCAGCCTGAAGGGTGGGCGGGATCGGCGGGATCGGAAGAGCGGTGTCGGCCGTATCGCCCCTGCCGGCGCGTTCGGCGCCATCCCAGCCGCCGGTGCAGGGCATCAAGACAGGTCTGCCGGCGCCAAGGCGCGCCCGCCGCACGAGTTCCAGAAAATCCAAGTATCCCCCCGCGTTGACCTTAGCATCGCCACTTGTACTGCAGATCAGACCGCCAAGCCGAGCCGAGCTCGCGCTCGAGCAATTAGCGCTGCGCAGCAAGGCGACAACGCCGTCGGGCGTGAGCGCTGGATCGATTGCCCGGACGATGGCGAGGGCGCCGCTTACGATCGGCGTGGCATTGCTCGTGCCGCTGAAGGGTGTCGGCGGCAAGGCGGTGGCGCTGGGCGGTATCGACGTGACGATGGTTCCCGATGGCGCCCACACATCGATGGAAGAACCATGCCCCGCGTTAGGGCGGGAGGAAATGGAACTCGAAGCGGCCGGATTCAGCGCCGAAACGCAGAGGGCATGATCATCGACGCAAGGGCGAAAGATCTCCTCGGCAACATCGATATTCTCATTCGGGGCGCCGGCCACGACAACCGCTCCCTTGTTCCAGGCACTGGTGAGCGCTGCCTCCATAAAGCCGATATGGCTGGCGACCGCCGCAAGCGTGGCGATTGCCGGGCAGGACACTGGTGCAAACACCAGCGTAGGGAAGGCAATCAACAGAGCCGTGCAGGACAAGGTAATCAGTATCGTATTGTCGACCGGGTCGCAGATATTCAGAATCAACAATTTGCAACGGATGCCGAAGCTGGCGTTGATGATGCGCGCGGGAGAGCTGTTCGGCGGATTCATGGCCTGATCGATGCCTGACGCCCACGAAAAGGAATTTCCCTCTATTTTTATGAGAATGGGAGCGGCCACCGGAGCGCCTGTGCCGGCTGCCCCGAACCCGTTATGCAGGACGGCAGCGGCTGCGCTGAACACCGCCGTGCCATGCCACTGGCACAATGCTTGGGTGATATCGCATAGGCTGCCATCGGTGTTTGGACCGGCCGCGCTGCCGGGTGCGCAATTGGCGAACCCGGCGGCGTCTATTGAACATTGAGGAATCGAATTGAAGGGTGCGCCGTAGTCGAGCGTGCCGACTGCCGGAGGCACATAATTGGAAGGGGAGGCGAATCCGCTATCGACGATCGCAACGGGAACTGGCGTAACGATGGTGGGCTTGGCCACGATCTGAGCCAGAGCCACTCCCTCGCCAATCCGCAGTAGAGATGAGCTGCCCGGAGCCTGTGGATTGAACCAGGGCCCGGCGAAGAAATCGCTTACACCCCCGGATTCTATGCTTCTTGGTACCGCCTGCGGCTTCAGGAGAAGGTCCAGCTCAACGAAATTACCGCTCGCCTGTTCCTCGAAGACGAGCGCAAGAAGGGCCATGGCGTCTGTCGAAGAAAAGCGGAAGACGCCCTCGGCGTTGGTCCAGCTTTCCACCATGGCGGCGAATCCGCCGAGATCCACCGTGCCGACATCGACCTCGACAAGGTGGTAGGTCGCCGGCGCATTCGTATCGCCGCGATTCATGCCGCTGCTGAGAATTCGTCCTTTGCGTCGCGCGAGGAATGCCGACATATCACTGGGGCGCTCGGCACGAAGAATCACCCGTCCGAGAACAAACGACGCAATGCCGCCGCCATCTGCTGACACTATGCCAATATCGGTCCGTGATCCGGCCTCGCTTGTAAGGGTAGGGTCGATCATCGGCTGAAATCGCCCAGCACCTACTGCTTCGCCAATCATTGCCAGCGCCACCGCTAGCGGCTGACCATGGGAATCGGTCGCGAGAGCCAGAAGCCTTGCGCCCGGCTTTACCGGCAGGTCGGACCCGCCGCCAGATGAGCCGACCTCCGTGAGACGGACGCAGTTCACGCTTCGGAACATGCCCGAACCTTGGGCGGTTTCGTTGACAGGGGCGATGATCGAGCCAAGCCGACTCCCCTGATGCACCACGGCTACTTCGACCGTGGCCACGAGGCCTCCCGTGACCTGCGCCATTTCCAAAATCAGCTGAGCGCAGCCGCCGGCCGGGTATACGGCTTGTTCGAACCGCAATTTAGGAGAGTTGCCGAGGCTCGCTTGTCCGAATGCGCCATTGGCTAATGTTGCGACAAGCAAATGGACGATGATCGTCAACTGACATCTCGAAATGAAATCGGGCATTGCTATACCCCTTCCATGGTCGGACGTCGCGGACCCCTGATGCTCTAAACTGTAGCGTGTCCGTACTGACCAGGGCATGCCTCATGGTGACTAGGGAATCTTGCGATTGCCGTTGAACCAACTCAAGGCGGAAACCACGCCGATCGCGGCTCATATTCGCGGAACCAAGGAACGCCCCTCCTACATTCCATTCTCCCTATGCGGGTGTCGAACGGAGAGAGGGGTTGGGCCCCCGTGCCGATAAATCGTCAGCCTCAGCTCAATATTATTTTTACGCTTGGAGGCGAACACTGAATGTTCGCACGTGCTTTCGTCAGGCTCGTCCCGGTGTTCCATGTGCAGCGGCTGAATTGAGGCAATTCCCGCAAATATCGGCTGCTTTTATTCTTGTTCTATCGAGAGGCTTACGATGGTCTGGTTTGCACTCGTACTTGCAGTCCTCGCGCTGAGCGGCATTCTTGTGGAGTTCCTGGATTGGCGCGCTGCTCGCGCCATTCAGATCCGGTGGGCGGAGGCGCCAAGAGCGACGAGGCAAAGAATGATCAGAGATCGCTTATAAAAGTGCGGCCAGATCCTCAAGGTTCACTGCAGGCCGCCAAGCCCCGGCCGTCCACATAGCCCCTGCGCAATGCCTTCCCGGGTGGGCCGGCGGATGGACCGCCGGTCCGGGAAGCGTCCGTGCATTGGGCGCCCTTATCCTCCGGTGGGCGGCCTCTCGCCTTGCGGCCTGTCGCGCAGGAAGCTCAGGAGCGTGAAACGGCGGCCTTCGGTCACCGGCAGCGCCTCGTGTATCAGCGAGCAGGAGAACAGGATGGCCGCACCCGTCTGTGGGCGGTAACGCTGCGGCCCGTATTCAGGGAAGCACAGCTCGCCGCCGGTGAAATCCTCGGTGTTTAGATTGAGGGTTAGGGCAATACGCCGGTCGACAGTGCTGGGGCTCAGATTGTCCCGGTGCCGGCGGAAATAGTCGCCGCGTCCGGCGTCGTAGCAGGTCACGAGGAAGCGGTCGAACCGGAATTCGCGGAAAAGAAACGCCTTGTCCAGCTCGGGCGCGATCCTCCGGCCGATCAGCTGGGCGAGCTCGGCATGAAGCGCCGGATCCTCGATGCGATGGTCGCGGCGCCGCTTCATGGCATCGTAGACGCGGTCGATCTCGTTGTCGCTGATCACCGAGCCGACCGTGCCTTCCTCGTGGTGCGCCTCCCAGCGCTGGATCAGCGCCTGGCACAACGCCGGGTCGATCACGCGTGGCACCATCAGCACCGGCGCGATGCCCGAAACCGTTTGGACTGGCGTGGGCGGAGAGAGTGCGGCGAGACGGTCGAACGCCCAGTCAGCGCTGTCGGCCGCAGCGGCGCCGGCGGCGAGCAGGCGCTGATTGGCATCGAACAAGAAGCAGGCAGGCCCGCTGGCCGGAAAGCCCGCCGGCGCGCAGTAGCCGCCCGTGATCTTGGCCTTGGGGTCCGCGAAGATGAGGAAGCGCGCGCCGCTTTCGGCGGCGGCGCTTCCCGCCACCGCGCTTTCGCCGACCACGACGGCGAAGAGGTCGAAGCCGGCCACGGCGAACCTCTCCTGCCGCGCGGCAAATCCAGCGAGTGTCCTGCGCGCCTCGCCGCCGCTCGGCAAATCGCCGAGAAATAACAGGGCAAAGGGATTGCCGCGCACCCGCTCGTAGAACATCAGGAGGCGGCCTTCGGCGTCGGGAAGGACGAAGTTCGGCCCGCGATCGCCGGGCCCGAACGCCGTCGCGTGCAGCGGGCTTGCCATGCCAGCTTCTTGTTTTGGCTTGCCTGTCATCCCAATGGATCCAGCTTCTAGAATCCGTGCCGGACTATAAACGGGTCAACGGCAGCGCCCAAGGATCGCCTGTCGGCTTCTTCCGGTCCCCGACTTACCTGCCGAATACGCGTGCTCGACGAGCCCCATCCAAGATCGACCACGGTCCCATGTTGATCGCGATCGCCGTGTTGGGCTGGATTTGCGCGGCTGCTCTGGCGACATGGCTGGTGTCGTTGCTCGGCTTCTTCGGTATCGGCCTCATCGGGGTGACGACCTGGTTTGTCGGAAGCTGGATAGACCTGGAAAAAGAGGGAACCGTGGGCCACGAGCTGACACCTGGTCTTTATGCCGATCAGATAAGAGCCCAGCAGGGAATGTCCCGCGCGGAGCGCGCGGCCATGAGGAGCGAACAAAGCCTGACCCGGCGGAAGGCGCAGTTCTTCAAATATCTTGGAATGGGCCTGACGGCCATCGGGCTGGGTGGCTTCCTCATCTATCAGCTCTGAATCGCCCGGCATCGGCCACGATTCCAACCCGATTTCGGGGTCGCACTTGACCTCGGTCAAAGCATCTGACTCGCGCGGCCTGCCAAGATTGGCCGACTGGGAGGAAGGTGCCATGCCGGTCCGGCCGGGAGCGATTGCCCGCCTCAGGGGATGGTTTCACGGGATCGCCGAGCGTCTCAGAGACGAGCGCGAGCTCGCCCGGATGGGGTCACGCGAGCTGTCCGACATCGGCGCCTCGCGCGCAGATCTCGATATCCTCATCCACGCCCCGTTCGATGCGCCAAAACGACTCGAGGCTATGCTGCGCCGGCTGCGTATCGACCCGAATGGCCTTGTCGCCCGGCGCTGGCTGCGGCTCGACCTGGAGCGAACCTGCGCCCTTTGTGGGGAGCGCCATGTTTGCCGCTCCTGGCTCGCCAGCCGGTCGCGCACCGGCTATGAGCGCTTCTGCCCAAATGCCGAGCGGCTGCGCCAGCTCAAGCTGGGCGGCGAAGGCTGAGGCGCGCCACCGAGAACGCAAGTCGTCGACGGCTATCCTTAGAGGCTACCTCTAGACAAGGGCGCAAGTATTTCATAAAAAGAGAGATATCGGTGCCGCGGAACAACGCTGCACCATCTGCGGCGTTTCTTGTTCGATGCTTCCGTTTAAGGGGCGAGCGGATGGCCTCGTTTAGAACGGTACGCGCAACCGATCAGCCAGGTCGGTCATGATCCTGACCGGCCAGACCGAAACCATCGTGCGCTGGGTCGAAGCGCGCCTTCCGGGCTATCGCGCTTTCGACGCGCCGGCGGGGTTCGGCGTTTTGCGCGAGGGCAGGCTGGCGGCCGGCGTAATATTTCACAATTATGATGCGCGCGCAGGCGACATCGAACTGGTGATCGCCGCCGATTCGCCGCGCTGGGCCTCGCGCGAGGTGTTCTTCGCCGCTTTCGCTTATCCCTTTCTTCAGCTTGGGTGCCGGCGGGTGACGGCGCGCGTGCCGGTTGCCAACCGGCGCGCCCGGCGTCTGGTCGAGGGTGCCGGCTTCACGCTCGAAGGGCTGATGCGCTCGGCCGCGCAGGACGGAAGCGATGTGCTGATCTATGGCATGCTGAAGGGTGAATGCTGTTGGGTCGCAGGTCATCCTCGACTGCGCTCGGGCGAAGGACGGCATTGCGCCGCCTGAAGTCGGTTTTCCCCGCTTCCTCCTCCGGATAGGTGGGCTGCGAAGGTCCCTTCGCGAGGCCCCGAGGGGTTTATAGTGCCCGGGTCGGTGGAACAGCCGAACCCCGGGAGGAACCGCCATGTCGAAATACATCATTCTGACGAACTGGACCGACCAAGGAATCAAGAACGTCAAGGATTCACCGAAGCGGCTCGATGCGGCAAAGACGTTGGCCAAGAAGCACGGCTGCAAGATCGATCAGTTCTTCATGACCATCGGC
>DASPGI010000082.1:0-5734 GCA_035620695.1 Alphaproteobacteria bacterium
TTGCCTTCGCCGTCGAAGCGGGCATCGATGCCGAAGACATGAAACGTCCCAGAGTGCAACGCTTGAGCCACGGCGATGCCATCTGTCGTGCCCGCAGCCAGGACAGCCTGCGCCCAGATCTTGACGCTGGCGTAACCTCTCGCGGCGCGCAGATCCGGATCCATTTGGTAGGTCGCCCGCAGACTCGCCTCAAACTGAGAAAACTCAGCCGTGTTGAACCGGCGGAGGGCTACCACCAGCGTGCCTTCCGCAGCTTGGCCGGCAATCAGATCGTATTCCTCACTGCTGTTGGCGCCGGAGGTGATCGTCAGCGGATCGAACCCTGCTTCGCCCATCTGCCGGCGCAACAGACCAATCTCGCGCGGATAGCCGCTGTAGTAGAGCACGTCGATCTCGGCCCCCCGCAGCCGCTGGATCAGGTCGGCAAACACGAGTTGCCCCGGCTGCACCGCCTCGAACAGGACCGGCGGCGTGCCGAGCTCCTCCAGGCTCTGGCGCACCAGCTCGCCCAGACCCCTGCCGTACACGCGCGAATCGTGGACTATGCCGATCCGTTTGGCCGCGAGCTCCCGGACCATATGCTCTGCGGTAAATTCGGCGTTAACATCGTCTCGCGGAGCCACTCGGAACGTCAAACGAAGCCCCCTACCGGTGAGCACAGGGTTCGCCGCGAGGGCGATGAGGGGAATCCCAGCTGCCTCGTAGAGCAGGGATGCGGGGATTGCCGTACCCGAGCATATATGCCCGATCACAACGGCGACTCTGTCCGCCACGAGCTTTCGTGCCGCGGCCAACGCTTGCTCAGCGTCGCAGTAGTCATCGGCCAGGTCGAGCGTGACCTTCTGGCCGAGCACCCCGCCGGCCGCGTTGAGCTCAGCGACCGCCAGCTCGACGCCGTTCTGCATCCCCTCGGAGCCGAGCGCCGTCTCCCCGGTCAGCGGCCCCGCGAACCCGACAAGGATCTCGGCGGCTGCATCATGCGCTCCTGCAAGTGTGGCTATCGCGACCGCTCCGACGAGTAGCAGGCGAGAAGTTGTGCCTGGCAATGGATCCTCCCTCAACTCCGACTCGCTATCGCATCAGCGCCAGCCGCCGACCGAGCCGCCGCAGCTTTTGACCCGCCACGCGAAGGCCAAGGAGCATCGACGACCCAGGACGCCCGATCGCGCCATGAGCAATACGACGCCTCCGTGCGGGAGGACGTCGACAGGCCAGGACCACCGTGTGCGCGACGCTGATTTATGGCACCAGCGCTGACTTTCGGCAAGCGCGACCGCCGCGCGAACCGTGGGCTTCGGCCGTGGCGAACGCGAGCCCGCCTTGTCTCACCGGCGGCTGCCCGCAATGATGCAGGTCGCCGATGAGTCGAGCGCCATGGAGGGAGCCAGTGTCGATGTCGAGCGAGTTCGTCAAGTTCGCCGCCGCCCTGTTCGCGATCCTGAACCCGTTTGGCAATACCGCGATCTTTCTCTCGGTGACCGCCGAGCGCAGCGCCGCCGAGCGCCGGACGATCGCGCTGATGACCGCGGCCGCAGTCCTGATCACGCTGCTGGTCGCGGCCGTGGTCGGCCAGGAGATCCTGGCCCTGTTCGGGATCTCGATCGGCTCGTTTCGGATCGCGGGCGGGGTGATCATCATGCTGATCGCGCTGTCGATGCTGCACGCCAGGCCGAGCGGCGTCCATCACTCGGCGAGCGAGGAGAGCGACGGCCAGCAGAAGGACAACCCGGCGATCTTCCCGCTCGCGATCCCGGTGATCGCCGGCCCCGGCGCGATGGCCACCGTAATCCTTTACGCCGAGCACGCCCGCGGCATCGGCGGTGCCCTCGTGATCGGCGCGGTGATCGTGCTGATGTGCCTGATCCTGCTGATCACCCTGCGTGCGGCCGGCCGGCTGTCCAGCTTCCTGGGGCCGACCGGCATGAACGTCCTGATCCGCCTCATGGGCATGATCCTCGCCGCGATCGCGATCGAGATGATCGCCGGCGGCCTCACACAGCTGTTCCCGCAGCTGAGGCCTGCCGGCGGCTGAGCGGGCTGCCTGTCCAGAGAGCCGCGTTCGTTTCCCGCCTCAATCGATCGATGCGGCGATCGCATGGTCGTATCAGCCGCAAGCCTCGGGGCGGGCGGTTGCGCAACAATGCAAATTGCGGCCGGTCTAGCCGAAGCTTTCGGTATCGGGGTCCTGGTTGATCCAGCCGCTTGGGCACTTCCGGTCGTCCGGTCGCGTGCTGCAGTCGACCCGATCGTCGGCAAACCAGATTCCGAGCCAGTCGCCCGATCGCACACACCGATAGATGTATCGGCCTGCCTCCAACCTTGCCACAATCGCGCTGTCAGGGTCGGGTGCGCTGTACACAAGCAACGGTGAGCGAAGCCGTTCCGCCTCGCTCGTCGCACAATCGGGGACCGGCACCGGCGATGAGGGCGCCTCGTCGAACAGCGCCGGCTGCCCCGATGCGCAACTCACCGCGAGCAAGAGAATGCCCGCAACAACCGGGCGTGACGGGCGCATGATCGCCTCAAGCTACTCTGTTCTCCGGCACTTTGTTGACCAGCAACGCGAAAGCATGGTCGGCGCGCTCGACGAAGCCGGATGGCGTTTTCTTGTATGTGGTGAGACCCACCGAGTCGCCGATGTTGCCGCCTATTGCCTGGAGATCGTCCGGCCCAATTCGGACGATGACGTCGCAGTGACTTTTGTAATCATCGCTGACCGCGGCGGTTTCGAAGGTTTGGGGCGTGATCCGCCATTTGCAGACAATGTCGCCGAGTTGCGGCTGCGCCTCGAACAGCTGAAAGCCCCAAAACGGCGCCGAATTGTCCTCGTTGATCTGTCGGCCGATCGAGTCGAAAATATACATCGAATGTTGACCGGAGAATCGAAAATTCTTGTACTTGGTGAATTTCTCGCCCGCGTTGCGCACCATAAACGAAATTGCCGCCGCGGACCAAGGTATGTCGGTGTGCTTGCCGTCAAGGCGCAAGCCAATAGCCTGCCACATCTCCCCGACATATTTGAAGAAGGGATCAACGGCTTCCCGTCCCAGCCCTTTCTCGAACCGCAGCCATTCCCTGATGGCCTGCGCCACCAGCGCCTCACGCGCCTCTGCTACAGGTTCCCGCAAGAACCTTCCGCTGACGAACCCTTCGTGTGCGGTTCCCTCGACATCCACTCTGACTTTTACCCAGCCGTTCTGGTCGGCATCCGACAGCGTCTCCACCTCTTGGCACAGGTGCAAAATCGCGATGCGATTTCCGGGGGCGACCTGCGCAGTCGACCGAAGGTTCAGGGCCTCAACATCGACGTACATATTCGTCATCGAACTCCTCCTTGATTGCGTTCCGCCGTCATGGCCGTCAAGATTGAAACTCAACGCGCAGCAACAACATGGCTATCATTTCCTCCGATTACGCATTGACCGATACAGATAGCCGTTCTTCCGCCCAAATCGGGCAGAGTGACGCCATCGTACGCTATCAGTGTCACTCTTGGCGTTGGCGCGGCGCCGGTAAACTCGAACGTCAACGCCGTCGTTCTCACGCTACCGATCGCGGTAAATCGACTGATCGCAAGCAACACCCGCCCACTCGCCTCCACTACATTGATCCGATCCTGTAGCTGGGACAATGTCCAGTTGGGTACAGCTAACCGTACCTCGGTGAAGTTCATGATAGTTCCTCCGCGGTGATTCGACTATTCTAGCAGTCTGGCATTCCTGCCGCATATCCCTCGAGCTGATCACTGTTCGATTCCAGGAAATGATTAGTAATCTCCTGCTTGGCTTCCTGTGGATTTTGTTGTGCGCTTTCCGATAGAACAATTTCAAGAGTATTAGACAACTGGTTCAATTGTTCAGGGTCCATGGCGTTCACGCAAGCCGAGAGTTTCTCAAGGAGCGGAATGTCCTCGGCGGTCAGGCGGGTGAGCGGCACGAAGCCCAACACGGCACCGGCGACTCGCGGATAGCAGGAGATTGCCAATGCGGCTCCACCTGACGCGAAGCGCGAGTGAATCCACGTGTGCCGCCAGTCGGCAGCCTCGGCCGTCGTCCCAGTCCCAGTCCCAGTCCCAGTCCCAGTCCCAGTCCCAGTCCCAGTCCCAGTCCCAGTCCCAGTCCCAGTCCCGACGAACGGTGTGCTCACGTTGACGCTGAAAGTCGAGAACTGACTAACGGCTTCCCCGCTGCTGGCACTAGGACTTTCGCATCCGTTCTCGTCACCTTCGTCTGGACTGCTTTCACTGATCGCAGCGGCCGTTTGCTCGGCCGTTCCGCCAATCGGCGGAGCCACGGCGACAACATTTCGATCGAAGCCAAGTTTGATCGCCACAGGTGTGGCGGGGTCAGCATTGATCCGCGCCGAGGCCAGATTGATGGACGTCCATTCGCTATAGATCAAGCCATCGCCGCAGGCCGTGATTGCGATGGTCGAAATGAGAGCGGCAACTCTGTTGGGCCACATCCTCATTGTTGATCTCCCTATCTCTTGTTGCGTCGTTTCGAAAAGCACTCGAAGTAATCATCAGACACTCGTGCCTGATCGAGGCTTTTGGCGAAATTTTTAGCGGCACGACCGGTTGCCATTGATTCATCGTAGTAAAGAATATTCAGCGCGCCTACCTGAAGCATCGAACATGCGATTACCGACATCGCCTCTTTCGCGTCAGGATCTTCATCGTTGATTTCGACCGATCGAGGAACCCAAGTGATGAAGCGACGATCATAGCCCAGATCGATGCTTCCGGATGTCATTGCGGTGTTATAGCTGGCATCGATGCCCAGCTTGGTATCATGCGCCACATACAGGTGCTCGCCAGCGTTCTGGCAAGCACCGAGAATCGACAGCAGCAATCCTATGGTTATCATCGGATTCAAAAGTCGGTGAAGTCGAAGCTCGCACACTCGTCCTCTCCCCTGCAGAAGCGCAGCAGCGTGGACGCCGGATCGTCCGGCAGGAAGCGCAGCCTGTAGTAAGCTGTCTGGCCCTCGGGGACCCGGGCGAAGACGGCGGTTCCTCGAAAGCCGAGAGTGATACCCACGTTGCCGGCGGCTGTTCTGACGTCGAGCCCGATCGCCTGCCCGTACCAGGCAACTGGCGCCGTCGCCGGCTGCGGTACCCAAAAACGATACCGCCCGAGATCGGGCATTTCGGGCGTGGTGTTCGGATAGATGTAGGTCCGTCGCGCGTAGCCCAAGGTGAGTCCGGAATCGCTCGGCGCGCCGCGTAGCTGCACCCCATAGCCCCGAACGACGATCACCCGCGCGCCATCGGCCTCGAGCACGTCACCCGCCACGAGACCCGCAATGCCGGGTGCGCAACCAGCGACACCGGACACAATCGCCACGGTCATGGCCCAGCTTCCGAGCCGCAGGGGCAGGCCGCAGTGAGCGCCGATGGTCCGCCACAAGATCGGCATCGCATCACTTCGCCACCGCTGGCATCGGACGCGGTGGCCGAGCATCAGGCCGCGATCCTCGGCAGACGTCCGCAGATGAGCATTCGATGCGTATAGATCGACCACGACCGCCGAAGCGGCGCGACTGCCGTGCGAAAACAGCGAAGCCACCGTAGCGATAGCGCGGCCCTTGATCGGCTCGAACAGCGCCGCGACAGCAAGCATGCGGGGAGACGACCCAATGCACGTGGCTATAGCAGGCGCGACGCCTGCAGCCCCCTTGTTGCTCCTCCCCGTCGCGGCTCAATTCCGCACCTGCTCTTCAATAGCAAAACA
>DASPGI010000083.1:0-11614 GCA_035620695.1 Alphaproteobacteria bacterium
GCATCCAGCCCGCCGAGCGAGGTGTCGGCGTTCGCGAACAGACGATCGACCGCCAAAGGATCGGCAACGTCGCAAACGCTCGTCGTGACGCCCGGAAAGTCCCGAGGCAACTTATCCAACGCGGCCTTCTCTATATCGCAAGCGTGGATACGCGCGCCGGCGCCGTGGAGGGCGCCGATGATGGCGCGACCGATGCCGGCTGCACCGGCCGTGACAATTATGCGTCGGCCCTCGACCCGTAGCTCCATGTTCGTAGTCCAGCCTCCATCCCGGCCTTGGTCAAAGCTTCCCGAATCAACTACTGTCGCGTATCAGCATAGTGATCCAGGCCATGTGGAACAATCTGAAGCAGGTTCAGGCTTGCGGGTCTGTCCCCGCCGGTGACGTGTCCGGAGCATGAGTGAGTCCGCAGTGGCATGGGATCACCATCACCGGCGACAATCACATCAGCGGCGAGGCGTTTATGGCGGCTTCGCGGTCTGTGGCGTTCTTGGGGATGATTTGGCGTGCGCGTGCGGCGCCCTCTGGCGCTGAGCGATGAAGTTGGGTCGGGAAAGTTACGAAGGAGGCATTAACCATGGCCGCAAAACGCGAGAAGGTCATAATCACCTGCGCGGTGACGGGATCGATCCACACGCCCTCGATGTCGCCCTATCTGCCGATCACGCCTGATGAGATCGCTCGAGAATCGATTGCCGCGGCCGAGGCCGGGGCCGCCGTGCTTCATCTCCACGCGCGCGACCCTAAGGACGGACGGCCGACCCCCGATCCGGGCGTCTTCATGCAGTTCCTGCCGCGGATCAAGCAGAATTGCGATGCCGTGGTGAACATCACGACCGGTGGTGGTCACGGCATGACGATCGAGGAACGCACCGCGGCTGCCATGACTGCGCAGCCTGAGCTTGCGTCCTTCAACATGGGCTCAATGAATTTTGGTCTCTTTCCCGCGCTGGAAAAGATGACGGAGTTCAAATACCCGTGGGAGCGAACCCACCTTGAGAGCAGTAGAGACTTCATTTTCAGAAACACTTTCAAGGATATGGAACGTCTTCTCAAGGAACTGGGCGAGGGTTGCGGCACGCGCTTCGAGTTCGAGTGCTACGACATCGGCCATCTCTACAACCTGGCGCATTTCGTCGACCGCAATTTAGTGAAACCGCCGTTTTTCGTGCAGACGATCTTCGGCATTCTAGGCGGCATCGGTGCCGATCACGAGAACCTCGTGCATATGAAACGGATGGCTGACAGGCTTTTCGGCGAGGACTATCACTGGTCGGTGCTGGCGGCGGGCCGCCATCAAATGTCGTTCGTGACCCAATCGGCCATCATGGGCGGGCATGTTCGGGTGGGACTTGAGGACAGCCTCTATCTTGGCAAAGGGCGCCTGGCAAAATCGAATGCCGAGCAGGTTGCCAAAATCCGCCGCATCATTGAGGAGCTCTCGTTGGAAATCGCCACGCCGACCCAGGCGCGGACGATGCTGAAACTCAAAGGCGGCGACGCCGTGGCGTTTTAGACGGATCGGATCTGGCCATATGCCGAATGCGAATACCGATCTTGCCGCCTGTGTCGCCGAAGCCGAACGGCATTACATCTCCGCTCGGCCGGAAAGCCGACGGCTCAACGCAATTGCGGCCGAGGCTATGCCTGGCGGCAACACCCGCACGATTCTGTTCTACACGCCATTTCCGTCGGTCCTTGCCCGGGGCTCTGGGTGCCGTGTCATCGATGTGGATGGACATGAGTATCTCGACTTCCTCGGAGAATATTCGGCCGGACTTTACGGCCATGACGAGCCACGCATCCGTAGAGCGATCGAGGATGCGCTCGCGGACGGCATCGTGCTGGGCGGACCAAACCGCCACGAAATCGAGCTGGCGTATCTCCTGAAGGAGCGCATTCCGAGCCTCGAGCTTCTGCGCTTCTGCAATTCCGGAACCGAGGCCAATCTCTTCGCGATCTCCGCGGCACGGACCTTCACCGGGCGGGATTCGGTGCTGGTATTCCACCATGCCTACCATGGCGGTCTCTCCAGTTTCGGCACGGTCGGCGCGAAGATCAACGCGCCGTTCCCCTGGCTTCTCGGCTCCTACAACGAAATACCCTCGGCGCTTGCGCTGATCGAGCGATCGGCCGCGGAGCTGGCGGCCGTGTTGATCGAGCCGATGCAGGGTGCATCAGGTTGCATTCCGGCGAACGCGGCGTTTCTACAGGCGCTGCGAGATTCCTGCACGCGCCACGGCATCGTGCTCATCTTCGACGAGGTGATGACGTCGCGTTGCGGCCCGGGCGGGCTGCAGGCCCGTTTGGGCATTAGGCCCGACATGACCACGCTGGGCAAGTATTTGGGCGGCGGTCTTGCCTTCGGCGCGTTCGGCGGGCGGCGGGAAATCATGCAGCTGTTCGATCCCTCACGACCCGATGCGCTCCCCCATGCCGGCACCTTCAACAACAATGTACTGGCGATGGCGGCCGGCGTGGCGGGGTTGCGCGAGGTGTTCACCCGGAGCGAATGCGAACGCCTGTTTGGGCTGGGCGAGCGATTGCGCGAGGGCGTTAACGAGTTGGCGGCCCGCCTCGGGGTGCCCATCGTGGCAACAGGTGTCGGATCTATGGTGGGCCTGCATTTCCATGACGGGCCGATCAGCTCCGCCGAAACCTTTGATGGATTGCCGCCGGAGGGCAAGGATCGCCGCGGTTTGCTCAAGAAGCTGTTCCATCTCGACATGCTTGAAAAGGGCGTCTATCTCAGCCGCCGAGGCTTCGTTTCGCTCTCCCTACCGATGCGCGAGCGCGAAACGGAGACCTTCTTGACGGCCATCGAGGAATTCATTGGAGAGCGACGCAGTCTGCTTCGGCTCTAGGGCGATCGTTGCGCTGAATTGCCCATGCCTGGCTGCGAAGCGCGATTCTTTGCTCCGAATATGGTTAACGGCGTTCTCACGCTGTGAGGATATTGCGCCACCGATGATTCCAATGCCGTCATGATTTTCTTCAAATTTAACCCAAATCCGAAACGGGCTGTTTGCAATTGGAATCTATTGTGCCTCCGAGTTGAACAAGGCTCTTGCTCGGAGGCATCGGATGCGCAGCCCTTTATTCAAGCTCGACCGGCGGTATGGCCTTTTGCTGGCCACCAGCCTCTGGTCCCTGAGCTTGTTGCCGATCGATGCCGAGGCAGCGTCCTGTCGCGTATGCGCGGAACAGGCCGCAGCTGGGATTCACTCAGAAAATAGTCCTGGCACGCATTCGGACGGTACATCCGGAGCGGACAACAAGGGCCATTCTGTTGGCCAAGGCAATAATGGCCAGGATAGCGAGGGCGGTGGCGACCAGAGCGGTGGTGACCAGGGCGGCGGCGATCAAGGCGGCGGCGACCAAGGCGGCGGCGATCAGGGCGGCGGCGATCAGGGCGGCGGCGATCAAGGCGGTGGCGACCAGGGCGGTGGTGGCGATCAGGGCGGCGGCGACCAGGGCGGCGGCGGCGATCAGGGCGGTGGTGGCGATCTGGGCGGCGGGGACCAGGGTGGCGGGGACCAGGGCAACGGCAACGGCAACGGCCAGGGCAACGGCAACGGCAACGGCCAGGGCAACGGCAACAACAACAATGGCAACGGCAAGGGGAACGGCTAAAGGAGAGGCATTACACTTCCGCTTCTCGAGCGATCGACAAGCGGGGAAGGGGTCCGTGAGGGCTCCTTTTCCATTCACTCATTCTCCAGGGCGGCTCGGGCCTTGGCCATTTCCTTGGCGGCTTGAGCATCGACTTCCGGAAATTTGAGCTTGAGCGAACCCAGAGTATCGATGACCGCGGCGGCAACGACAATTCGGGTGAACCATTTGTTGTCCGCAGGTACGACATACCATGGCGCGGTCGCGGTTGCCTGGATCATATTCTCGTAAGCTCGCGCATACTCGTTCCGGGAAACCGCGCTCCCGCGCGTCGGCTACCGAGAACTTCCAGTTCTTGCTGGGGTCGTCGAGACGCTCGAGGAATCGCTTCTTCTGCTCCTTCTTGGAAACGTGAAGGAAGAACTTCCGGATCACAACACCGTTGTGCGCCAGGTATCGCTCCACCGCGGCGATGTCCTGATAGCGTTCCTCCCAGATCGATTTCGTAACCAGCGACGGCGGCAGTTTCTGCTTGTCGAGAAATGCCCTGTGCACTCAAACCGCGAGCACCTCCTCGTGGCCCCGGTTGGGCAGACTCTTCATGCAGCGCCAGAGGTAGTCGTGATCGAGTTCCTCCGCCGAGGGCGTCTTGAAGGAGTGCACCTGGCAGCCCTGAGGGTTGACCCCGGACATCACATGCTTGATGGCCCCGTCCTTGCCGGCTGCGTCCATGGCCTGAAAGATCAGCAGGACCGCCCAGCGATCCTGCGCGTACAGACGCTCCTGCAATTCGGCCAGCGCCTCGACGCCGACGGCGAGAGCCTCCTTCGCCTGCGGCTTGTGCTCGTCGGTCGGGTCACCCGTAGCACCAGGATCGACGTCCTTCAGCCGGAATTTCTTGCCGTCGGTGATCCGATAGGGCGCCGAGAATTTCTGGCATCTCTTGATCTTTTGCGACAGGCTGAGCTCCGAGAATTCCATGTGGCTTCTCCTTCAGTCGTCGACCGCGTTGCATTCGCGGCCTGGGCTAATCCCATTGCCGAGATCTGGCGAAGTGCAGAAGCCCCGCGTGATCCTACCGTCTTCCGCGCCGCTTTTCGGTCGGGCGGATTAAGCAACCGGCTTCGAGATTGACGATATACCTCCTGCCTGCATCGCCCGCACGAATTCACCGGCGCCAGTGCCCCACTTCGTGAACACCGCCAGCGCCTTGGTGAATGGCACGTCTACGGGATGCACCCGTTCGCGCGGCAGTATGTAAAGCGCGCCCGCCATCGGCGTCGGCACCGAGGGGACCAGCACCGTGTAGGAGCCGTCCTCCAATTCCTCGACGATCAACGCAGGGACTAACGCCTCCTCGATCTCGACAAGAGCTGGAGCGAAGGCTGGCTCGTCCGCTCGTCCGGTGACGCGTCCGGCGAGGCCGCGCAGCAGCGTGTAGCCGGGCAGCTTTTCGAGGATCGCGCGCTCAAAGGCGTTCTTGGCGCGCAAACCTGGACCGGTACGCACGATCAGACCAGCGATGAAGCAGGCGGCGGCAATCAGGAGGATCGCCAGAACTTGGCGAAATTGCACGGAGGCAGGGATCTGGGCGGTGACTGGACGCATTAGCGCCAGCAGACCCGTCACCGCCTTCGCCAGCAAAAGCACGGAGAGATAGATTGGAAGAATGATCAACAGTCCGCCGATCAACGTTGTCTTGGTGAACTCCGCGAGGGTTTTCATCGGCGTGTGCTCTCCATGGGTTCGGTTTTGCGCCGGAGCCTCGGTAAGCGGGAACTCAAGTGAGCCGAGGCGCGGTGGCAATCCTAAGAACCGACCCCGTCTGAAGCCAGTGTGATTGTTGTTCCAATAGAGGGCGGTGGGGCCCCGGTGTCGGCGAAGCGGGCGACAATCTGGGCGACGATATTGCCTCCACGAGGCGCCTCCAACGATCCGATTGGCGGCGTAGCCGGTCAGAATGGGTCCCATCTGAATCAACCAAGCCGGCGCCTTGGCTGACACCCCTACTGGCCTCGCTCGACCAGCGGCCACAGGAGATTCTCCCCCTCCTGCTCTTGTGCGAAATCCCACATACGCGACCTCGGCCGCTTTCTAGAATCTCGTCTCGACACTGCTTCCACACTGTGGAGGGTAGAAGAGATGTCAGGCGAATCCTGGGAGGAGAAAAGCATCCACCGAGGCGACGTCATCTCCGCTTGGCTTGTGGTCCTGATCGAGCTTGTGGTGGCGCTGGCGATACTTGGCATGTCAACCGTGAATTGCTGTGTGCCAAACCATGCCAAGGCGATCCGCACCGCCACATCGGGCTGGTCTCATGTGGTCGTGTCGCAAGAGTCGGCCCCCCATGCTTCCTATGCTGCGGACGGTTTGACAGTAAATATGCTCGGGCCGGTTTCCCAAAGAGTTGAGGCAAGGCGCCAACCCCGGGATCGACGACGCCTACCCATGCTCTCCCGAAAAGTCCTCGAGCAGCCTGCGTAGTTTAGCGAGGTCTCTTATCTGCAGGGTACGGCCCTTCTTGCCGATGACCCCTTGTTTTTCGAGCCGGCGGAGCTCTCTTGTGACCGCCTCGCGATGGGTGCTGATACGGTTGGCGATCTCGGCATGAGTCGGCGTCGGTGACAGGCTGACCTCGTTGACACGCGGAGGCGGGTTGCCGGCCAGCCGCAAGAGCTCGGCCTGAACCCGGTTGCGGACCGCCAGGGTGCTGAACTCGAACACCCGCTCCGTCAGGTTCCTCACTTGCTCTGTGAGGTGCCTCATGACCGCCCTCATGAAGGCGGGGTGCTCCGCGAGCGCTTGAACAAACGCCTTTTGCGGCATGATGGCCGCCGTGCATGGCTCGACGCATTCTACGCTGGCTGAGCGAGCGCGCCCGTCGATAGCCGCCATCTCGCCGAAAATTGCCCCGGGACGGATGTCACGAAAACTGACCTGTCGCCCCGTCGGCGCATAGATATTGACCCGCGCCAGTCCGGAAAGCAGGAACAGCACGTCGAAGGACTCATCCATGTGTCCGATGATCAGTTCCCGCGCGGTGAAGCTTCTAGATCGGCACGCGGCGCTCACGGCGGCAAATCCGGCATCATCCAGGTCCCTGAAGAAGACGATGTCCCTGAGCAGGCTTAGGTACGTATCGCTCATCGGCACCTTCATCTCGGGTTGGCGGCTCAGTCTTGAACAGCTGGCAGATCTTACCGCACGCGGACCGAAAATTCGTCAATCCGTGGGCCGTGACCAGCCAAGCCTAGACAGCATTTCTCCATCGGCTGTAGCGCCATTTTCGCGGGCCGGTCTGCCTGCCCATAACAGTATAGTGGTGGCGCCGACCGGCGCGGGATCTCAAAGCCAATGGACGACCTTGGCGGCACGGGGGCTGCAGGCAAGCGGTACTACCGCGGCACGCATCGCACCGTGCCGCCGGCGCAGACGATCGCCCGAGTGCAACCGTTGCTCTCGACCTTCGGCATCACGCGGGTTGCCAATCTGACCGGTCTGGATCGCTCCGGCATTCCGGTCGTGATGGTTTGCCGGCCCAATGCTCGATCCAGCGCCGTCTTTCATGGCAAGGGAATCGATATCGCGGCCGCCAAGGCCTCCGGCCTGATGGAGGCGATCGAAACCTGGCACGCGGAGCATGTCCGGCTGCCGCTTCGCTTCGGCGGTTTCGCCGATCTTCGCCAGTCACTTGAACTTGTCGACGTGGATCGATTGCCACGGGCGTCCGCTGGCCGGTTTCATCCCGAATTGCCGATGCTGTGGATCGAGGGGCGTGACCTGATCGGCGAGCGTGCGCTTTGGCTACCCTATGAGTGCGTTCACATGAACGCCACGGTTCCGGAGCCGCCGGGAAGCGGTTGTTTCGAATCGAGCACGAACGGCCTTGCCTCGGGCAACCATTTCCTCGAAGCGGCAAGTCATGCCCTCTGCGAAGTCATAGAGCGTGATGCCACGAGCTTGTGGCACCGCCGCAGCTCGCTGGCGCAGGACGAGGTCAGGCTGGATCTTTCCACGGTAAACGACGAACTCTGCCGCGGTGTCTTGGATCGCCTGGAGGCGGCCGGCCTCGATGTGGTCGTATGGGACATCACGACCGATATCGGCGTGCCGGCGTTCCAGTGCCTGCTGATCGACCGTACGGGCGAGATCGGCCATCTCGGCCAAGGCGCTGGATGCCACCCTACGCGCGAGGTGGCGTTGTTGCGTGCGCTTACCGAGGCGGCGCAGGTGCGCACGACCTATATCGTCGGCTCCCGCGAAGATATCGAGCGCGCGGACTATCTGCCGGCAACCCTGGATGCGCGGACCCGTAGCGCAGAGGCCCTGATGCGGCCAGTTCGGTCAAAGCGCGACTTCGGAGCCACCGGCCATTTCGTGTTCGACGACTTCGAGACCGAGATCGCGTGGATTTTGGACCGCCTCGAATTAGGCGGAATCCGCGAAGCGATCGTGGTCGACTTGGCTCACCCTGGGTTGGACGTTGCCGTCGTCCGCGCCGTGATTCCCGGTCTCGAAGGCTCCGATCACCACGCGGGCTATGTTCCTGGCCCACGCGCCCGGGCGATCGCGGAGCAGCGAAGGTGAGCGCGTATGTCTTTGTCGGCCCCACCTTGCGGCCCGACGAAGTGGCCGCGGTATCGGATTTCGTCTGTCTTCCTCCGGTTGCCCAAGGCGATGTTTATCGGATTGCACAACTGAGCCCGGAGGCCATCGGGATCATCGACGGGTTCTTCAGCGGCGCGCCCTCGGTCTGGCACAAGGAGATCCTCTGGGCCTTGTCAGAGGGGATCGAGGTATTCGGCAGCGCCAGCATGGGCGCTTTGCGGGCGGCCGAGCTGCACCGCTTCGGCATGCGCGGCATCGGACGGATCTTCGAAGCCTTTCGCGATGGCGTGCTGGAGGACGATGACGAGGTCGCCGTGGTGCACGGCCCTGCCGAAACGGGATTCGTTCCCCTTTCGGAACCGATGGTCAACATCCGAGCGACGCTGGCGGAGGCGGAGGCGCAGGGTGTGTTGAGCGCGGCGAGCCGTGGCGCGCTGGAGGAACACGCGAAATCCCTGTTCTTTCCCCAGCGAAATTGGCCGGCGGTATTTGCGGGCGGGCGCAGGCTCGGCATCGCCGAAGGCGAGCTCGCCCTCTTGCATGGCTGGTTGCCGGGCGGGCGCATCGACCAGAAGCGCGAAGACGCCTTGGCGATGCTTGCGGCCATGCGGGAGGCGCCCGCGAGATCCGATCCGCATCGGCCGAGCTTTCGCTTTGAGTGGACTCATTATTGGGACGCCATGTTCGCGCGGGGGCGCATTGGCGGCGCTGCGGACGAACCGGAGGCGGTTTCGGACCGGAGCATCGTCGAGGAACTGCGGCTCGAAGGGGAGGAGGTTTACGGTCGAGTGGCGGCGCGGACCCTTCTGCGCCTCCTCGCGGGGGCGGAGGCCAGACGCATGGGCCTTGAGCCTTCGGACCAGGACAAGCGGGCGGTCTTGACGCGCCTGCGCGCCGATCTCGGCCTCTTCAACCGCGCTCAACTTCAATCTTGGCTGGAACGCAATCATCTGAGGCCGGCAATGCTCGAACGCCTGATCGGCGAGCAGTCCCGCTTCGAGGCGCTCACCGAGATGATGCGAACCTCGCTCGACGGTCCCCTGTTGGATGAGCTGCGCCTCAACGGCGCCTACGAGCGGCTGGCGGAGCGAGCGCGAGGAAAGCGGCGGGCGCTGGCCGGGCTCGATCCCGACACCGCGCCGGCGGAAAACACGGTGGCGCTGCGTCTTTGGTTTTTCGAGCAGCGGCTTGGCCGGGCGCTGCCCGAGGACATCGAAACCTACTCGCACGGGTTAGGCTTCGCGAGCCTCGCGGATTTCGATAGTGCGTTGCGCCGCGAACGAATATATTTGCTTCGGCAATCCACGGAAAGCGACCCTGACAATCTGAGATAGCTGGAACGGCGGCCTACCCTAAAGAGGGTGGTATGCGAGGCGTTCTGGGCGGCACCGGTACCCGGTTCAGGCTGTTTCCTCAGGCGCCGTTCCTGCACCCGGAACGGCTACCGGAAATTGTCGAGGTTTCGCGATCCCCCGGCCTTATCGGCCCGGGACCATCCGATGATCGCCTGTACGTCATCGATCCGATCAACAAATCCCTGCCCTATGGCCTTGTTCCCGGTCCGCACGGGACGGGTCATTTCAGCCTGCCGCCGTGGCAGGGGCTGATCCGCCCGCCAGTGCAACCAGGTCCCGCTGGGCATTTCGATCACCTCGCGATCGGCACGCCGGAATTCGCCATGGCCCATCTCTACGGCACGATCCGTTTCGTGCTCGATGTCTGGGAGCGGTATTTCGGCAGGCCGATCGAATGGCATTTCTCGCAATACTTTCGCCGGCTCGAAGTCACGGTTCTGCCGATTCTCGACAACGCCCAGGTCGGCTACGGCTTCATGCAGGTGGGCGAGCACCACAACGAGGACGGCACTGTGGCCGAGTACGCGCTCAACTTCGATGTCATCGCGCACGAGCTTGGGCACTTGATCATCTACGGCACGCTGGGTGTGCCGAACCCCTTAACCGAGCAAGGGGAGTATTTCGGCTTCCAGGAGGCTGCGGCGGATATGACGGCGCTGATCGCCTCGTTGCATTTCGCCTCGATGGTCGATCAACTGCTCGAGGATACGCACGGCAACCTCTACGCGCTAAACGAGCTGAACCGCTTCGCCGAACTGACCACGAGCACGCAGATCCGTCTCGCCAGCAACACCGTC
Source organism: Alphaproteobacteria bacterium (assembly GCA_035620695.1). Classification (GTDB taxonomy): domain Bacteria; phylum Pseudomonadota; class Alphaproteobacteria; order JAREAF01; family JAREAF01; genus JAREAF01. The sequence continues at coordinate 10,373 of DASPGI010000083.1, forward strand.
AAGCTGTCGGAATTCGCCGCCGGCTGGGATGATGAGCACGACTTGTCGCAGCCGCTGACCGGCGCCGTGTTCGACACGCTCGTCGACATCTTCCAGGAGCTTCTGGTCGAGCGCGGCCTGATCGGTCGCGCCGTCGCCGATCTCTCGGATCTGGTCGGATCGCATCCCGAATACTTGTCGCTGGTGCAGAGGGCGTTTGATGCCGCCTATCCAGGCCGCGCGATGGGATTCCGGGATGCGCTCTTCGATGCGCGCGACTATCTCGGCTTCGCGTTGGCGGAAACCTGGAAGCGCCTATCGCCGCATTTTCTGAATTATGTCGATGTCGGCAACACGCTGCTCGCGATCGACCGTGCGCTCAGCGGCGGCCGATATCACGCGGAGATTTACGAGAGCTTCGCCTGGCGCGAGATCGGAAGCATCGCGGTCGGCCCGCGCCTCTCGCCGCCGGACGAATCCAGCCACGCGGTTTCCGTTCGGGCGCTGGTGCCGGCGAGCCAAATTCGAACCCCGAAGATGCCATTCCGCGAACGCGTAAGGCGCGCGGAGTTGGCCAATATGCACACGCGGAGGGCCATGCAATGACCGAGACTCTGCTAACACCCTCGACAGTCAAATTATTTGGACGAACTGTAGCGGATCTTTCCATCGTTCCACAGCCGGCGCCACCGAATTCGCCTTATCCTCAACTCGGGCAAAGCAAGTTTCTGCAAAATCAGCTTATCGATCCTAATTCCAGACTTGCGCGCATTTATGGTTTTAGCTTTGAGGGAACGTATTACGATTTGCCGCGCCCAACCATCTTCTTAGTGCATGGTGCAGGAACTCAGCTGCAACGTGGCGGCACTGGAACTGGCGGCCAGAAAACGACGCTGGAGAGTTCGGGCGTTATGGCGAGGGATTGGGAGTTCAGTGACGACCCGCCTGGGGCGGGCAACCGTGACTTGTTTTATTGGGAGTATGACAAGGGCGACTTCTCGATTCGCCTGGATGTCGAGAGCGGGCCATTCGATCAAATACTGCTCGAGGCGATGATGCGTGGCGGGGCCGCGAGCGGCGCCAATCTCGGAGCCAATCTCGGCGCCAATCTCGGAGCGAATCTCGGGGCCAATCTCGGAGCGAATCTCGGCAGTGGCGCCAACCTTGGCAGCGGCGCCAATCTCGGAGCGAATCTCAGTGGGGCCAATCTCCGCGGCAGGCGCTAATGCTCGCTATCGTAACCTCGAGAGTCACCCCCACCCG
>DASPGI010000084.1:0-8895 GCA_035620695.1 Alphaproteobacteria bacterium
TCGGCCTATATGGATGCGCTCGATCTGTTCGAGCCGGCCGGCATCCGCTTCATCTCGGTCGCCCATGAGCAGGGCGCCGGCCACATGGCCGACGGCTATTCGCGGGTCCTGAACCGGCCAGGGGTGTGCATCGCTCAGAACGGTCCGGGAATCACCAATTTCGTGACCGCGATCGCGGCCTCCTATTGGGCGCATTCGCCGGTGGTGATGGTGACACCTGAAACCGGATCGGCCACCATGGGCCTCGGCGGCTTCCAGGAGACCGAGCAGCTTCCGATCTTCTCGAAGATCACCAAGTACCAGGCGCATGTCAGCCGGCCCGACCGCATCGCCGAGCTGACCAACCGCGCCTTCCACGTGGCCATGCTCGAGCGCGGGCCCGCGCAGGTGAACATCCCCCGTGACTTCTTCTATGGCGAGATCGACGTCTCGATCCCAGAGCCGGTCACGATCTCGCGCGGACCGGGCGCGAGCGAGAGCCTGGGTCAGGCGGCGCGGCTTTTGGCCGAGGCGAAGTTCCCGGTGATGGTCGCGGGCGGCGGCATCATCATGTCCGACGGTCTCGCCGAGGCGCGCGCATTGGCCGAGCATCTGCGCTGTCCCGTCGTCACCAGCTACCTGCACAACGACGCCTTTCCCAAGGACCACGAGCTGATGTGCGGGCCTCTGGGCTATATGGGCTCGAAGGCGGCGATGCGAATAATCGCTGAGGCCGACGTGGTGTTGGCGCTTGGCACGCGCCTTGGGCCGTTCGGGACCCTGCCGCAATACGGCATCGATTACTGGCCGAAGGAGGCCAGGATCATCCAGGTCGACGCCGATGCCCGCATGCTGGGCCTGGTGAAACCGATCTCTGTTGCGGTCAACGGGGATGCCCGCCAAGCGGCGTCCGAAATTCTCAAACGCCTGGCCGCCGGCAACATGAAGATTGCCGCTCACGCCACGCGCGAGGAGCGGCTCGAGCAGATCCGCAAGCAGAAGCGCGGTTGGGAGGAGGAGCTGACCCGGCTCTCCGCCACGGAAGGAAGCCCGATCGGCCCGCGCCGCGCGCTGCGCGAGCTCGAGAAGGCAATGCCGAAGCATGCCATGGTGACCACCGACATCGGCAATGTCTGCTCGGTCGCGAACAGCTATCTGCGTTTCGAGGAGGCGCCGAGCTTTTTCGCGGCGATGAGCTTCGGCAATTGCGGCTATGCCTTTCCGACCGCGATCGGCGCCAAGGTCGCGCGGCCCGACCGTCCGGCCATCGCCTATGTCGGCGACGGCGCCTGGGGCATGAGCCTCGCCGAGGTACTGACCTGCGTGCGCGAGGAGATACCGGTCACGGCAGTGGTCTTCAACAACGGCCAATGGGGAGCCGAGAAGAAGAACCAGATCGACTACTATGCCGACCGCTTCATCGGCACCAATCTGAAGAATCCGAGCTTTGCCGGAATTGCCAAGGCGATGGGCGCGGAGGGAATTACCGTCTCGCATCCGGGCGAGGTGGGTGACGCCTTGCGCCGGGCAACCTCCTCCGATCGCTGCACGGTGCTGGAGGTGATGCTGACGCAGGAACTGGGCGATCCCTTCCGGCGCGATGCCCTGAAGAAGCCGAAGCGGCTGCTGCCGAAATATGCCGGCTACACGGTGAATTGAAGTCGGCTTAAGCCGGTAGCTTGATGTGGCCTTCGGCGTCGAGCGGGAAATGCGGGTTCCACGCCACTTCCCAGGCAAAGCCGTCGGGATCGGCGAAGTAACCTACATAGCCGCCCCAAAAGACGTCACCTGCGGGTTTCAGTAGCGTCGCGCCGGCCTTCGCCGCCTCGGCCAGAAGGCGATCGACCTCTGCGCGGCTGTGGACATTGTGAGCGAGCGTCATGGCGCGGAATCCAGGGGGCTCAAGTGCTACTCCGAGATCGTCGGCCAGCGCCTGGCGCGGGTAGAGCGCGAGCGCCGAGTCGCCGGTTTGAAAGAAGGCGACGCCTCGCGACTTCGAAACCGATCGCACCCAGCCAAGCCGCTCGTAAAACTTCGTGCTCGCTTCGAGATCCGCAACGCCAAGAGTGATCAGACTGACGCGCTGTTCCATGAGGCCTGATTTCCAATTTCTAGAGAAACCTGACAAGTCCCTGCGCGAGCGTCAAGAATGCGAGCAGAGCCAGGAGCCGTAGCACCCAACGCCGAAAAGTTTCCTGGTCGGTGCGCTTGAAGCTGTGCGCGCCGAGCCAGACGCCGGCGATTAGCGCTGGCAGGAAGATGGCGAACCTCAGCACGCTATCGAGGGTAACCAGCCCTTGGCGGGCCAGGAAGACGAGCCCGATCGCATCTGTGGCGAGAAAGAAGGCGACGACGGAGGCGCGTCCGATGCTGGCCCCGGCCGGCGAGCTGAAGAAAAACAGGATCACGGGTGGGCCGCCCGTGCCGAAGGCCCCGTTGAGCAGACCCGAGGCGCCACCGGTCGCGAGTGTCGCCGCGGTTCCCGGCATCCGCTTCAACACGATGCCGCGCATCAGCAACAAGGTCGCGATCAGGACGCAGACGCCAAGCGCGACCTTCATCGGCGCCTCCGGCACGCTGGCAAGGAGCCACACGCCCAAGGGCACGGCGATCGTGTAGCCGATCAGCAGCACTCCGATGGCGCGCCAATGCACCTCGCGCCAGATCGACGGCAGCATGTGAATGCTGGCGGCAATCTCCATCAGAAAGATGGAAGGAACGATCGCGGCCGGCGGCAGGCGCAGCGACAACGCCGTCACCGCGAGCAGCGAGAAGCCGAAGCCGCTATAGCCTCGCACGAACGCCGCGCCGAGAATGCAAACCACGCCATAGGCAATCGTGAGGGTGTCCATTTTCTCCCAACTCGTAAAGCGGCTGGGATTGTCCACGCGAACGGCTTGTGCAGCCAGAGGAAAACCCGCTTGTGAACCGGATGGGCGTGCAACCGGCGCTGACCCGCCGATAGAGGATTTCCTTGGCGATTTGCGCCATACTGGATGCGCGAATGGCGCGTTTAAAGACGATGCAACGGATATTTCACACTCTGACCGCTCTGGCCGCCCTGCTGCTGACCGGCGCCTCCCTGGCGGCGGAGTTCCAGAAACGTCCGATCGGGCCGTTGCAGGAGGCGGTCTATGGCTTCGCTGTCGCGGAGCAGTGCGGCCTGCTCAATTCGGCTGTCGCAGAGGGGTTCTACCTTGAGCATCGCTGGATCGTGGCCCGCGATGGCATCGCGCCGGAGCGCGAGCGGGCCGACCGCAAGACCGCGCTCATGGCGGCCGCTTGGCAATATGGCAATCACGGGCTCGGCGGATACCGAGGCTGGTGCCGTTCGGACGGAATGGCCGCGGTGCACCGCTTCTTGAGTTTCCGGGAAGCAATCCTGGGGAAATAGGCGACTGCAGCAGACGTGATCGGTGGGTGCGGTATCGCGCGCTCGACCGCCTTCAGGGATCCCGGCGCGGCTCTCGGGGAGCGATCAGGCGCAAGGCTCTGGATACTCCATCCCGCACTCGCCACAACAGCCCCATGCCCTCCGGCAGCTCGTCGCCAAACTGCGGCGGGGCGCTGCTGTCGCCGACCGCTCGACGGAACTCCTCTGCTGCCACTCGCGGCGAGGAAAGTGGGTCTGTCATCGCCCGTGCTGGCGGCCGCCAGTAGAACAGAACCAGGTCCGATGGGCACCGGATCGCCTTCGGGAGTTTCTTGATGCTGGGCAGCGCATTGGCGACGGCTGCTGAGGCTCCGCAAAGCCCAAGGAAGGCATGGTCGTTTTCGGCATCGCCGATGCCAGCGACATTGTGCGGCGACAAGCCGAGCTCGTTCAATCCGGAGGCTAATCCGATGGCCTTGTTCACACCCGCCGGCAGAACCATCACCGCGCCCTTGTTGAAGATGATCTGCAGCTCAAGACCCAGATCGCAGATCACATCCAAGACCGTCGTTTCGTGCGACTCCACGGTAGCGACGATCGAACGCCCAATCGACAAGGGAATAGCGGCGCGCTTCAAGCGCTCAATGAACTCGGGCGGAGGTGGATCGCCAAACGGCACGGACTCGTCACTATCGGGTTGGTAAAGGAGCGCCCCATTCTCCGCAATCACCCGATCGAACAAATCTAGCCTGCTGAAGACTCTTTTCAGATCCGACAGCTCGCGGCCGGTCACCATCAGCAGCTTGCGACCGGAACGCTTGAGCCGATTGAGCGCGACCATCGTCTGCGGATCGACGCGGCCTTCCGTGGCGAGGGTGGCATCATAGTCGGTGGCGAGAGCGATGAACTGCGTTGAACCCGTTTCGGCTATTTGAGTTGAGATTCCGCCGTCAACGCGCCGTGCGTCGCACCCGGGCCGGCTTCCGGCCCTGCACACCAACCAAGATCGCTTTCAGCCGCAACGCGTCGTCGGCCGCATAGGCCTTCTGATCATTGTCGAAATAACAGAAAACGTCGCGCTCTTCGCTGCGCCACGCATTGATTCGCTTCGCCCATTGTACCAGCGCAGTCTCGCCGTAGCTGCCGGCATAGGCCGTCGCCTGGGGACCATGCAGGCGGATATAGATGAAATCAGCCGTGGCGGGCAACGGAGAGCGTCGATGCGCAATGTCGTAGATGCAGAAGGCGGCGTTGTATCTGGTAAGGAGATCGTGCACCAGCGGATTAAACCAAGTCTCGTCCCGGAACTCGAACGCGCAACGCAGGCGCCTTGGTGCAAGCATCGACAGGAATTGCTGCAACCGCTCGACATCGCAATGCCAGCGTGGCGGAAGCTGGAAAAGGATCGGGCCGAGCTTCTCTCCGAGATGGGAGGTTGCTCCGAAAAACCTTTCGAAACTATCCGCCGAGCCGCGCAGTTTCTTCATATGCGTGATGAATCGGCTGGCCTTCACCGAGAACAGGAAGCCGGGCGGGGTCTGGTCACGCCAGGCCTCGAAAGTTTCGGGCGAGGGCAGGCGATAGAAGCTGCTGTTGATCTCGACGGTGTCGAACCGCTCGGCATAGCGCATGAGGCTCGGCGCCTCTCCTGGCGGATAGAAAAGGCCGCGCCAATGCTGGTAATGCCAGCCGGAGGTGCCGATGCGGACTTTAGCCATTGCATTACGCTCTTTTTGATGAATCCAGGCCTGTCCTGTTAACACCACCTTAATTCTATCAAGGGGAAACTTCCTGCAAATGAGCTAGCACTTGGGAGGATACTCCCCGTGATCAGACCCGTACTTCTGATACTTGTTCCCGCCCTTGCCTTTCCTGTTCTGAGCTACCGGACGATAGTGGGCGACAGCACCGCCAACGCCGCATTGGCTTCGGCGGAGGCGGTGGTGCCGCCTGTTCCAGAGACACCGGTTTTCGACATGCGCGACGAGGAGACATACTCCGTGATCCTCGAGCGTCCGCTCTTCTCGCCCTCGCGCCGGCCTGCAGGTCCGGCCCAGGCGACGACTTCGGCGACCACCGCCTCGGATGGGCTTACGCTGCTGGGCGTAGCCTCGGGCGCCGGCCGTACCGTCGCTCTCATTCGCTCCGGGACAGGCACTCCCGCCATCAAGGCCCAACCGGGCGAGGAGGTTGCCGGCTGGCAGTTGGTGGAGGTTGCAGCGGGCACCGTGGTACTGGAACGGCAAGGTGGCCGTCTGCATCTCGATCTTCCGTTCAAGGCACCAGGGCCTGTCGCGGCGTCGGTGATCGGCAGCTCGGAGCCGACACTCGACGCAGAATCCGAATCTGAGTCGGAACCTGCCGAGGCTGAGGCCGTGCCTGAGGAAGCCGACACGCCGCCTGAGAACTGATCCCTAGCGGGGTCGATGCGCTGCCGTCTCAATCAAGGCGATGAGACCCGAGAGCAGTTGCAGCGGTGTCGGCGGGCAGCCGCGGATCGTCAAATCCACCGGAATGATCGAGGACAGCGGCCCGGCGACGGCATAGCTGCCGGCGAACAGCCCGCAATGGTCGGCGCAATCTCCGGCCGCTACCACCCATTTTGGCGCGGGCGTGGCGTTGTAAGTTCGTTCGAGCGCTTCGCGCATGTTCTTCGTCACCGGGCCGGTGACGAGCAGAACGTCGGCATGGCGCGGCGAGGCGACAAAGCGCAACCCGAACCGTTCGATGTCGTAATAGGCATTGTTGAGGGCATGGATCTCCAGCTCGCACCCGTTGCATGACCCCGCATCCACCTCACGGATGGAGAGGCTACGGCCGAGCTGTCGGTGCGCGGCGTTGCGAAGGGCGACGGCCAGTTCGCCAAGCGCCGCCTCGTCCGGGGATGGCGGGCGTTCGGTAACCGGCAATCGGATCAGGCTTTCGAACAAGAGTTTCCGCATGGCCCTACGCTTTCACAGGTCGTGGCCGGAATAGGAACAATTGAACGATTTGTTGCAGAGCGGGAAATCGGCGACGATGTTGCCTTCGATCGCGGCTTCCAGCAGCGGCCACTGGAACCAGGAAGGGTCGCGCAAGTGGCAGCGCTCGATCCGGCCGTCAACAGACAGCCTGAGCCATACCAATATGTCGCCACGGAACCCTTCGACAAGCGCCATTCCTTCGCCCGGGCCGAGCTTCGTATCGGTCCGCACCGCACCGTCCGGCAGATTGTTGAGGATTTGCTCGACGAGCCCGAGACTCTGTTCGACCTCTCGAATACGGATCCAAACGCGGGCGTTGACATCGCCGGCTTCGAGCACCGGCGTGTCGAATTGGAGTTGATCATAGGGCGGATAGCCAGGCTTCTTGCGGGCATCGAAGGCGCGTCCGGACGCTCGCCCGACAAAGCCTCCCGCGCCGAACCAGCGCGCGAGCGCCGGATGTAGAATTCCGGTGCCGACGGTGCGATCCTGGAGGGATGTGGTGTTGTCGTAGAGTTCGACCAACGCAGGAAAGCGTCGCCGCAACTCGACGACCAGGGCCCGCAACGCGGCGACGCCCTCGTGCTCCAGATCACGTCCAACGCCGCAAGGAACGATTTGATCGCGCATGAGGCGGTGCCCGAAAGAGACGGAACTGGCGCGCAGCACCTTCTCGCGAAGGATTCCACACTGGGCATGCATGATTGTGAATGCGGCATCGTTGCAGACTGCGCCGATGTCGCCGAGATGATTGGCCAGGCGCTCCAACTCCGCCATCACCGCGCGCAGAAAGTGGGCACGGGGCGGAAGCTGGAGACCCAGGGCGGCTTCCGCGGCTCGGGCGAAGGCCAGAGCATAGGCCACCGTGCTGTCGCCCGAGCAGCGTCCTGCAAGTTTGGCGGCATGCCCGAGCTCGGCTCCGACCATCAGACCTTCGATCCCTTTGTGGACATAGCCCAACCGTTCTTCGAGACGGACGACGGTCTCGCCGTTCGCCGTGAACCGGAAGTGACCAGGCTCGATAATGCCGGCGTGAACCGGCCCCACGGGGATTTGATGGAGGCCTTCACCTTCGACTGGCAGAAAGCTGTACGACGAGGTTCCGGATGAAGGCTCCGTCCGCTCGCCGAGCGGCTGACGCAAACCCCAGCGACCATGATCGAGCCACGGCCGCGCATCGGTAAGCCCCTTCGGTTCCAGCCCAAAAAGGTCCTGCACAGCACGCTCGAGGCGAATGGCCGGCGGGTGGCGTTGTCCGACCGACGGATAGCGGCCCTTGGAACATTCGATGCTTGCGACGGCGATCTCACCGGTGGATTGCGAAAGCAATGCCATGTGGACCGTGTTCGCTTCGCCCCACAGGCCGAGCAACGTCCAATGCCCCTCCGCCAGCCGGCCTACCGCGAATGTCCAGATCGCCGGATCCACCACGGCACGCGGCCACGGACGATGCCGCTCGATGCGGCGACCTTCTTCTACAAGATCGATGAGCGCCGGCATGGTCCGGATTCCCTCAAACCCAAGCGTCCATCATCCGAGCATCCTCGCGACATGTTGGAACCAGGCCACCACCGGCGGCGGCAAATAGAGCCCGGCCGCCAGCACCAGCGCCAGGTGGGTAAACATCGGAACGTAGGAGGCTTCAGCCGGCGCGGCGCTGCCAAGGGGCTCTCCGAATGCGAGCCCGTTGAGGCGGAGCAGTAAGGCCCCGAACGCGACGAGCAGGCCGAGCACCAGCGGAATGGCGAGCAGAGGCTCGCGTGCGAAGGTCGATGTCACCACCAGGAACTCGCTCATGAAGATGCCGAGCGGCGGCAGGCCGGAGATCGCCACCACGCCGATGACAAGGCCCCAGCCCAACCAGGGATGTGTCTCGGTCAGACCACGGATGTCGGCGATCTTCTGGGTACCCTTGACCTGGGCGATGTGACCGACCGCAAAGAAGATTGCCGATTTGGTGAGGCTGTGCATCACCATGTGAAGAAGGCCGGCGAAACTGGCGAGTGGGCCACCCATCCCAAAAGCGAAGGTGATGATGCCCATATGCTCGATCGAGGAATAGGCGAACAGGCGCTTGATATCGCGTCGCCGGTAGAGCATCAGCGCGGCGAAGAGGAGCGAGCTGAGGCCCATGACGATCATCAGTCGCCCCGGGGCGATCGCGGCCTCGTTCGCCGCCAGCAGGATCTTGAACCGCAGCACCGCATACAGCGCGACATTGAGCAGGAGGCCCGAGAGCACCGCCGAGATCGGCGTCGGACCCTCGGCATGCGCATCGGGCAGCCAGGCATGCAGCGGCGCAAGGCCGACCTTGGTTCCGTAGCCGAGCAGCAGGAACACGAATGCGACGTTGAGCAGCGCGGCATCGAAGTTCGCGGCGCGCTTGACCAGCTCGGTCCAGGCCATGGCGTCGAGGCCTTCGCCAACCACCGGCCGCGCCGCCATATAGACGAGGATCGTGCCGAACAGCGCAAGCGCGATCCCGACGCTGCCCAGGATGAAGTACTTCCACGCCGCCTCGAGCGCCTCGTGCGTCCGGTAGATGCCGACCATCAGGACCGTCGTCAGCGTCGCCAGCTC
>DASPGI010000085.1:0-12034 GCA_035620695.1 Alphaproteobacteria bacterium
AATGGGGCAAGGCAGCTTTCGGCGGTGTCGACGCCGAGTTCCTCCTTGAGCTCGCGCACCAGGGCCGTTTCGGGACCTTCCCCGGGGCGGAGCTTGCCGCCAGGGAATTCCCACAGCCCGGCCATTTCCCTGCCCTCCGGCCGGCGGGCGATCAACACGCGGCCATCGGGATCGATCAACGCGACCGCCGCCACCAGGACCAGGGGCAACCCTCGATCAGCTTCGGTAGGCGCCATTGATGTCGATATAGCCGTGCGTCAGATCGCAGGTCCAGACGGTGGCGCGCCCGCGCCCGACGCCGACATCGATCTCGATCCTGATCTCCGATCCGGCGATGTGCCGGGCGACCGGTCCCTCGTCATAGTCTCCCCTCACCGCCCCCCGTACGGTGATCGGCACGCCGCCGATGGTGATCTTAAGTCGGTCGGGATCGGCCCGCTCCCCCGCCTTGCCCACGGCCATGACGATGCGGCCCCAATTGGCGTCGCCACCGGCGATCGCGGTCTTGACCAGGGGCGAATTGGCCACCGAAAAGCCGATCCGTCGCGCCGCGCCGGCGGAAGCAGCACCGGTCACCGTGATCTCGACCAGCTTGGTGGCGCCCTCGCCGTCCCGCACCACCTGCAACGCCAGGTCGCGCATCAACTCATCCAGCGCCTTGCGGAAATCGCGCAAGGCGGGGTCGCGGGCGCTCGCGATCGGGCGATGGCGCGCCTGGCCGGTCGCGGCCATGAGCAGGGTGTCGCTGGTCGAGGTGTCGCCGTCGACGGTGATGGCATTGAAGGAGCGATCGGCCGCGCGCGCGAGCAGCCCCTGCAACGCATCCCGGGGAATCTTTGCGTCCGTAGCGATGAAGGCCAGCAGCGTCGCCATGTCGGGCTGGATCATGCCCGAGCCCTTGGCGATGCCGTTGATGGTGACCGTCGCCCCGGCGATCGGTGCTGTTCGCGTCGCGAGCTTGGGAAATGTGTCGGTGGTCATGATCGCCTCGGCTGCTTCAGCCCAGGCCCCCGGCGACAAATTGCGGCTCATCCCGTCCAGCGCGGCGATAATCTTGCCGGCGTCCAGCGGCTCCCCAATGACGCCGGTCGAGGCGACATAGATTTCGCGCTCGCGGCATCCCAGTCGCTGGGCTACGGCGCGAACGATCGCCTTGACCGTCGCCTTGCCGTTCCTGCCGGTGAAGGCGTTGGCGTTCCCGGAATTGACCAGGATGGCGCGGCCGGCGCCGCTTTTCAGCGCGGCACGGCACCATTCGACCGGCGCCGCCGCTGTGAGGGACCGCGTCAGAACGCCGGCCATGCGCGTTCCGGGCGCAAGCTCCATCAGCATCACGTCGGTGCGCCCGCGATAGCGGATCCCGCATTCCGCCGTCGCCAGCCGCACGCCGGCCAAGGGCGGTGGTGCTGCAATTCGTTCCGGCGCCAAGGGCGAGCGCGGCGACGTGGACGGGCCGCGCCCTGCCGACTGCTGCTTGGCCATCATCGCCCCCCTCCCCCTGCCGCAATCACTCGGCCTGGGTCGCAGGATCGGCCGTTCCGCCTTCGGGTCCGGCGGCAGGTGGGGCAGTCTCCTCCCCTTCAGCGGGAGCTTCCGCGGCCGGCGGCGTCCTGATCTCGATCTCGGCCCCCTCCCGCAACTCCTTGAGCAGCGCCGTCACCAGCTCCTGCTGCGCTTCGCCTTCCAAGGTGGACCTGACCTCCTCGAAGTTCGGCGGTTGCCGGTCGCGGCGATCCTCGACCTTGATGATGTGCCAGCCGAATTGCGTCTGCACCGGTTCCTTGCTGATCTGCCCCGGTTCGATCGCGAATGCGGCCTCGGAAAATTCCGGCACCATGTCGCCTTTGACAAAGTAGCCGAGATCGCCCCCTCTTTGCGCCGAGCCGCCTTTGGACAGCTCTGCCGCCACCTCGGCAAACTCCTTGCCCGAATTGATCTGCTCGATCGCCTTGTCCGCCTCTTCCTTGGTGGGAACCAGGATGTGGCGCGCGTGAATCTCGGGCTGCGGGGGATTGGCCTTGAGGAACTCCTGGTAGCGCGCCTCCAGCGCCGCCTCGCTCACATGCTCCTTGAGATAGCGGCGGAGATAAACCTCCCGCACCACGTCGCGCTGCAGATCGGCCATCGTCTTCTTGACCTCGGGATCATTTTCGAGGCCGCTCGCCTCGGCGCGGTCGCCAAGCAGCTTCAAGTCGACATAGCGCTCCACCAGCGCCGGCAGAATCTGCTCGATCTGGGCCTGATACTCTGGCGGCAGCGCCCGCGCCGACTCGATCACCTCTGATCGGCGAACCTCCGTTCCGTTGACCACGGCAAGGACCGGGTCCACCTCGGAGGTCTGTTCTTCGGCGCCAACCGGCACGCTCAGCGCGGTCCAGGCCAGCGCGAACGCAATAGAGACAAGTATCTTCATGAACAACGATCCTCGCACCAGGTGGATAGCCGGAATTTCACTGATCGAGCGATCCCGGCGCCTAGAGTTGACCCGCATGATGCACATGGACCCGATGGGCACAAGCCTCTGTTATTGTTGACGGCATATGCGCAATTGCGGCTGCGCGATTGACAGACCTCTGCCTCGGGCCTATGTGAGGCTTTTCGGGCCTGTATCCTGTCCGCCGGCCCGACCGCCCATCCTCGAGGTCTTGATGCTTGCCAACCTCGCCAAGCGGGTCTTCGGTTCCGCCAACGATCGTTTTCTAAAGTCGCTCTCCAAGGACGTCGCCGCGATCAACGCGCTCGAGCCGGAGCTCGAGAAGCTGGGCGAGGAGAATCTGCGCGCGCGGACGGATTGGCTTAAAAAGCGGCTGGCGGAGGGCGAGGGCCTGGACGATCTCTTGGTCGACGCCTTCGCAACCGTGCGCGAGGCGGCCAAGCGCACGCTGGGTCAGCGGCATTTCGACGTGCAGCTTCTGGGCGGCATCGTGCTTCATCGCGGCATGATCTCCGAGATGAAGACCGGCGAAGGCAAGACGCTGGTCGCCACCCTTCCGGTTTATCTCAACGCGCTTGCGGGCAAGGGCGTCCATGTCGTCACCGTGAACGACTATTTGGCCAAGCGCGACGCCGAATGGATGGGCCAGATCTATCGGTTCCTCGGCATGTCCGTCGGCTGCATCGTGCACGGCCTCTCGGACGTCGAGCGCCGTGCCGCCTACGCGGCCGACGTGACCTACGGGACCAACAACGAGCTCGGTTTCGACTATCTGCGCGATAATATGAAGTTCCGGCTGGACGATATGGTCCACCGAGAGTTCAACTACGCGATCGTCGACGAAGTCGATTCAATCCTGATCGACGAAGCACGAACCCCGCTGATCATCTCAGGTCCGGCGGAGGACTCCTCCGAACTGTACATCAGAGTCGACAAGCTCATCCCGCGGCTGGGCGAAGGTGATTTCGAGAAGGACGAGAAGCTGCGCGCGGTAACTCTGACCGAGCAGGGCTCGCACCGCATCGAGGAGCTCTTGCGCGAAGCGGGCCTGCTCAAGGCCGGCTCGCTCTACGACGTTCAGAACGTCGCTCTGGTCCATCATGTCAATCAAGGGCTGCGCGCGCATAAGCTGTTCAGCCGCGACACCGAATATATCGTCAAGGATGACAAGATCGTCATCATCGACGAGTTCACCGGTCGACCGATGGAAGGCCGGCGCTATTCCGAGGGCCTCCACCAGGCGCTGGAGGCTAAGGAAAGCGTCAAGATCCAGATGGAGAACCAGACCCTCGCCTCGATCACCTTCCAGAACTATTTCCGCCTCTATCCCAAACTGGCCGGCATGACCGGCACGGCGATGACCGAAGCGCCGGAGTTCGCCGACATCTACCGGCTGGACGTCATCGAGGTACCCACAAACCTGCCGATGATCCGCGCCGATCAGGATGACGAGGTCTACCGCACCCAGCGCGAAAAGTACGAGGCGATCATCCAGTTGATCGAGGAGGCGCGCGGGCGCCAGCAGCCGCTCCTGGTCGGCACCGTCTCGATCGAGAAGTCGGAGCTGCTCTCGACCATGCTGAAGCAGCGCAAGATTCCGCACCAGGTGCTGAACGCGCGCTACCACGAGCAGGAAGCCTTCATCATCGCTCAAGCCGGGCGGCCGGGCGCCGTCACCATCGCCACCAACATGGCGGGGCGTGGCACCGATATCCAGCTCGGCGGCAATGTCGAGATGCGCCTGAAGCAGGAGCTCTCCGACATCGCCGACGAAGCCGAGAGGGACAAGCGCGCCGAGACCATCCGGGCCGAGGTCGCGGCCGCGAAGGAGATCGTGCTGAACGGCGGCGGGCTTTTCGTCATCGGCACCGAGCGGCACGAGAGCCGGCGCATCGACAACCAGTTGCGCGGCCGCTCGGGCCGCCAGGGCGATCCCGGCGCCTCGAAATTCTTCCTCTCGCTCGAAGACGACCTCATGCGTATCTTCGGGTCGGACCGGATGGACGGCATTTTGCAACGCCTTGGCCTCAAGGAAGGCGAGGCGATCGTCCATACCTGGATCAACAAGGCGCTGGAAAAGGCCCAACAGAAGGTCGAGGCCCGTAACTTCGAGATCCGTAAGAACCTCTTGCGCTACGACGATGTCATGAACGACCAGCGCAAGGTCATTTACGAGCAGCGCAAGGACCTGATGCGTGTCTCCGATGTCAGCGAGACCCTGACCGAAATGCGCCAGGAGGTGATCGAGGGCGCGGTGCGCCGCTGCATCCCCGAAAACGCCTATACTGAGCAGTGGGACACGAAGGGGCTACACGAGGAGACGCTGCGCCTGTTCGGGCTCGACCTGCCGATCGCGGACTGGGCGAAGGAAGAAGGAATTGCCGATAAGGAAATCGAGGAACGCATCCAACAGGCGGTGGACCGCAAGATGGCGGAAAAGGCGGCCAATTATGGGCCGCAGGTGATGCGCGTGGCCGAGCGCTCGATCCTCCTGCAGCTGCTCGACCAGGCCTGGAAGGACCATCTGTTGCAACTCGACCATCTGCGCCACGGCATCGGGCTCAGGGCCTACGCGCAGCGCGATCCACTGAACGAATACAAACGCGAGGCCTTCGACTTGTTCGAGCAGATGCTGGGTCATCTGCGCGAGCAGGTGACCGCGATGATGGCGCATCTGGAAATCCGCCTCGCCGAGGCGCCGCCCGCCATGCCGCAGCGCGCGCCGCAGCGGATGGTTGAGAGCCGCGAAGATCCGGCATTGGTCGGCGCCGGCGGAGAGGTTTTGCCGGAACGCCCCTCGGAGATGGGCCCACGGCGCGCCGCCCGACCCGCCCCGCATGCCGGCGCGTTCATGGCGCCGAAGGCCAAGGTGCAGCGCAACGCCCCCTGCCCCTGCGGCTCGGGCAAGAAATACAAACACTGCCACGGGAAGATCTGAGCGGCCGAGGCGCGAGATTCCAACCGGTCGCTCCTGGAACGGCTGGCTTCGTCACACCCAGAACGGCTCGCCGATAGAGCATGTTCCGTTCAAGTGTGATCGGAACCGTGCTCTCCTTACGCCCCCCTCCCGCTCGCGTCGCGCTCGCGGCCTCCCCCTCGAGGGGGGAGGCAAGTCGTTACCGCGGCATAAGAATTCACCTCGCCCTCGAGGGGGGAGGTCGGCGCGGAACGCGACGGGTGGGGGTGACCTGTGATGTTGCGAGGCGGGCTACGAGACTGGAGGCGATTCCACCCGAACGCGGCCTGCTCTAGGTCCGGCAAAGCAGTGGGATTGTTGTTGCGGGGGAACCTGCCTTAGGCATTTCGATGGACACCGCGCCGCCGGCCGGAGCCGCGTCGCGGTCGACTGCTCGGCTCTCTCGCGATCTCCTCCAACGTGTAGTAGCGCTTTTCCGGGACCCAGCGCCGGTTCTCGATGAGATCGTCCGAGATCCCCTTCAGCACCCGCACGATGTCGCGGCGGACCGTCTCGTCGTTCCTGTAATATTGGTGGGTCGTCTCGTTGGCATCACCAAGCTCGACATCCTCGGGATCGGTGACGTTCTTCTGCGTGATCACCTTCGAGCAATTGACCACCGTTGCATTGTTCGGAATCCGGTTCGGATGGCGCGGCCCTGATTTGCCGAGACGATCCGGGTTGCCCTTGGTCCAGTCGCTCACATGCAGGACCACGTCCTGAAAATTGATGTAGACGGTGATGCGCCGCGACAACTGGGCGAGGTAGCCCAGCTTCATGGTCGATTCCAGCGCGTCGGCATCCTCGTCCGCCGCGGCCAGGATCGCCTGGTCGAACACGATCCTGGGCCCGCGCGGGCTTTGCTCCTGAATATGCTGAAGGGCGTGACGGAGCGCCCAGTTTCCCATGCTGTGCGCAAGCAAATGGATGCGCCGGTGACAACGCTCGTCCGGCGGCAGGCCCGCGACAAAGTCCAATGCCTTGAGGATCGTGCGTCCGATCGCCGGTCCAGACAACATCGCGTCGATACGGTCGCTTCGATATGCATTCATCAGAGAGAAGGCGACGCCATCCGATGGCCAGCAGAAGGCGAATAGGTGCAGCTTCTTGGAGAGCGGACCCGAACCCTTCCCGAAATAGAAGCGGCCAATAGTCGCGGCGCGGATGAGCGCGAGCTCGAAGGTGTTGGCGAAGCCGTGAATGAAGAACAGGCAGTCGGCCGGATCGTCGATCATATCCTGGCGAAGCCGATCGAACACTGCGAGGCTGCCGAGAACCTGCCGATCCGGGTCGCCCACATTGCTCTCAGGCGCCACAGTGAAGTCGACGGAACGTCTCTTCAGGTCGACCTCGGCGACGCCGAAGCGCAGATTCTGCGGATCCTCTCCACAGGCATGATCCAGGAATTCCGTCGGATTGGCCGGATCGTCAGGGCACCGGTTCGTCGCGAAATACACGCGCACGGTCAATCGGCCACACTCCGTTTGCCAGAGGACTTTCAACCTAACATATAATCAGGGTGAGTTACTTCAACCTTTTGGGGGTGCCAAACGGTTGAAGATTTAGGCGCGGCGGCGGACCCGCCCTAGCCCCGCGGGGCGCTGCTCTTCGACCTCTTCGTCGAACAAGGACGCAAGCTGATCCATCACAGCGCCCCCGAGCTGCTCGGCGTCGACGATGGTGACGGCGCGGCGGTAATAGCGCGTCACGTCATGACCGATGCCGATGGCCACGAGCTCGACCGGAGAGCGGGTCTCTATCCAGTCGATCACTTCGCGGAGATGCCTTTCAAGATAGTTCCCTGGATTGACCGAAAGTGTCGAATCGTCGACCGGCGCGCCGTCGGAGATGACCATCAGGATGCGCCGCTGTTCGGAGCGTGCGATCAGCCGTTCATGGGCCCAGAGCAGCGCCTCGCCGTCGATATTCTCTTTGAGAATGCCTTCCCGCAGCATCAGCCCGAGATTCTTGCGACTGCGCCGCCAGGGCGCGTCGGCAGCCTTGTAGACGATATGCCGCAGATCGTTCAGGCGGCCCGGATTTCCCGGCTTGCCGGCCGCGATCCATTTTTCACGGCTCTGCCCGCCCTTCCACATGCGCGTGGTGAATCCCAGGACCTCGACCTTGACGCCGCAGCGCTCGAGCGTGCGCGCGAGAATGTCGGCGCTCATCGCGGCCACGGTGATCGGACGACCGCGCATCGAGCCTGAATTGTCGATGAGCAGCGTGACCACGGTGTCGCGGAACTCGGTGTCCTTCTCCACCTTGTAGGAGAGAGGATACATCGGGTTGACCACCACCCTCGACAGCCGCGCGCTGTCGAGCAGCCCCTCTTCCAGATCGAACTCCCAAGCACGGCTTTGCTTCGCCAGAAGACGCCGCTGCAGGCGGTTGGCGAGCTTGGCGATCACCCCTTGCAGATGGAGGAGCTGCTGGTCCAAGAGCTGGCGCAGGCGCGCCAACTCGTCGGGATCGCATAAGCCCTCCGCCGCGATCACCTCGTCGAACTGTCGCGTGAACGCATGATAAGGCGGCTCGCCGCGGTCGTTGCGCCTGTCGAATTCCGGGCGGCGCGGCCTGCCGGGGCGCGGCGAATCCTCCTCGCCTGCGCCAGCGATGGTGTCGGCGTCGGCCTCGGCGAGAGCATCCGATTCCGCCCCATCCTCACCCGGATCGCCCGGCTGACCCTGCATGGTGGCCTCGGCATCGCCCGACTGCTTCTCGCCCTCCCCGCGGGTCTCATCCATGTCGTCCTTGGTGCGGTCGCCCTCCGCGTCACCGTTCTCCTCCGAGGCTTCGGCCGACTCCGCGCCGAGATCCACCTCGAGATCGGTCAGCAGCTTGCGCACGACCTTGGCGTAGGCCCTCTGATCAGCCATCACCTTGGCCAGTTGAGCCAGGTCCGAACGCACCCGCTCGTCCAGGAACGGCCGCCAAAGATCGACCATGCCGCGCGCCTGCGGAGGCGGTGGCTGGCCAGTCATCGCCTCGCGCGCGAGCAGGCTCAGCACCTCGGCCAGCGGAGCGTCCTCTCGGGCGCGGATCCGCGCATAGCCGCGTTCGCGGGCGCGCTCGTCGAGCACGGCCGCAAGATTGGCCGCGCACCCCGTCATCCGTCGCGTCCCGAGCGCCTCCACCCGCGCCTGCTCGACCGCCTCGAATATGTCGCGGGCGGCATCGCCCGCCGGAGTTTCGCGACGATGCACCCGGTCGTCGTGATAGCGCAGCCGCAGCGCCAGCGAATCGGCCGAACCGCGCGTCACGGCCACTTCGCTCAACGGAAGGTCGCGACCCGGGAGGGGAAGCTTCGCATCGGTGCCGTTGAGGCCATATTGGCCGGCGGCAAAGCTTGCGGTCAGATCGTCGCGCTCGGCGATGGCGCGCATCGCCGCCGCGGTCGCGCGTTTGAAGCGCTCGATCGGGGTCTCGGCTTCGGCCATGGTTTGCCGTGCGACCTCCTCAGACGAGCTGAGCGCGGACCCCGGTCTCCTTCAGCTCGGTCCCAAAGCAGCGCTGATAGTATTCGGCGACGATCGGTCGTTCGACCTCGTCGCATTTGTTGAGGAAGGTCACGCGGAAGCCGAAGCCGATATCGTTGAAGATGCGCGCATTCTGCGCCCAGGTCATCACCGTGCGCGGCGACATGACCGTGGATATGTCGCCGTTTATGAACCCCGAGCGAGTCAGATCGGCCAGTGCGACCATGGCGGAGATCGCGCGCCGGCCCTCCTCAGTGTCCCATTCGGGCGCTTTAGCCAGTACGATCCGCATCTCCTCGTCGTGCGGGAGATAATTCAGCGTCGCCACGATGTTCCAGCGGTCCATCTGGCCCTGGTTGATCTGCTGCGTGCCGTGATAGAGACCGGTGGTATCGCCCAGGCCCACCGTGTTGGCCGTAGCGAACAGACGGAACGACGGGTGAGGACGGATGATTCGGTTCTGGTCGAGCAGAGTGAGTTTCCCCTCGACCTCCAGGACGCGCTGGATCACGAACATCACATCGGGCCGACCGGCGTCGTACTCGTCGAACACAAGAGCCGTCGGGTGCTGCAACGCCCAGGGCAGTAGCCCCTCGCGATACTCCGTCACCTGCTTGCCGTCGCGCAGCACGATCGCATCCTTACCGATCAGATCGATGCGGCTGATATGGCTGTCCAGATTGATGCGGATGCAGGGCCAGTTGAGACGCGCGGCGACCTGCTCGATATGAGTGGATTTGCCGGTGCCGTGATAACCCTGGATTATGACGCGCCGGTTGTAGGCGAAGCCCGCCAGGATTGCGAGCGTGGTGTCGTGATCGAAGCGGTAGGCCTCATCCAGATCGGGTACATGCTCGCGGGCCTTGGAGAAGGCCGGCACCTGCATCTCCGAATCGATGCCGAAGGATTGGCGCACCGAAATGCTGATATCGGGAGTCTCGGGCAGCTTGGTGGTGGTCGCGGTGTCAGATGCCATGAATCCAGTGTCCGGAATGTTCCAGTGAAACAGGCTCCGGCGTTAGCGGCCGGAGCTCTGGGCGGCCTGCTTCAAAGTCGAGTAGGCCTGATTGATCACCTTGAGCTGCTCTTCCGCACCCTTGTCCCCACCATTGGCGTCCGGGTGCAGGCGCTTGACCAGCTCCTTATAGCGCGCCTTGATCTGGGCGAAGACGGTCGGAGGTTTCAGCCCAAGCACGGAGAGCGCTTTCTCCTCGACCGTGCGCGGCTTCCAATGCGCCTCGGTTTCCTGCTCAGGCCGCTGGCGCTCGGAAAACAAGCCGAAACCGTCTCGGATCGCATCGAGCGGGTCGCGGGACCGATATGCGCTAAAATTGCCCAACGGCCAGGTCGGCCGCTGCCAGACCGTATCGAAACGGATATGCGCTTCGATCTCGTCCTGGCTCATTCCTCGGTAATAGTCCCAAGTGCGGTTGTAGTCGCGGACGTGATCCAAGCAAAAGACATAATAGTCGCTCAGCCGATCCCGTGATTTGGGCGCACGATAAAGACCTTCTGCGGTACAGCCGGAATGCTCGCAAAGCCGCGAACTCACGACGCCGACCCGAGGCTCCTCCAGTTCTGTGTGACTTACTCGTCGCATTGTTTAAGTATGGGCGTGGGCCCCTCCCGAAGCAAGCCACTGCGGCCGCTTTATTGTGTGATGCACTTATACGTTCGCCGCCGAGGTCCGGCCCTTTGGCGAGAGCCTCGTTATAGAAGAGTATTGTGGCCAACTTGTTGACATTTGCGCCGATTAGGGAGCGGCACTCCGCCATCCTGTCTTGCCGGCTCCCCCTGAGGCCTGTTCCCGGCTCATGGAGAGGGGGATTTCATGCGCGTCGCTGACCGGATCCGCAGGAAACTTGAGGCCGCCTTTGCGCCGACCCGGCTCACGGTCGTAGACGATTCGGCGCGCCATGCGGGTCATGCGGGCGCGCGCCCGGAAGGGGAGACGCACTTCAACGTGGAGATCGTCTCCGCCGCCTTCATCGGGCTGGGCCGCGTGGAGCGCCAACGACGGGTCTACGCCATCCTTGCCGAGGAGTTGGCCGGCCCAGTGCATGCACTCTCTCTTGCCGCGCTGAGCCCGGAGGAAGATCGTCCCTGATCGTTCCCGCTTTGCAACTGCTGGAAGTAAATATAACTTGATTTTCAATTTTTCAATTGCCTTCCGGTGCCGTCTTCCTAGACTAGCTGGCATAGCGCAAGGGGAGCGCGTTCTGCCCCCGGAGAAGCGAGAGCCTATGCCGATAGCCCTGCCTCCCCCACATAACCTGACGACGACGCTTCCGGCGACCGCCGATGCGGACCGGCGCGGCAGCACATTGCTGAATCGCAATATCTGGGTAGGCCGTCGCCGCACCAGCCTACGTTTGGAACCGGCGATGTGGCAGGCGTTGGAAGAGGTCGCGGGCGACGGCGGACTTACCATTCACGAACTGTGCACCATGATCGATTCGCGCCGGCGTGAATCGACCCTGACCGCCGCGGTCCGCGTTTTCCTGCTTTGTTACTACAGGGACGCGGTCCGCCATGGCGGCCTGTCTTCCGGAAAGACCCTGGTGGATCGCGCGCTCAAGAGCGACCTGGCTTGAGCCTTCAGTCATTCGGCTCGCGGGCCTGGTCCTTGGCATAGTGGGGCCATTCGCGGCGGACGACTTCGCCTTCGGCGCGAAGCGCATAACAGGAATCGACCCAGCTCGGCCGCTTGCCCTCGCCGGCAAGCGGCGGCGCGCCACGCCGCGCTCGCTCGGCATACAGCGTCTGATAGGCGGCCGTAGCCATGGCGCCCAGGAGCTCACTGATATGCGTGCACCCCTCTCGACCGCCCGCCACGTCTCGAATTCGGGTGCGCCAGCCCGGCCCGATCACGACGCCCTCGAGCTTGCGATAGTTGGGCGCGATATCTGGGCAGATGCGGTAGGGGCTTGCTTCCGTGGTCGCCTCGATACGATGGATGCGTAGATCAAGATCGACCGTCAGGCGCACGCGCATATCGTGCAAGGGGTCTCCTGCCTCGATTCGGCCACGGTCACGATTCGCGAAGCCATAGGTCTTTGTGTCGGTGAGCCTGCCTTCTATGTCCCAAAGACCGTCATCGCGGGCATAGCCTTCCGCGATTATGGTGCGGGTATGCAGGTGTCGGCGTTTGGCAGGTTCGGAAAG
>DASPGI010000086.1:0-8634 GCA_035620695.1 Alphaproteobacteria bacterium
TATCCTAATTCCGGAATTGGAGGAATGTGCAAGCGCTTGCTTGGCGCTCTCTCGGCAATTTCGGCAGGCTCAGTGCCGCGCCCGCGAGGTGGCCGAGCCGGTGCCCAGTGCCCAGATTTCGTTGGAAACCAAGTCAAGGGCCTGGGCAAGGCGCTCATCGCCCACGCCGACGGCGAAGATCTCGCGCAGGCTTTCGATGACCCTGGTGAGGTGCGAAGCCTCTTCGCTCAAACCATGGGCACGCAGGAGCTGCGCGCAGGCGGTGCCGTAGACGACTGAAAAGGCGGCAAGCCGTGCATCCCGGTCGCGCAGTCGCCGCAACATCTGCTCATCGCCATCGCCGATCTCGATCAACCCGGCGCGCGGCCGGTCGCTGACATCGCTCACTTGGCGCTAACCCCCTCATATGCCCAAGCCGGCGGCTCGAACAAAGCCGACCCGGTTGTCCCCTGAACTGTCGTAATTTTCGCACAAGGCAGATGCAGGCAACAAGTGGTAGGAACGCGCAACGACCCCGAAACGAAATATGTTCGATCAGTCTGTATGACCCGATCCTGGTTCGGCGCAGTCCTGACGATCGCCGTGTTGGCCGTTGCCGGCTTCCTCCTGGCCAGAACGCTGGGTCGGTACGATCTTGCCGACATCAAAGCGGCCATTGAAGGGATGGATGCCCATCGGCTGCTGGGCGCATCCCTGTTTGCGGTGTTGAGCTACACAGTCTTGACGGCGGTGGAATTTCTGGCGGTGCGATACGCGGGCCGCCCTCTTCCCTATCGGCAGGTGGCGTTGGCCTGCTTCATCGCCCTGTCGATCGGGCATTCGCTGGGATTTGCCGCGCTCAGCAGCGGCGCGGTTCGATTTCGCTTGTACCGGCGCTGGGGTCTGAGAATAGCCGAGATCGCGCGGGTCATTCTCTATTGCGGGCTCGCGGTCCTTCTCGGATACTCTATCGTTGGCGGTGTCGCGCTGGCGACCTCAGCCGACTGGCTCACGGCATTGATCTCTCTTCCCCCGAGCGTCTCAGCCGTCGCGGGTGCGGTGGCGTTCACGCTGCCTGTGCTCTATCTGGCGGTGGTGACCTTGGGGCGTCCGATTCGCATCTGGCGGACGCATCTGTTCCCGCCCACCCCCTCCCTGACGGCCGGGCAGATCCTGCTGGGCTGTCTCGACGTGGCGCTGGTCGCGGCCGTGCTGCACCAGGCTTTAGGCGGGGGTACGGCCTTACCCTTTTCGACCGTGCTTGTCGTCTATGTCACGGCGGCAGTCGCAGGCATGCTGGCACATGCGCCGGGAGGGATCGGTGTCGTCGAAGCGGTGACGCTGGCGCTCCTACCGGGCGCCGAGACCATCGCGGGTCTGCTCGCCTTCCGAGCGATCTACTACCTGGTCCCGCTGGTTCTAGGCGCTGCCGCCTTTGCACTGTTCGAGGTCTACGCGAACCGGCGCGATGGCTAGGAGCGCGCTAAAAGAACCTCTCCGGCACCTTGATGATATCGCCAGGCAAGACCAGGGTCTCTGGCGCAGCGCGTACTTCCCGCCGCTCGGGGTCGGTTGCCCGGGTGATGACCACCCTGTCCTCGCGAGCCCGATAAGTATATCCGCCTGCGAGGGCCACCGCGGTCAGGACGCTCATCCCGTTGACATAGGGATAGCTGCCGGGCGTGTTCACCTCGCCAATAATGTAGAAGGGCCGGTAGTTTAGCACCTCGACATTTACACGCGGATTGGCCAGATACCCCTGTGCCAACGATTGCGCGATGCTCTTCTCGGCTTCACGCGGCGGCAGGCCGCCAATCTTGACGTCGCCGACCAGCGGCATCGAGATCTTCCCGGTGGAGTCGATCTCGAACTCACCCGAAAGGTCCAGCTCGCCAAATACTGTCACGCGGACGCGATCACCGGTTCCGAGCGTATATCCAAGCGGCTCACCGGTGGCTGATAAGGGGACGGCTACCGCGTTTGCCGGCGGAGGCTCGCTGCCTCCCCCACATCCGGCCAGCAAGAGCAGGCCGCTCAGCGCGGCACTCAAGATCAACTGCGTCCTCATCTGCCTCGCTCCCCTCGCAAGCGCGCCGGCGCTCATGTTCGACCGGCGCACCGATCTACCCGGGCGCCGGCGGTCGCCCCGGTCCATTGCTAATACACGCCGACCCTGACCGTCGTTGCAGCGCCTCATAGCCCTTCGGGGCTGCTTCTTCCGGTCAACCAGCCTGGGACACAGCGCTCATCCTGCCTGGCGTTGTGAGCCGCAGCTCCTCATCGAGTCGCCCCAGGCGAGCCAGCATCTTCAGGTGATTGACCCGGTTGAACCGCGCGCCATCGATATCCGCACGCCGCAAAGCAAGGCGATCCACCGCTTCGAAGATCTCCACCGCTCCGCGCCGGGCCGTCCAGCGCGGCCGATAGTCGGGGAGCATCCGACGGATCTTATCGAACCTGGCCAATCCATCTCCGCCCCGTCGGTTGCCCTCTGCGCAAGCCTCGATAGCTGCGCCCGGCACCGTCTCGCGGACAAAACCAGCAAGCTCTTCCACCGTATAGCATTCTCCGGTCACGCCAATATTGAAGGCTTGCCGATGGATCGCCTTCCGGGGCGCTTCCAAAACGGCCAGATAAGCCCGAGCAACGTCTTCGACATGAATGAGGTCCAAGCGCCTGGCGCTGCCGCCGTCGATCAAGATGCGGTGGTCGATCGCGGCCTGTGCCACCAGATTGTTCAACACGGGCTCGAAGCGAAACATCGCCGAAACGCCATAGGGCTGCGCGGACCGCAGAAAGACGGGGCTGAACGAGTCCCCTGCGAGCCGGGCCAACTCCTCCTCCGCCAGAGCCTTCGACACCGCGTAGGGGCTCTCTGCGGCGGTGCCCGCCCCCTCGCCACGGCCGGAGGATCCCGGCCCATAAATGTCGGTGCTCGAGGCAAACAGGAAGCGGGCCGTTCCCGTCTGCTTGGCAAGCTCGGCCAGCCGCACCGTCGCCTCGAAATTTACCTCGAAGGTGATCGCCGGATGAATATGGCCAAGGGATTCGCTGGAGACGCCGGCAAGGTGCACCACTGCATCGAAGCTTGACAGGTCGTCGGCGTCGACGTCGCGGATATCCATCTCGATCGCCGGGATGGCCTCCAACGGTCCAATCGCACAGTCGCGGAATAGACCATTGTCGAGACCAACCACTTCGATCCCGGCCGCCCGCAACATAGGCGCCAAGCGTGTGCCGAGATAGCCTAGATGACCAGTGAGGAGAACCCGCAACCTGCCGCTCCCCGGCTTCCATAGCGCGGCGCCGATCATTCGCGCCGCTCTCAAATTCCTGCTTACGAATGCCGTTCCGATGTGGGGAGGGCCCCGATCGGGCTTACGACCGTGCAGCCGACCTCCGCAGATCCGCACTGCTTCGCGAACGGCGCCGCCCCAATCCCGACCCGGGCACCTCCCGACCGAACCCAGAACACGACGGGCCGGCCATCGTTGCCGCTGCAATCCTTTCGCACCCGAAGAGCGCGGCGGTGGCACCGGACCCTATCCAGGGGCTAAGGTCCTCGTCACCGATGACGCACAACCTTTACGCACTGTTCCGCGACCGGTTTCCGTCAAACCGGCAGCGGCCGATGCTGACGGACGAGCGCGGCCGGACCATCTCTTTCGGCGAAGCCGAGGCGGCCGTCGCCCGCATGGTCGGCGCCCTGACCGCGGCGGGACTGAAGCCGGGAGATCGTGTCTCCGCCCAAGTCGACAAGTCCCCGGATCTGCTGATCTTTTACCTCGCCTGTCTGGCGGGCGGTTTCGTCTTTCACCCGATAAACACCGCCTACCGGGAAATGGAACTGTCCTATCTGCTTGCCGATGCTGAGCCATCCCTGGCGATCTTTGGCCCGGAATCTGCGGAATCGGTCGGCACGCTCGCCCGCGCAGCGGGAGTGCCCAAGATACTTACACTCGGCCAGGGTGGTGGCGGCACGCTGCTTGAGGCGGCTGCAGCGGCTCGGCCGGTCGAGCAGATCTGCCTGCGCCGGGCCGATGACCTTGCGGCGTTGATCTATTCCTCGGGCACTACCGGCAAGCCGAAGGGCGCGATGCTGACCCATGGCAACCTTGCCAGCAACGCGGCGGCACTGGTCCAAGCCTGGGAGTTCTCTTCTTCGGATCGATTGCTCCATGCACTGCCGCTCTTCCATGTGCACGGGCTCTTCGTCGGGGTATCCTGCGCACTTTTCTCCGGTGCAAGCATGCGGTTCCTGCCTCGCTTCGAGGCAGCGAGCGTGCTGCGCTTTCTGCCCGAGACGACCGTTTTCATGGGGGTACCGACTTATTACACCCGCCTGCTGGCCGAGCCGGGCTTCGGGTCCTCATTATGCCGATCGGTCCGCTTGTTCATATCGGGATCGGCGCCCCTCCTCCCTGATACTTTCCGAGGATTCCAGCAAGCCAGCGGCCATCTATTGGTCGACCGCTACGGCATGACCGAGACCCTGCTGAACAGTTCGAACCCGGTGCGCGGCGAACGCGTGGCCGGATCGGTCGGTCTGCCATTGCCTGGTGTTTCCATGCGCATCGCCGATCCCGAGGATCGCCCATTGGGCTCCGGAGTGATCGGTGAGATCCAGGTGAAGGGGCCGAATGTCTGCCGAGGCTACTGGCGCAATCCCGATAAGACGGCCGAGGCCTTCACGGCGGATGGCTGGTTTCGCACCGGCGATCTCGCCCGCCGGGATGATCGCGGCTACTACTTCATCGTCGGTCGCGCGAAGGATCTCATAATCGCCGGCGGCCTGAATGTCTATCCCAAGGAGGTCGAGGAGTGCATCGACAAGCTTGAGGGAGTGGCGGAATCGGCTGTGGTCGGCATCCCCCACCCGGATTTCGGAGAGGTTGTAGTGGCCGCTGTCGTTCCAGATGGCCCGGAAACGGGGCAACTGAACGAGGAGATGGTGATCCGCCACGTCAAGGATCACCTGGCCAATTTCAAGGCGCCCAAGCGTGTGCGGTTCCTGCCCGAACTGCCGCGCAACGCAATGGGAAAGGTCGAGAAGACAATCCTCAGGCGTTTTCTGGACGACCAGCCCTGATCATCGGCCAATTTTGCGGCGTCACCGAGGATATCGATCAGGTGCGCCGGCGGATCAGGCGATAGATCGCCAGGATGATGATCGCGCCCACGATCGCGCCCACGAATTGAGCGCCTTCGTTCTCGCCATACCAGCCGACGGCCTGTCCAAGGGCGGTCGCAACGAAAGCGCCGGCGATGCCGAGAAGAGTAGTGATAATGAAGCCGCCGGGGTCGCGGCCAGGCATCAGCAGCTTGGCGACGATTCCGGCAAGAAGCCCGATGATGATCGTCCAGATGATCCACATTTTGGCCAACGCCCGATCTGTTGCGAAGCGGAAGAGGAACGACAGAACGTCGATGTCGTTCTCACAGTTTTTCGCGATTCTTTCGACGAAAGGCTTACGCACTCTAGGGTGGAGGCGGTTCCTCCGGGCGGCCGCGGCGGCCACGCGTCAGACGCAACAATACGGAAACCAGCCAGAGGGGGATCACGACCAATGCGCCCACGGCCGCATATGGCAATGTCCAGCCGATGATCCAGCGCACCCAATCCACCACCGCGCCGAAAGCCTCGGCCAGATGCCCGAAGAATCCCTCCAGTGACAAGTCGAGAACAGAGATCACCCAGCCCACCACGACCGATAGAATGAAAAGCTTCGCCACGATGGCGAGGATCCGCCGCGGCGCATCCATCACGTGACCCTCACGTTGACTATGCGAGAAACGCGCCGTTCCTGGGTCCGGCTCCCGCGTCGCGGTCGCAGGCAGGCTCGGCATATCATCTTCGGGGGACGAGCTGGACATGGAATTGGATCCGGTTCTGCTGTCACGCCTTCAGTTCGCGTTCACCATTTCATTCCATATCCTGTTTCCAGCCTTCACAATAGGGCTGGCCTCGTGGATCGCCGTGCTCGAGGTGCTATGGCTTGCTACGGGACGGCCGCTTTATCTCAGCATATCCGAATTTTGGACACGGATATTCGCCGTCTCTTTCGCAATGGGCGTGGTCTCCGGGATCGTCATGTCCTACCAGTTCGGAACGAACTGGAGCGAGTTTTCGATCGTCGGCGCCAATGTGCTGGGACCTCTCATCAGCTACGAGGTCGTCACCGCTTTCTTCCTGGAGGCCACCTTTCTGGGAATCCTATTGTTTGGAAGACGACGCGTTCCTCCAAGGATGCATGTGCTTTCGGCCGTTCTTGTGGCGCTGGGCACGCTTGCATCGGCCTTCTGGATATTGGCGGCGAACAGCTGGATGCAAACACCGGCCGGTTACACCATGGGCGACGACGGACGATTTGCTCCCCTCGATTGGTGGGCGATCGTGTTCAACCCCTCCTTCCCCTACCGCTTCGCCCACATGGTCGTGGCCTGCTATCTCACGACCGCCTTCGTGGTCGCCGGAGCCAGCGCCTGGCATCTGTTGAAAGGCCGATATCTCGCGCAGTCGCGTCTGAGCCTATCGATGGCGCTGGGATTGGCCAGCCTGTTGGCGCCGCTGCAGATTCTGATAGGCGACCTGCACGGCATCAATACGCTCGAGCACCAGCCGGTCAAGGTTGCGGCCATGGAGGGCCACTGGGAAACGGCGCGCGGCGCGCCCGCCATTCTGTTCGCGTTGCCCGATCCGACGGTGGAAGAAAATCACTTCGAGCTTGGCGTTCCCAAGCTCGGCAGCCTCATCCTGACACATGATTGGGAGGGAGAGGTTCGCGGCCTGAAATCGTGGCCGCCCGAGGAGCGCCCGAACGTGCCGATCGTGTTCTTCGCATTCCGGTTGATGGTCCTGATCGGAATGGCGATGCTGGCGATCGCGCTTACAAGCCTCGCCCTGCGCTGGCGTCGCCGTCTCTATGACAGCGACTGGTTTCTGCGGCTGACAATTGCGGCCACGCCGATCGGCTTCATCGCGATCCTTGCCGGCTGGACGGTAACCGAGGTCGGACGGCAGCCCTGGGTTGTTTTCGGACTTGTACGGACGGTTGATGCGATCTCGCCTAATCTGACCGGCGCCACGGTCGCCTTCTCCCTCGCCGTCTTCATCTTGGCCTATGCGGTGATCTTCGGCGCCGGGCTCTATTACATGCTGAGGCTGATCCGAATAGGTCCGCAACCGGTCGAGGAGCTCGGCACGCCCAAGCGGCCGCTTTCGGCGGCGGAGGCGGCGCGATGAGCCCCGAGTTGACGCTGCTCTGGGCGGGCATTCTCGGCTTCGCCGTCTTCATGTATGTGCTGATGGATGGGTTCGATCTGGGGATCGGCATCCTCTTCCCCTTCGTACCCGGCGAGAGCGAACGCGACCAGATGATGGACTCCGTAGCGCCGGTCTGGGACGGCAACGAGACCTGGCTGGTGCTCGGCGGCGCGGGGCTTATGGCCGCCTTTCCGCTGGCCTACGGCATTTTGCTGCCGGCGCTCTATCTGCCGCTTCTCTTGATGCTGATCGCCTTGATCTTTCGTGGCGTGGCCTTCGAGTTCCGCTACAAGGCGCGCACCAGCCGCTGGCTTTGGAACTGGGCCTTTTTCCTTGGCTCCTTGTTCGCGACCTTCGCGCAAGGGTTGGTGCTCGGAGCCTTCGTCCACGGATTTGAGGTGGACGGTGCGCGTTTTGTCGGCGGCGTCTTCGATTGGCTTTCGCCGTTCAGCCTCTTCTGCGGCCTGGCGCTGATCGCGGGCTACGGATTGCTGGGGGCGTGCTGGCTCATCCTGAAGACCGAACGGGTGCTGCAGGTCTGGGCCTATGATGCGGCCGGGCGTTTGCTGATTCTGGTGGTCGGAGCAACCGGCGTGGTCAGTCTGTGGACCCCCTTATTGAACTCGGCGATCGCCGAGCGCTGGTTCTCCTGGCCGAACATCGCCCTCTTGTCCCCGGTGCCACTCCTCACCGCGGCGCTCGCTTTGGCGCTGTGGAACGCCCTTCGCAAGCGGCGCCAGGTACAGCCCTTCCTGATGGCGATGGGGTTGTTCCTACTCGCCTATGCCGGGCTTGCGATCAGTCTCTGGCCAAACGTCGTCCCGCCGGAGGTGACACTGTGGGAGGCCGCATCAAGCCCGCAAACGCAGCTTTTTCTCCTGGTCGGAGTCGCGATCTTGATCCCGATCACGCTGGCCTACACCGCCTACTCGTACTACGTGTTCCGCGGCAAGGTGCGCGCCGGCGAGGGCTATCATCATTAGGGCGTCGCCAGAGCGATCCCTTTCATCCGTCGTGCATCTTCTTTCATCCGTGTCCATCCGTGTTCTCTCGTGGACCATGGAAGCCGGCATCGATTCGGCAAGACTTGAAGATGATGAACACGGATATCCACGGGTGAACACGGATGAGCAATGATGCTTTGCGGAGCAATTTCCTACCATCCGTGTCCATCCCCTTCTTTATCCGTGTTTATCCGCGTTCCCGTGTTCCGGCTTTAAGTCTTTACACCGTCGGTATATATTAGCCGCCATTCATGTTCCAAAGTCCCCTCCCTGCCGCAACTCGAACGAGCAAGGAGGACAAGGGCATGAGGCCATCACGAAACCGCCAGTTGAGCGGCCGGTACTGGGTAACCTGGATCCGCAGATACGCTCCGAACAGCGACAGGG
>DASPGI010000087.1:0-24201 GCA_035620695.1 Alphaproteobacteria bacterium
GGAGTCTACGGCGCGACCCTTTTGGCCTGGCTTGACGATCGCTCGCCCGGATTGGAGGAGACTTGGCGCTTTCTGGATCGGCGCATTGCCGACGCGATGCGGCTGCCGCAGACGGCCCAGCGTCTCCTCGCACCCCTGCGCTGGCTACCAAACCCGATTTACCTGTTCCGCCAGGCCCGCCGCCGCGCCGATGGAAGCACTGCGTATCGACGGGGACCTTCCGGCGATGCCGACGAGCGGATCTAGGTGCGCCGTTGGGCGGGGCGCTTGGGGGATAGCCGAGTGACGTGGCCCATCTTGCGGCCGGGCCGCGCCTCGCGCTTGCCGTAAAGATGCAGCTTGGCGCCGGGCTCGGCCAAGATCTCGGCCCAAGTCTCGACCTCATTCCCCAGGAGATTCTTCATCACCGCATTCGAATGCGGGTTCGGCGAGCCCAGCGGCAGGCCGGCTACGGCGCGGATAAACTGCTCGAACTGACCGGTGATACAGGCATCCATCGTCCAATGGCCTGAATTGTGGGGACGGGGTGCGAGCTCGTTCACGAGAACCTCGCCCTGTGGCGTCACGAACATCTCCACCGCCAGGAGCCCGACCAGTTTCAGCTCCTCGGCGATGTGGCGAGCGATTGCCTCGGCGCGCATCGCCACCGCCGGGGAGACCCGGGCCGGGGCGATGGTGGTGTCGAGAATGTGGTTGCGGTGCTGGTTCTCGACCGGAACATAGGCGGCAATCTGGCCCTGGATGCCGCGAGCGACGACGACCGAGGCCTCGATCGCGAAATCGACGAAAGCCTCGAGAATACCGATCTCGCCGCCCATGCGCCGCCATGCCTGGTCCAGATCGGTGTCGGTCTCGATGCGCACCTGGCCTTTGCCGTCATAGCCGAAGCGCGCGCTCTTCAAGATCGCCGGCCGACCGAGATCGCGCACTGCCCGCTCCAGGCTTTCGGCGCGCGCGATCTCCTGATAGCGCGTCGTCGGCACGCCGATATCGGCCAGAAAATCCTTCTCGCGCAATCGATCCTGCGAAATCACCAGAATATGCGGAGCTGGCCGCAGCGGCTTCGCCGCGGCTAGGAGCTCGGCCGATCGCGCCGGAATGTTCTCGAATTCGAGGGTGATGAGATCGACCTGGGCGGCGAATTGCGCGAGAGCCGCCTCGTCCTCGTAAGGCGCAAGGGTGCGCGCGGCGGCGACATCGAAGGCAGGCGCGTGCGGATCGGGACAATAGATGTGGCAGCGATAGCCCAACTGGGCGGCCGCCACAGCTGTCATGCGCCCGAGCTGCCCGCCGCCCAGTATGCCGATGGTCGATCCGGGGGGGATCTTTTGGCCGCTGTCGGCCGAACCAGTCATGACACCGACCGATGCCTCACCCTGCCGGCTGCGGGATGTCGCCGACCGCGGCGGTCTGGCGCTGGCGCCAATCATCCAGCGCACGGGCTATGGCGGGATCGCTCAGCGCCAGAATGGCGGCGGCGAGCAGCGCTGCGTTTGTGGCTCCAGCTTCGCCGATGGCCAATGTGCCGACCGGGATTCCTGCCGGCATCTGCACTATGGACAAAAGGCTGTCCATGCCCTTCAGCGCCTTGCTTTCGATGGGCACGCCCAGGACCGGCAGCGGGGTGAGCGATGCGATCATGCCCGGCAGATGTGCTGCCCCGCCGGCGCCGGCGATGATCGCCTTCAACCCGCGCTCTCGCGCAGTCTGCGCGTAGTCGTAAAGGCGCTTGGGCGTCC
This sequence comes from Alphaproteobacteria bacterium, assembly GCA_035620695.1. Taxonomy (GTDB): domain Bacteria; phylum Pseudomonadota; class Alphaproteobacteria; order JAREAF01; family JAREAF01; genus JAREAF01. The sequence continues at coordinate 1,740 of DASPGI010000087.1, forward strand.
GGTGCGCCGAGACGATGCGAGCCTCGTGGGCGATGCCAAGTGCTTCCAGGACTGCTGCGGCGCGCTTCAGCGTCTCCCAGTCCGACTGGCTGCCCATCAAGATACCGACAAGGGGATTGCCGCGCGCCATGGGTGACCTTACATCCAGATGCTCAAAGGGCGCGGCATTATAGGTGCGCGCGCCTGCGGCGCAAGGCGCCTGCCGGGCAGCCGCCATGCCTGCTCACGCGATGATGTCCGGCAGAAGTTTGCTCTCGAGAACAGCGATCTGATCCTTCAACACCAGCTTGCGCTTCTTCAGTCGCTGCAGCTGGATCTGATCGAAACCGCCGCGCTCGACCATCCGCTGGATGAGCTCATCCAGATCGCGATGCTCGCTGCGCAACTCTTCGAGTTGGCGGCGCAACTCGGCCAAATCGTCCATCCTTCCCGAATAATACCGGATCGGAACCATTCGGTCATGCCCATGGGAAGCACATGGTAGCCAGGGTTGACGTGGCCGGGCGAATGTCGAGACTGCACCTGAAGGGAAAGCCAGTCGGGAGCGTGCATTCAGTACGGGAGCTTGGCAGATCAGAATGACTGCGATTCAGCGAGTCGGCATCCTTACCAGCGGCGGCGACTGCGCCGGCCTCAACGCCGCGATTCGGGCCGTCGTGTTCCGGGCCAGCAGAACCTATGGCTGGGCGGTGATCGGGATCCGCAACGGCACGGCCGGGCTTCTGGCCCGACCGGTGGAATATGAAGAGCTGACCATGGAGATGTTTCCCGGGACCGTGCTTCGCCAAGGCGGAACAATCCTCGGCACCACCAACAAGGGCGATCCGTTCGCATTCCCAGTGGAAGGCCGTCGCGTCAACCGGTCCGAGGAGGTGATCGAAGGTCTGCGTGAGCTCAAGATCGATGCGCTGATCGGGATCGGGGGCGACGGCAGCCTCTCGATCCTGCGCCGGCTTGCCGAGCAGGGCCAGATACCGCTCGTCGGCATCCCCAAGACGATCGACAATGATATTGGCCTGACCGAGGTGTCGATCGGCTATGCCACCGCCGTCGATGTCGCCACCGAGGCCTTGGACAGGCTTCAGCCGACCGCGGCCAGTCACAGCCGCGTCATGGTCCTTGAGGTGATGGGACGCGACGCCGGGCATATCGCGCTGGCGGCCGGCATCGCCGGCGGCGCGGATGTCATCCTTCTCCCCGAGATCTCCTATCGGCTCGAGGAGGTTGCCGACCGGATCGCCGCGATGAAGCGCGAGACCGGCCGCAACTTCGCGCTCGTCGTGGTCGCCGAAGCGGTCAGGACCGAAGAGGGCAGGCCCGTGACGCAGGCGCACAGATCCGGCGGGCGCACCTATGGCGGCATCGGACAGTATATCGGCGAGCGCATCTCCGAGATCACCGGAGCCGAAACGCGCGTGACCGTGCTCGGCCATGTGCAACGTGGCGGAATGCCCTCATCGCGCGACCGGCTGATGGCTTCGATCTTCGGGGCTCATGCCGTGGACCTGATCGCGCAAGGGCGCTTCGACCGCATGGTCGCCTGGCAGAACCGGCGTGCCGTCGATGTGCCGATCGCCGATGCGATCGCCAACTATCAGGCCGTCGATCCCGACGGCGCCCTGGTGCGCACGGCCCGGGGCCTCGGCATCTATGTAGGCACGGAAGCGTGAGCGCCGCGCAGTCGAACGGGCCTGACTTCCCGTTCTGGTCCTTCTCGACCGAGCTGTACGGGCGGCCCGGCGTGGCACCGGCCGCTCTGGCGCTGCAGGACCGGTTCGGCTGTGACGTTAATCTGTTGCTGTTCGCGATTTGGGCGGCGCGGTGCGGTGTCGTCCTCGGTCCCTCCGAGTTCCTTCGCCTGGATGAGGCGGTCGGCCCCTGGCGAGCGCGGATTGTGGAGCCGATACGCGGTCTTCGCCGAGCCCTCAAGACCGAGCCCCTTGGTGCGGCGCCCGAGTCGGCGGGGGAGTGCCGGCGGGCGCTGTTGGCGGCTGAACTGGCCGGCGAGCGGGCAGCCCAGGAGCTGTTGGCCCGTACCCTGCCAATGAACGCACCTGCGGAGGCGGCAATCGATTGCGAGCTCGCCCGGGCAAATCTGAAAGCCTATCTGACCTTTCGTGGGATCCAGTCGGCCTCGGCGGAGCAGTATGCCGAGCCCATGCTGTCCGCACTTTAGACTTCTCGCACGCTACGCTTGCGCGCGGCCCCCTTCTCGCCCCAACGTCGGACGGTGCCCGATTCAAGGCCAAACAAGTCGAGCACGCGTCCCAGCGTGTGGTCCACCATTTCCTCGAGGCTCTGCGGGCGTGCATAGAAAGCCGGCACGGGCGGCGCTACGATCGCACCCATCTCCGTTACGGCCAGCATCGCCCGGATATGCCCCAGATGTAGCGGCGTTTCCCTCAGCATCAGGACTAGCCGTCTGCGCTCCTTCAAGGTCACGTCGGCGGCGCGGGTCAGAAGGTTGGAGGTGACGCCGGAGGCGATTTCGCCGAGGCTGCGGATCGAACAGGGCGCCACCACCATCCCCAGGGTACGGAACGAGCCCGAGGAGAGCGCTGCCCCCAGATCGCCGACGGGGTAGACCGAGTCGGCGAGCGCCTGTACCTCCGAAACCTTGAGATCGGTCTCATAGGCAAGCGTCAGCTCGGCCGAACGGGTCATGACCAGGTGGGATTCGACCGGACATTTCTTCAATAACTTCAACAATCTAACGCCGAATATTACACCCGAAGCGCCACTGATGCCGATAACCAGTCGCGCCGGTTCCTGGCCTTCTTTCATTCCAATCCGGCTCCCTTTCCGGTGCCCTCACCAGCGTCGTTTACAACCCGCTTGGGTGGGGCGTAGCATCAATGGTGATGGATGCCGTGTCGACCCATATCGGAGGTGTGGATATGTCGCGTGAGGAGCATCTGCAAGTCCTCAAGGAAAAGCATGCAGGCCTGGAAGAGCTGATCCGACAGGAAGAGATGCGACCCCTCCCGGACACTGGTTTGATTACGCAGTTGAAGCGGCAGAAACTCAGACTTAAAGACGAGATGATGGAAATCTCCGCGAGCGAAAGCCGCCACTAGAGCGGATTTCGTCCTCGCGGCGGTTGCCGCTCCTCCTGGCAGCGGCGGGGGCGCCTTTGTTGGGTGCCCGAGCGGCTTGATTTAGCTAGATCGCATTAGCTGCCCTTGGATTTACTCCAGACCGATCGCGCGCTTATAGAGGTCGAGCAGCTCTTCCTGCTCGCGTCGGTCGGCATGGTCCATACGCCGAAGGCGGATGAGCTGGCGCATGATCTTGGTGTCGAAACCGACGCTCTTGGCCTCGGAGTAGACCTCCCTGACGTCGCCGCTAAGCGCCGTCTTTTCTTCCTCGAGCCGCTCGATCCGTTCGATGAAGGATTTCAGCCGCTCGCCGGCGATGCCGCCCGCTGCGGCCGGCTTGCGCGCACCTTCGGCCATGGAGCCTTACCTCTGTCCCGTCATGTTCGTGATGGCCGACGCTCGCGAAGGGCGGAGCGGCGGAGGCGAGACCATATCGACAGGTCCATGCGGGCGCAAGTTCCGAGCCGGCGTGCATGCTTTGAGGGCGGTTTCTAGCGCAGCTGGTTGAGGAGGAGGCGCGCTTCTGCGAGGTCCGGCGCCTCCTGTCCTTCCTGGAATCCGGCGCATACCGGCGTCAGAAGATCAACCGCCTTCAACATATTCCCTCGATCGGCGCAAAGTCGGGCAAGATCGCGCGCCGCCCTCAGCTCGAACCAGCTTGCGCCTTGTAAGCGAGCCTTCGCGAGGGCTTGGGTGAGATCCTCCTCGCTCTCAGCCGGCGACCCCGCTACCCGGTGCAGAGAGGCACGGATGCGCAGCAACTCCGCGTTCCACCACTGGCATCCGCCACGGTTGGCGGCATCGAGCGTGCCTTGAACATGGCCTAAGCCCTCCTCGGTGCGGCCGGCTGCCCCCAACGCCTCGGCCAGCGCTCCATCCAAGGGGTAACACCAAGCGCCGAACAACGCCCGCCAGGCGGCGCACCCCTTGAGCAGAAGACCAACCCCCCGGTGCAAGGCCTTCTGCTCGCACAAGGCCCAGCCACGGAAACCGGCGACAAGGCCAATGGTTTCACGGGGCACCTTCCCGCTTTCAATCAGCGACTCAATGGCAGCCAATCTCGGCTCGACGGCTTCCACCTCGCGGGTGAGCATATCCACGGTCAGTGCATTGAACAGCCCTTCCAGCAGCGTGTAGGGGTGGCCAAGCTCGCGCGCCATCTCCAAAGCCGTTATGCAGCTCCGGCGGCCCGCGTCGGGACGGCCGACGAGCCCCAGAATCACCGCGTTGAGGTTGCGAGCGCAGAGGCCCGGATTGTGCCCGCCATAGATGAAGGTCAGCCGGTGGTGCTGCGCCGGATCGTATAGCGCCATCCCGGATTCGGTATGAGTCAAGGCACGATGGAACTCACCGGCCAGGCACAACCCGCCCCATTGGACGTGGTGAGCCTCCAGGAGGAGCGCTGTATCGCCGAGCTCAGTGGCCAGCACGAGAAGCTGTTCGGCGAATTCCTGGGCCAATCCCAACTCGCCCTTCTGGTACTTGCCGAACCAGGAGCCCCACAGCGCGGTAAAGGTTTGCACCCGGGTTCCGTGATCGCGGCACAGCTCGCGCGCCCGCTGATAACTCTGCTCCATCTCACTGGAGGCGGGGCCGTGTCGCTGGATTTGCGCGCCGCCGAGGGCAAGCCGTATAGCGATCTCTTCGCGTGCGCGCTCCGCGCTCTCCGGTAGAGACTCCAGGAGCTGAAGCGCCCTGCCGAAATTCCCGATGGCCTCTGAAAAAGCGGAGGCTTCCACCGCATTCTCGCCGGCCTCGCGCAAGTAGCGAATAGCGGCTTCCGGCGCGCCGCCTTCAACGAAGTGATGCGCCAGCAGCTCCGGCGCGACGCCGGCTTTGTCTGTCGTAGTCTGCTCCAGTGCAGCTGCGATCCGCTTGTGATAGCCGCGACGTACCGATCGCAACAACGAGCTGTATGCCGCCTCCTGGATCAAGGCATGCTTGAAGCTATAGGTGGCATGAGATGGGTGGCCGCGCCGGATCAACAATCCAGCTCCCTCGAGTTGACCCAAGGCGGAGGTCAGCGCCTGCTCATCCGCCCCCGATACCGCAGCGAGGAGCTTGAAATCAAAAGAGCGGCCAAAGACGGCCCCGAGTTGCGCCACTTCGCGTGCCCCGGGTAGACGGTCGAGCCGCGCCATGAGGGATTCTTGCAAAGTTGCCGGGATCGCAAGCCTCGACCGTTCGGTGTCAGCGGTCACGGAATGTCCGCCGTCGGTGTCGATTACCGCGCGCGTCAGCTCCTCGATAAACAAAGGTATGCCGTCTGCCATGGCTTGAATTTGCAACACCGCCGTTTCGGGCAAGGGCCGGTCCTCCGCCACTCGCGCGATTAGCGTGACGGCGTCGCGCTCTGACACGCGTCGCAACGACAGCAAGGTGCAATGTGCGGTATCGACCCAGGGGGCGGTGAATTCCGGTCTGCCGCTCGCCAGAACCAGCACCGGCCAATCCACCGCGCGCTCGACGAGCCGATCAAGCAGCTCGCGCGTCGATGGATCGCTCCAGTGCATATCCTCGAAGACGCAAATTGCGTTCCCGCGCTTCGCCTGGTGTTCCAGAAGGCGCAGGACGGTGGCAAAGATGCGATTGCGCCTTTCTTCGGGATCAGGCTCGATCTCGGAAATGCGTTCGCCTCCCGGCAGGTGGAGGAGCGCTGAGATGACCGCTTGATCCTCTGGCGCCATGGCGCCCCAGCCTTCCATGATATGGCGGAATTTCTCGATCTTTTCGTTGGCATCGTCCGTGGCGGCGAAACCGGCGCTGCGTTGGATCTGCTCGATCAGCGGATGAAAGGGGCGGTCCGCGCGATGAGGCGAGCATTGGAGGAGGAAGGTTGTGCGAGCCTGTTCGCCAACCGTCGAGCGGATGGTCTGGATCAGCCGCGACTTGCCGATGCCGGGTTCTCCGGAAAGCAATACCACCTGGCCCTCGCCCCGGCTTGCCAGATCCCATCGGCGCAGCAGAACCTGAAACTCTTCCTCGCGGCCGACGAGGGGCGTCAATCTGGCGGAGCGCAGCGTTTCGAAGCGGGTCGCGGCCTGGCTGGGCCGCACCACGCGATACAGCGGAACGGGTTTGTCCACGCCGGCAAGCAATCTTGCGCCCAAGTCCTGGTAGACAAAGGCGCGTGCGGCGAGTTTGTGAGCATTGGGGCCGATCGTCACCGTTCCAGGCTCTGCCAGGGACTGAATACGTGCGGCGAAATTAGGGGTCTCGCCCACAATCGCACTCTCCTGCGCGGCGCCTTCGCCGACGAGGTCGCCGACCACGACCAATCCGGTTTCGATGCCGATGCGGGCGGCCAGATCGCGGCCGTTCGTCGTACCGAGGCTCGCTATCTCGCCGGCCAGCTCCAAGCCCGTGCTGATTGCGCGAACCGTATCGTCCTCGCGCGCTATCGGCCAGCCGAAATAGGCGAGAGCCCCATCGCCCATGAACTTAGCGAGGTAGCCGTCAAACCGGGCGACCACCTTCGCGCAACAGCTCTGAAAGAGCGCAATCACCTCGCGCATCTCCTCTGGATCGAGCTGCGTCGAAAGTCGCGTTGATCCGGCCAAGTCCGCAAACAGGACGGTGACCTGGCGTCGCTCGGCGCCGGCAGCGAAGGGGGGTGATTTCGAAGGGCTGGAAGAAGAGCGACGGCCGGCGTGGTCCCGCTCGCCCAACTCCGCTATGGCAGAGAGCAGCTTGCGCCGATGGCCGACGAGAACAATGCCCATCTCCTTGAGGTCGTCCGCCGTGAGCTTTGGCAGCAGCCCCTCGTCGACAGCGTTCTCAACGAAGGTCCGCTCATATTGCTCCAGGCCGATGCCTCGGAGCCATAAGCCGACGTCCAAGTATCTCCTCCCGCTCGTTGGACCATGCAGGTCCGTCGAAGCGATGTACCACGATCCACATCGTTCGGGTGCAGCACCTTGGCGGTATGGCTGGCGCTGCAGTCGGGAGGTCAGTGCTTGTGCGTGGCAGCGAACGCCGCCTTTTGCGCCGGGGAGGCTTCTTTCTGATACTTCGCCTTCCACTCCTCATAAGGCATGCCGTAAACGATCTCGCGCGCCTGCGGATCGGTCAGGGCGATTCCCCGCTCCTCCGCCGCCGCGCGATACCATTTCGACAGGCAGTTGCGGCAGAAACCGGCGAGATTCATGAGATCGAGGTTCTGCACGTCCGTGCGGTTGCGCAGATGCTCCACGAGACGGCGGAAGGCCGCCGCCTCAAGCTCGGTGCGGGTCTTGTCATCCATCGGCAATGCTCCGTTTCGAGGTTGAGCGGCATTTTAGATGCTTGGCGCCGCTCGTGTCACCCTGGCGCGGGGCCCGCTCACAGCCCGGCCACCGTTTCCTCGATCAACCAGTCCACCACCTCGCGCAGCGCCTCATCACGCGCCGCGCCGCTTGCAAGGGCGTCGCGATAGATCGCAAGTTGCCGGTGCGCGCTGGTTCCGCGCCGCACGATCTCGCGGGCATGCTCCACCTCGCCGACGCATGCGAAGGCCTCGGCATCCTCTCGGGTCAAGGCGATTATCTCCTCGACCAGATCGGCGACGGGCACGACTTCACCCTTGCCGAAATCGACCAAGCCCTCATCCAGCCCGTAGCGCTGCGCACGCCAGCGGTTTTCGTTGATCAGCATGTGCGAATAGCGCCGCCAACGCTGATTGGCGGTACGCAAGCGCCACAGCATTCGCAACAGACACCTATAGAGCGCCGCGATGGCGATGCCGTCGTCCAGCCGCGTGCAGATATCGGGAATGCGCAGTTCGACAGTGGGGAAACGCGCGCTTGGCCGGCAATCCCACCACAGTTTCGTGCCGTCCTCGATCAGCCCGGCATTAACGAGTACGGCAAGGTGGCGTTCGTACTCGGCGAAGGAGTCGAAGCTCTCCGGCAGGCCCGTGCGCGGCATCTCGTTGAAAACCGCCACCCGGTAGGATTTCAGACCGGTATCATTGCCGCGCCAGAATGGCGAGGACGTCGACAGGGCCAGAAGATGCGGCAGGAAATAGGCGATCTGGCCCAACAGATCGATCCGGAGCTGTGCATCCTCCAGCCCGACATGAACGTGCAGCCCGCAAATGATCAGCCGTCGCGCTGGCGCCTGTATGTCGCGGGCGAGCGTCAGGTAGCGCTCCCGCTCCGTCGGCTTTTGCGCGGTCCAGGAGGCGAAGGGATGGGTGGCCGCGGCAATCGGCGCAAGCCCGTGCCCGCCGGCCACCTCTGCGACGGTGGCGCGCATATGCGCGAGGTCGGCCCGGGCCTCTTGCAGGCTGGTGCAGACGCGGGTGCCGACCTCGATCTGACAGCGCAAGAACTCCGGGCTGGCGCGTCCCTCCAGGCGCTTCTGGCATTCCTCCAGCATGCTGGGCGGCGGATCGGGCACGAGATCGCGCGTCTGCCGATCGACGAGCAGATATTCCTCCTCCAATCCAAGCGAGAAACTGGGTGGCGGGATGCGCGCCATCAGCTTGGGCCTGCGCGGTAGAGTGAGGGCTCGTCCAGCACCCGCCGTAGCACCCGCTCGAGCCGGTCGGCCCATTCGGCGACCCCGTGGTGGGTGTCGATCAGATTCTGGCGCACTTCCAGCAGCGCATGCGTCAGCCCTCGGGATTCGGCATGCGAGGGGATGGAGAAGCCGCGCCGGCTGCGGCCCGTATAGGGCTGGTTGTCGCCGACGACCAGGCCCGGCTCCTCGGCCAACGCGGCCAGGAGCGGGGCGGGCAGGCGGGGGTCCCGGTCCCAAAGCACGCCGATATGCCAGGGTCGTTCGAAGCCTTGGAACACCGGCGTGAAGCTGTGCATCGAGATGAAGACCGGAGAGAGGCCTCGGCGCGTAAAGTCGTCGAGCAAGCGGTCGATCGCGCCATGATAGGGGAGAAAGCAGGCCTCCGCCCTGGCGTTGCGGGCGGCGGGCGTCAAGCCTAGGTTCGCCGGCACCGGCACGCCGTCGCTTACTGCGGGAATTGAGGTCGGGTCGTCCAGACGCCGATTGCAATCGATCACCAGTCGGGAATAGGTCGAAAGCACGGCGGGGGCCGCAAGGCGCAAGGCGAGATCGCGTGTAAGCTCGGCGATGCCGATATCCCAAGCGATATGACGGGTAAGTGCGGCCTCGTCCAGGCCCAAGCGATCGAGCGAAGCGGGGATGGCCCGGCCCGCATGGTCGCAGACAAATAGGATTGGCGCCGCGCCTTCAGGATTGAGCAGCTCGAAGGACGGCGGGTCGGATGGCCCTAGCATAAGGGCCGAGGCGGGCAAGGGTGCGGCGAGGCTCATGGCTAGGCCATGGTTTATAGCAGAGAAGAGTTCGCGCTTCTAAATCGGGCGGGCCCTGGCCACAATGCCCGCCTTCCTCGCGATCTGCTCAAGGATCCATGCCCCAGGCGCCGGACCTCTTCTTGAAATCCCTCTTCGCGGCGGCGCTGTCGGCCGCGGACCCGCTGAAGGCGGTGCCGCCGCATCTGCCGCCGCCGCCCAAGGGGCGCGCCATCGTGGTCGGGGCCGGCAAGGCCGCGGCCTCCATGGCCAAGGCGGTCGAGGAGCACTGGGCGGGGCCACTCGAGGGTTTGGTCGTGACCCGCTATGGCCATGGCCTGGACTGTCGTCGCATCGAGGTGGTGGAGGCTGCCCACCCGGTTCCCGATGCGGCCGGCCGGGCGGCGGCGGAGCGGATCCTCGAACGCGTGCGCGGTCTGAGCTCCGAGGACCTGGTTCTGGTACTGATCTCGGGAGGGGGCTCGGCCCTGCTGACCTTGCCCGCGCCTGGCCTTGACCTCGAAGACAAGCAAGCGACGGTGCGGGCGCTTCTGAGGAGCGGAGCCAGCATCAGCGAGATGAACACGGTCCGTAAGCATCTGTCGGCCATCAAGGGCGGGCGCCTCGCGCTTGCCGCCGTACCGGCGCGCCTTCTTACTTTGGCGATATCGGATGTGCCGGGAGATGATATGTCCGTCATCGCTTCGGGACCGACCATGCCCGATGCGTCCAGCTTCGCCGATGCGCGCGCGGTGCTGGCGAAATACGGGATCACCGCGCCGGAGCCTGTACGGCGCTACCTGGAGCGTGCGGCCGAGGAAACGCCCAAGCCAGGCGACCCGCGTCTGGCAAATGCCAAAGCCGTCCTGGTCGCGCGACCGCAGGATGCGCTGATCTCCGCCGCAAGGGTGGCGTGGAGCGCAGGCGTAACCCCCCTAATCCTCGGCGATGCACTCGAAGGCGAGGCGCAGGAGGTCGCGCGGGTTCTGGGCGCGATTGCGCTTTCCGTCCGCCGCCATGGCCGGCCGGTTCAGCCGCCCGCTGTCCTGCTCTCGGGAGGCGAGACGACCGTTACGGTCACCGGACCGGGGCGCGGCGGGCGCAATCTCGAGTTTCTGCTTTCGCTCGGCGTCGCTCTGGACGGCGCGGAGGGAATTCATGCGCTGGCCGCCGATACCGACGGGATCGACGGCACAGAGGAGAGTGCGGGGGCTGTGCTCGGCCCGACGACGCTCGTCGACGCTTCGGCGCAGGGGCTTGACCCCAGGCGCAGCCTTCGCGACAACGACGCCTGGCCGGTCTTCGCAGCGGCGAAAGGCCTGATCGAGACCGGGCCGACGCGGACCAACGTCAACGACTTCCGCGCCATATTCATCGACCGCTGAGGAGAAGGGGCTTCGGCCGATGCGACGCAACCGCGCTGCGAAGATCATTGCCACACTCGGCCCCGCCAGCTCATCGCCCGAGAAGATCGAGGCGCTGTTCAGGGCCGGCGCCGATGTCTTTCGTCTCAATTTCAGCCACGGAAGCCAGGAGGACCATCGCGGGCGCTTCGAGATCATACGCGATCTCGAGCAGCGCATCGGCCGCCCCATCGCCGTCATGGCGGATCTGCAGGGACCAAAGCTGCGGCTCGGCCGCATTGTCGATGGCGGGGTCGAGCTCGCCGAGGGGCAGGGATTTCGTCTGGACATGGAGAGGGCGCCGGGTAACGTCCGGCGTGCGCCGCTGCCCCATCCGGAGATCTTTGCCGCCATCAGCCCGGGCACCGAACTTCTGCTCGACGACGGCAAGCTGAAGCTGCGGGTCGACGAAAGCGGCGCCGACTATGCGAATACGGTCGTGATCGCCGGCGGCCGTCTGGCCGAGCGCAAGGGCGTCAACGTGCCCAATGCGGTCTTGGCGCTCTCGCCTCTGACGGACAAGGACCGCGCCGACCTTGCATTCGCCCTCGAGCTGGGCGTCGACTGGGTGGCGCTGTCCTTCGTGCAGCGGCCGGAGGACGTTTCCGAGGCGCGTCGGCTCATTGCCGGACGCGCCGCGATCATCATCAAGCTGGAGAAACCAGCGGCCATCGACTGCCTGGATCAGCTAATCGACCTGTCCGACGCGATCATGGTGGCGCGCGGCGATCTGGGTGTCGAACTGCCGCCCGAAGATGTGCCCGGACTGCAAAAGCGGATCATTACGGTCTGCCGGCTCGAGGGAAAGCCGGTGGTGGTTGCCACCCAGATGCTCGAGTCGATGATCCATTCGCCGGCACCCACCCGCGCCGAAGCCTCCGATGTGGCGACCGCGGTCTATGACGGAGCCGATGCGGTGATGCTCTCGGCTGAAAGCGCCTCCGGCGACTATCCGCTCGAATCGGTCAAGATGATGAATCGCATAATCGCCCGCACCGAGCGCGATCCGCTCTACCGCAAGCTCATCGAAGCCTTGCACCCGGAGCTGGAAGCCACTGCCGCCGATGCGATCAGTGCGGCCGCCGCGCAAGTCGCGCATACCGTCTCGGCGGCAGCGATCATTACCTACACCACCTCCGGCTCGACGGCGCTGCGCGTCGCCCGCCAGCGGCCGGAGGTGCCGATCCTGTGTCTCACCTCTCAGATCTCGACCGCTCGCCGGCTGGCGCTCGCCTGGGGCGCTCATTGCGTCGAGACCGAGGACATATCGAGCTTCGGCGAGATGGTCGGCAAGGCCTGCGGCATCGCCCATCGCGACGAGTTCGCGCGTCCCGGCCAGCGGGTCGTGGTTACGGCGGGTGTGCCCTTCGGCACCCCCGGGGCGACCAATGTGCTCAGGATCGCCTGGGTCGAGGAGTAGGGCCTTTAAGGCCTTGTCCTAGTCTAGGCGGCATGCCCATGGTCTGAGTGACTTTAGCCGTGAAACCCGCAGCGGGTCCACTTGCCCATCTCCAGCGGTCATGGCGAGGCGCGCCGGAATGTAGGCGCCGAGCCACAAGCTGCTGTCAAGCAATGGGACGCGGGGGCGATACTTGGTCCGAGGTCAGGCTAAGCCTTATTTTTTGGGGCGCAGCGTTGCGAGCGAGCGGTGGGCGTGCTCGGTGCTCACCGAATCGTAGTGGGGCAAGTCATCGTCCACGTTGAACCAAAGCACACGCTCTAAATAGTGAACATGCTCGTCGGGAGGATAGGCACTCGCGTCGTCCAGAGTTCTAACAGAGATGTAAATGTCGTCTAAAGCCCCTTCAAGCACCTTAGGGTCTTTCTGGTATGTCAAGGTGGTTCCGCAGCGGCGACAGAAGCCGCGAAGTACGCCTGGAGAAGACTCGTAGATTTCGATCCGGCCTCTCAAGAGCCGGAACCTCGATTTCTCAAACCCGGCCCAAGCTATAGCCGGCGCGCCGGCAGCTCGAGTGCAGCTCTCGCAGTAGCATAAGGCTTTCCATACAGAGGCCCCATTTACCTGATAGCGCACGTCGCTACAAAGACATCCCCCGGCATGCGACGCATCAGGTTTCATGACCGTTCTCCTGGAACTGAAAATGATGAATTTTCATTCCGGCAGCCCGGCCTTATGCAAGCCGGCGATCAAATGGTCCAAGTCGTCCTCTTTCTGGAAGGGCCATCGGCAGCTGAAGAACGCCCGCCATTCCTGCGAACCCGAGATCGCCCGCAACGTTGCATCGCTCTTGGCAGCCCCTTTGAAGGCCTCGGAGCATGATCGTGCCTTTTCTGATGCGCCCGTCATCGCGTGGCTGGCGGCAAGCCAAGCCAGCACCATCGCTGTCGGATTGCTCAAGCTGTTGAATGCAGCAACCGCCTCGTCGTAGCGGTGCGCGACGTAGTATGCTTGGCCCAAATACCAGCCGTATTTGCCGAATGGATTAAGACGGGATGCTTCTTGGATTCGCTCAATCGCCAGCTGGGGGCTACCTGCGAAGAGTTCCAGCCGGGATAGATACGCAAAGGCATGGACATCACTGGGGTTGAGCTGAATCGCTTTCTCCAAATACATTCGCGCCAGATCATGACGCCCGTGATACATATAAGCGAGTCCGAGCGCGACATGCGTCCGGCTGTCCTCGTTGTCCAACTGCACCGCCTTCTCCGCGAGCTCAAGAAAGCCCTCGAAGTCGCAATGCGCCTCCTCGGTCCAGCCATTGAGCCAGCTTCGGCACGTCCCCTCGGATAGCGCCGCATGCGCCGCCGCATAGTCAGGCTCGATAGCGATGGCGGCTCCGAAGAGGTCCTTCGCTTTCTCGTTGTCGCGCGGCGTCCACGCAAAAAAATGCTCGAGGCCGCGCAAGTACAGCTCGTAGGCGCGCAGGTCGGAGACCGACTGACGCTTCGTCCGTTGGTATGTGGCATGCCCGAGGCGCCCTGCAATGGTTGCCGCGATGGTGCGGACGAGTTCGTCCTGCAAGTCGAAGATATCCTTTAGCTCGCGGTCATAGCGCTCGGCCCAGACATGATCGTTCCGCCGCCCATCGATCAGCTGCGCTGTCACCCTGATGCGACCGCCGATCTTACGGATGCTTCCCTCGACGACATACTGCACGCCCAGCCTGCCCGCTACCTCCGGTATGTTCGCTGCTTTCCCCTTGAATACGAATGAGGAACTCCGAGAAATGACGAACAACTCCCGGAAGCGTGACAGCAGAGTGACTAGATCTTCCGTTATGCCGTCTGAGAGAAATTCCTGCTCGGGATCGCCGCTCATGTTGACGAACGGCAGGACGGCGACCGAGGGCTTGGCTGGCAGTGGCGGATCCGAAGAAGGCACGGCACGGCTGCTATCGCCGACGACGCGATAGACCCGGATCGGTGCGGTCATGTTCTTCAGCCGCTGCTCTCCCAAATCCACATAGGTAAGAGAGAGCTTACCTCGCACCTCGTCATACACTTTCGCCGAAATGCAAATGCCCTCCGGTTCCGCCATACTCTCCAAGCGGGCGGCGATGTTGACGCCATCGCCGTAGCGGTCGCCGCCGTCCATCACTACTTCCCCCAGATTGACGCCGATGCGCAGCACGATACGGCGATCCTTTGGTAAGTCGCCATTGGCGACGGCCATGCTCCGTTGCAGATCGACGGCGCATTGCACGGCGTTCACGGCGCTGGTGAACTCAACCAAAACGCCGTCTCCGGTAACCTTGAAAATGCGCCCCTGATGCTTTGCGACGAGCGGATTGAAGACGCCAAGGCGTCGAGATTTGAGCGCCGCAAGCGTGCCCGCCTCGTCAGCCTCCATGAGGCGGCTGTAGCCGACCACGTCGGTGGCAAGGATGGCCGAAAGTCTGCGTTCCATAGCCAAGCCAATCCAGGTAGCCAACGGAAACCAGCAAGGAGATGTTACCTCCGGTTCCGTTCGCAACCTACAGAAGGATTACGCATCTACCTGGATTGTCCGCCTAGGGTCGCGGCTTAAGATGCCTGAATGGTTCGCCCCTAGAGGAACCTTTGCAAAACCGCCTCTCCTTCGAGGGCCGCTTCGCGGCCACCTCAGGATGAGGCGGTTTTGCTTGGGTGACCTCACGCCTCAAGGTGCGAGGGAAGCGAGCCTCGAAGGGCGAGGTCACGCATTTCGCAGAGGTCCCCTAGAGGGGAAAACTGCGATCGCATTTCTGACCTGGGTTTCCGTCTTTGCATCCGCTTAAAACCAGCCTTCGGTCTGCGTTGGTCCAGTTAGCGGGATTCTCCAGTTACCGACGCCTCGACGGCAATCATTTCGCCTCGCCGCGTCAGGCCGGCCTTCGAAGATCCCTCAGGCCATACCCATGTCGCAAATGCGCCAACAGCGGTCCGGAATGGCGCCGATCGCCCTTCATCCCTGGCCCGAGTCGGCCGCACCGATAGTTCACCGCGCCGCGATCGCTGCCGCGGCACCCGCCATCACTCCGGCGCTGGTTCGGTTGGCGGCGCGCATGGCCCGCGCGCTGCGTAGGAAGCGCCGCGCCTGTGCCGCGAGCACGACCCAGCCCATGTCGACGGTGACGAGCACGGCAAGCATCGCCAGGGTAAGCTCAAACCATCCCAGCGCCGTTACGTCGGTCAAGTCGATGATGCTTGGCAGCAGCGCCATATAGAACACCATGATCTTCGGATTGCCGAGCGTCACCGCCATGCCCGCAAGAAACAGCTTGGCTGCCGATCGCTCGCGCGGCAGCGCGTCATCGGCCACGACCACGGGCGCGAACCACATCCTCCAGGCGAGATAGAGCAGATAGGCGACACCCATATACTTGATGACAAGGAACAGCAGGTGAAAGGTCTGGGCCAGCACCGCAAGCCCGAACACAGCGAGCGAAAGCCAGAGCGCTTCGCCGACCCACATGGCCGCCAGAAACGGCAGCACGTCGCGCCAGCCTTTGGCGACGACACGTGCCACGAGGGCCGCGATGCTCGGACCGGGCGAGCCGGCCGCGACAACCAGCGCGCCTGCGAAGATAAGCAACGATGACGCCTCCACGGCAAGCTCCTTCAATCTCTTTCCGCTCCACCGCCGACCTTTGTCCCGCCAAGCTAGACGGCTGCATCGCGCGCCCGCACGGCGGCCTGAATATGCTCCACCGAGAGGCCGCAGCAGCCGCCGAGGATCTGCACGCCTGACTTGATCCACTCGCCGCAGAAGGTCTCGAAGCGCTGGGGCGTGATCACGTCGACGAAACGCCAGTCCGGCATCTCGAAGTAACCGGAATCGGGATAGGCCATCAAGGGTCCGTCGAAATGCCGCCTCACCGCGTCAAGCGCCTCGGCAATCAGTTCGGCGCGGGTGTGCATGACGCCGGCGGCATCGACGCCCCGCTTGGGAATCAGGCCAGCAATCTTGTCGAGCGGCAGCTCGTCGAGCTGATCAAAGCTGATGGCTCGGCCGTCCTTGCCTCGGCGCGCGCTCAAGCCGAACCAGACCGGAAGGCCGGTTGCCAGTGCGGCATCCAAGGCAAGGCGGATTCGCTTCGGAACATACATCATCTCAAGGATGATCAGCTCGCAGCCGGCAGTGGCGAGTATCCGGGCCAGCTCGTTGCAGGCGGCCGCGAACTCCGCATCCTCCGGCACACTTTTGGGATCGACCCCAGCCGTGCCTTCGGTAATCGGCACCATGTGCGACAGCGAGCCGGCGACCACCACCTCGGCGCCGCCGGGCGTTCCGTCCCGCGCCCGCAGCGCCGCTTCGACGGTGCGCCGGTTGATTTCCTCGACCCGGTCCCCATAACCGGCGCGCGACAGCATCAGGCGCGAGGAGGCAAAGGTGTTGGCGGTGATGACCTCGGCCCCGGCGCGGATATAGTCGGCGTGGATCTCGGTGAGGAGCTTGTCGTTCTGCAGCGTGGCGGGCCCCGACCAGGCGGCCGGATCCATCGGCGCGCCACGGCGCTGAAGTTCGGTCCCGGTGGCGCCGTCCAGGATGATCACCTCGCCGGCCTCCAGGCGCTGTTTCAGTTTTTCGTAAGCCATGACGCATTCTCCCTTCGCAAATGCGAACTGATGCATCCCTGGGAATGGGAGGCAACCATACTGGCCGGGTAACGGTCTGCAAAGCCAGGGATTCCGGCAGCCCAATGAGAGCACTCGACGATGGCATCAATTCATCGTGGCCTATAGGCGGCGACGTCTACATAGTGTCAACTTGCCCGCTGGCGATCATCACGCGAGATCCTTCGGTAAGCTGGGCTTAGTGCCAACACCGGGCCATGCGGGTGACGCAGCTTTCGTCAGCGCTGGTTGAGGTCACCTAGGATGCCCTTGATGATGCGAGCGACCTTTGTTTTGTCGGCACGGAATAGATCCAGGAATATCCTTACGCCATCGTCGTATTCCCGGATGATCCGGCCCGCGGCCTTTAGCTCATCCAGCCTGCCGATTACGCAGTAGCATGGAACAGGTCGCGAAAGACCCTTCGCAGTAATTGGGTCTGTCTGCTCAAAAGCGAATTCGTCCTTGACTAAGGAAAAGGTTTCCTGCGCGACCAGGATACCGCCAGGCGGCGCGGACGACTGCAACCTTGCAGCCAAGTTCACCTCATTGCCGATGATGGTGTAGTCCATGCGATCTTGGCTCCCGAAGTTGCCAACAGTACAGAATCCCGTATTGATCCCTACACGCATTTTGAAGGGCCGCTCAATGCCTTGGTCATGCCAAACACGTTGAAGCTCACGCATCCTCTCCTGCATGGCGATGGCCATTTGAACACAAGCGAGAGCGTCTCCCTTGGCTCCGAGGCTTTCAGGATCTCCGAAAAATGCTACGATTGCGTCGCCTATATACTTGTCGATAGTCGCACCATACTTAAACGCGATCTGCGACATCTCCGTCAGGTAATGATTGAGTAGATTTGTCAGCTCTTCCGATTCAAGACTTTCTGCAATCTCCGTGAAGTCGACAATGTCTGCGAAGAATATGCTTAGTTTCCTGCGCTTAGAGACCAACTCAACGCTTTGCTTACCCGAAAAGATCGATTCATAAAGCTGTGGCGATACATACTTTGATAGTTGGCTTGAGAGCGATGCAAGTTGCTCATTTTGCTCTCTAATGCGGCGGTTTGCTTCGAATAGCGCGAGTTCTGCTTGCTTGCGCCGCGTGACATCGTTCAGGGACCCTGCCATGCGAACGATCCTGCCCTGGTTGTCTCTTCGGCTCTTGGCCCGGTCCCGAAACCAGCGATACTCACCGTCACCACATCGCACCCGATACTCGCATTCGTACAAGTTGGTGCGGCCCTCCAGATGTGCCTGCCGAGCTTGTTCCCGGATAGGCCGGTCATCTGGATGAATCATCGAAACCCATTCCGACAAGGCGATCCGGTCACCCGAAATCCTGAGACCGCACAGCTGTTTGTAGCTATCTGAAATGACGACTTCATCGCTTTCCGCCACCCAGTCCCACATCCCCTCATCGGCTCCGGCCATGGCAAGGGAGTAACGTTCCTCGCTTTCCTTTAAAGCCAATTCCGCATGCTTACGCTCGGTCACGTCGGCATAAGAGACCAAGAGCCCTTTGTTCGCGAGCGGCGCATAACGGATATCGAGAATGCGACCGGTCGAGAGCTCATATTCGAGTTCTCGCGGCTTTCGCCAACGAGCTCGGGCAAGGCGGGTAGCAGCTTGCTTCGTGCTGTCGCCGGGTCCGTAGTCGCCCCGTTCGGCGTTGAACCGGTATAATTCGGCGATGTTCGTTCCAGGTCTGCAGAGATCCGCGGGATAGTCGCGCAGACTACCGAAGGCTTGATTACAGGCAACCAGCCTTAGATCCCTGTCGAATACGGCAAATCCAAACCTCAACGCATCAAGACCTTCGCGAACAAGGCGCGCTGAAGCCTCGGGCGCGGGGTTACCCGTCTCCGCTGCGTTCAATCTTCGCCTCTTCACATTTGTGCTCCGTGCTGGTCCGAGGAGCAACTTTGTCGCTTGCGGCGATCAAGCCTTATGAAAAATAGGTCGGCATCTCGTCTGGGGGTTGACTTAAATCAAATTCGACGAGTTTCAATGACTTCAGTTCGGTACTCCATCACTGGCTATAGCCGACCGAGACGGCGGCGGATGGCCGCGGGTGGCGTTGGGTCCGTTCTATGGCCATCCGAGCGGGACCGCTTTCAGAGAACGCGGGAACTCAAGAGTCTCTTGGCGCCCCGTTCAGAAGTCTATCGGGCCGACTTCAACGTTCCGTCGCACTCACGTAACCAGCCGTTCCTGTCAGCCCGCGGCCGGCAAGCGCTCTGGGAGAGCATCGCGCAGCGGCCGGATGTGCTCGAGTTCAATGCCGCAGCACCCGCCGATGATTTGCACGCCTTGATTCACCCACTGTTTTGCCTTGGCAACGAATTCCATGGGTGAAACATGGTCCGGCTCGTTCGGATCCTTATGCACGGCGATATAGTCCGTCCGCTCCGCTTCCGGATAGATACCGATCGGTCCCTTCCAACGAGAGCTGACCACCCGCAACGCGGCGTCGGTGGCGGCAATCGGCGAATGGAAGATCGTGACCACCGACCCTCCCATCGCGACCACTTGATCGAAGTTGGCCGACAACGCCTCGTCCGAGTGATAGCCCACCTTGGGCGTGCCGTCGGCCGCGTCCAGATGACACTTGAAGCCCACCCACACCGGAAGCCCAGTTGCGAGGCAAGCCTCCAAAACCCATTTGCGATGCGTTGTGCCGCCGGTGGATTCAACTAGGAGAAAGTCAACTCCGGACTCAGCCAGAATCTCCGCCTGCTCGCGGAGATTGGCCTTACTCGCCGCCTCGGTCCATTCAATCCGATCCGTAAACCACCCAACTCCCTCCGGGGAGACCTCTACGCCTGTGCGCAGGCCATAGTTCGACAGGGACCCGGCGATGTAGACGGGCCGCTTTTTGGCGCAGCGGTCGCGTGCTTCCCGGGCCAGGACGACGGAGCGCAGGTTCAGCTCGCGGGTCAGGTCGCCCAACCCCAACGGCGCAAGGTTATGCCTTGCCGCGGAATACGAGTTGACGGTGATGATATCAACGCCGGCCCGGATGTAGTTCTCGTGCATCAGCCGCACGGTATAGGGATGGGTTTGCAGAGCCGTGGCCGCCCAGGCAAGGCTGCTCATGGGCACACCCATCTTCTGCAGCTGCGTTCCCACCGCGCCGTCCAGAATGACAACCTCCTTGTCTGCCAGCCGTGCCTCCAAGGTCTTGTAGTCGCTCATGCCTTTTCGCCTCCGCGTCGGCTCGTTCACCCCTCCGATGAATCTCGCTTCCGCGGTGGAGACTAGCACTTGCTGCCCTTGCGGCAATCTCGATCGGCGTTCTCGCATCCGTCAAACTCGCGTGGGCTCGATCTTGCACGGCCGGACCTAGGTCGCCGCTCTGCGCCGCTGGCGGTGGACCGCGTCGGCGGTGATGATCGCCAGCGCCGTCCAGATGAGCGGGAATGCGACGGCATGGGCGGCGGTAAAGAATTCGCCATAGGCGAAGATCGCCAGCAGAAACTGCGTGCTCGGCGCGATGTACTGGAAGAATCCGACGGTGGAGAGGTTGAGCCGCCGCGCCGCCGCCGAGAACCAGAGCAAGGGCAGAGCAGTCACCGGTCCTGAAGCCATCAGCAACAGGTCGAAGGCCAGACCCTGGCGGCCGAACGCGCCGGCGCCCGCACCCTGTACCCAGATCAAATAACCGACCGCCAACGGAAGGCAGATCACGGTCTCGATGAACAGACCGCCCAGCGCATCGACCGGCGCTGTCTTACGGACGAGGCCGTAGAGGCCAAACGAAACGGCGAGGTAGAGCGCGATCCAAGGGGCTTGGCCGTAACCCCAGGTGAGATATGCGACCCCGGCGACGGCAAGGGCGACAGCGACCATCTGCACCCGGTTCAGCCGCTCACGAAGAAACACCACGCCGAGCAGGACGCTCACCAGCGGGTTGATGAAATAGCCGATCGACGTCTCGAGCACCCGCTCGTTGGCGACCGCCCAGACATAGAGTCCCCAGTTGGAGGTGAGCAGCAGTGTGCTGATCGCCAGAGTCGCAAGCACGCGCCGGTCGACAAGGGCGCGCAGGATCGCCGGCCATTGCCGCCCGAAGCTTACGACCATGGCCAGGAACAACACCGACCAGACCACACGGTGCGCCACCACTTCCACTACCGGCACTGCGGCGACCGCCTTGAAATAGACCGGATTGAATCCCCAGGCGAGGAAGGCGCAAAACGCGTACAGCGCCCCCATCTCGCCACGCCTGGGTGGTGCAGGCGCAGAGATCGGGGAGGGCCGCAGATCGGTCTGGGCGGGTGTCAGATTGGTCATGGCGGCGGGATCATAGCGAGGGGCAGATACCCCGTCTCCGTCCGCGGCCTGCGGTCTGCCATGTGCGGATGGCGGGCAATCCGGTCAGATCGGCTTGCCCTCGACGCTTTCTTTTAGCTCCTCCACCCACCGCTGCGGGCCCGGCATGGTCGGGTTGACGGCAAGCGCCCGGCGGAAGGCATCGAGCGCCTTTTCCTCCTCGCCCTCGGCCATGTAGATGAGCCCCAACCCTGACAGTGCCCCGAAATGGCGGGGCTCGAGCTCCAGCGTCTGAACCACATCGGCGCGGCTTCGCTCATATTCGCCGACCAAGTAGAGCACCGTCGCCCGCTTGTTCCACCCTTCAGCGAAGCCGGGCGCAACATCGACCATTTTGTCGAAGAGGGTCAGCGCGGTGCCGTAGTCCTCGCGCGCCATGGCATTGAGGCCGAGCCCCATCAGCAGGTTGACATCGTCACTGTCGGATTCGGTCCAGATGGACCAGATCTCGGCTTCGAGGGGCTGCGCCACGGCAAAGTTTTGGGCGTCGCGCAGCTTGTCGAACAAAGCCGGCAGCCGCGGGTCGCGCTGATCGGCCTGCGCCGAGGCCGCCACCGCCAGGAGGATCGCCGCAATCAGAATTCCCCTCATGATCCTCAAGGGTAGGTCCGCCCGAGCCAAGGGACAAGTGCCGATCGCTTCACGCCGCAGTCGAGCTAAGACCGCGCTGGGCGAGCGCCGGCGGCAGCGGCCCGCCGGTCGCCCAGTCGAGAAGCTCCACCACATGCAGAATCGGGGCCGCCCTTGGATCGGCGAGCTGGCGAATGCAGCCGATGTTCCCGGTGGCGATCGCATCGGCTTTCACCCGAGCGATGTTGGCCAGCTTGCGCTCTTTCAGCTGATTGGCGATCTCCGGCTGAAGCAGATTGTAGGTTCCGGCCGAGCCGCAGCAGAGATGGCCCTCCGGCACCTCGCGGACCTTGAAGCCGGCGGCGGTAAGCAGCGCCTTGGGCGGTTGCAGTACGCGCTGGCCATGCTGGAGCGAGCAGGCGGCATGATAGGCGATCGAGAGGGGATGGGGCGCGGCGGCGCTGGCAAGGCCCAGTTCGGCCATCAGCTCGCTCACATCCTTGGCGAGGCCGGAGACACGGGCCGCCTTCCCTGCGATATCCGGATCATCGCGGAAGATGTAACCGTAATCCTTGATGACGGTGCCGCAGCCGGAGGCATTGATGACCAAAACATCAAGCCGTTCGCGCCGATCCTCTGCCAGGATCGCCTCGATCGCCCGACGGGCCTGCGCGCGGCTTTCCTCCTCGCGGCCAAGATGATGCGTCAGCGCCCCGCAGCAACCGAGCCCGCGCACGACGACGACCTCCACGCCGTGCCGTGTCAGTAGG
>DASPGI010000088.1:0-9250 GCA_035620695.1 Alphaproteobacteria bacterium
GGATGCGCCCGTGCGCCGGCGCTTCATGCACCTTGACCTGGCCGCGCAAGGCGCGCGCATGATCCTGCAACCTGCGCTTGGCGGCATCGAATGCGTCGCGAACCGCGACTAGAATATCGGCATGCGCCGGGTTTTCCGGGCCTTCACGGGTGACCTCGACATCCCGGCCGGGCACGGTAAGCACGATCCTTACCCGATACGCACGGCCCTTCCGGTGGTGGCGATGCGGCGCCTCGACCACCACATGGCACCCCATGATTCGATCATAGAAACGATCGAGCTTGGCCGCTTTCTCCCGGATCTTCGCCTCCACAGCCGGGGCGGCCTCCATATTCTTGAAGGTGACTTGCACCGGAAGCTGCATGATGGGACTCCTCCGTATTCCTTGCCCGAGATGATCGCGGCACTTCCTCCCGCGAAGCGGTCAGGGGCTGACGATGAGAACGGCGCAGCCGAACTCTGCGACGAGCTCGGCAATCCTTGGGGCGGTGCAGAGAGGCGATGTGGAGCTGAGTACGATCCCCGCCAGCTGGTCCGATGTTTTGCCTGACAATCCCTTCAACTCGAATCGAGGCAGCTCCTGATCGCGGGCGGCAATGCCGATGCTTTCCAATTCCGATCGAGACTCTTGCCCCTGGTAACCCTTGGCGGACACCAGCACCTGGCGGCCGCCGGTGAGCTCGGCCAGACGAGCCGCCGCCGCCATCATTCGCCGCGCAGTCGGGCGGGGATGTTCGAGGAGTATCGCCGGACCCTCGCCGAGCCGACCGGCAAGGATTAAGGTCGACCGCCCGGTCGGGGCCAAGGCCAATCCCATCGGTGTGCGGATCAATCCCACTCCCTCGGCCTCGGCTTCCTTCTGAACGGCCTGGAAGGCGCGCTCATGGATGCGTTTGAACTGCGCCTCGATCACTTGCCGGCGGGCGCGATAGTCCTCGCTTTCGAATGCCGCCGGCAGCGCGCCCTTGAGTTCGCCGATCAATGCGGCCATCGCCTCCTTGAGCGCCCTGGCGCGTCCGGCCGGCAGCCGCAAGGCCCTCGGATTCTGTGGAGCGGCGAAATTGTTGACATAGCACCAATCGTCCGGCGTCGGTTCCTCGCGGCTGCGACGCTCCAGCATCTCGCGCACGAGGTGGCGCTTGCCGGTCCCGGTCGGGCCAAGGACGCACATATTGTATCCTGGGCGCCGGATGGCGATCGCCAAGCCTATGGCATCAACCGCCCGCTGTTGCCAGACCATCTCGTCCAGCTCCGGCAACTCGGCCGTAGTGGAAAACGCGAATGCGCCTTCCTCGCAGCGGCGGTAGAGGCGTTCGGGAGGAAGCGGGTCGGTCACATTCGCCTTCGCAATTGGGTCGGTGCGCGGGGCCACATGCGTCTTTTAGATTTCCGGTTCCATTTCCATGCTGCGCTCCTTCTTGGTCTCAGGCACCTCGGTCATGGTCGCCTCCGTCAGAAGCAGGACGCTGGCCACGGAGACGGCGTTTTCGAGCGCCACCCGCACCACTTTGGTCGGATCCATGATTCCGGCCTCGACCAGATCCACATACTCCTTGCGTGCAGCGTCGAAACCAAAATTGCCCTGGCCGGCCAGCATGCGCGCGACCACCACGCCGCCATCGACTGCCGAGTTCTCAGCGATCTGCCGCGCCGGCGCTTCCAGGGCCCGTTTGAGGATCTGAACTCCGGTCCGCTCGTCGCCCTCGCAAGCGGACTCCTCGGCGGCGACTGCCTGCATACATCGAAGCAAGGCCAATCCGCCGCCAGGCACGACACCCTCCTCAACCGCGGCCCTGGTCGCGCTTATCGCATCGTCGAGCGCTTCCTTTTTGGCCTTCATCTCCGATTCTGATGCAGCCCCGACGCGGATCACCGCCACGCCGCCGCTGAGCTTGGCCAGCCGCTCCTGCAGCTTCTCGCGGTCGTAGTCGGAGGTCGTCTCCTCGATCTGCGCGCGGATCTGCGCGACCCGGCCCTGAATATCGGCCGCCTTGCCGGCGCCCCCAACGATGGTGGTGTCTTCCTTGGAGACCGTCACCTTCTGCGCGCGCCCCAGCATGTCGAGCGTGACATTCTCCAGCTTGATGCCGAGATCTTCACTGACGACTTGCCCGCGCGTGAGTATGGCGAGATCTTCGAGCATAACCTTGCGGCGATCGCCGAAGCCGGGCGCCTTCACCGCCGCCACCTTCAAGCCCCCGCGCAGCTTGTTGACCACCAGCGTGGCCAGGGCCTCGCCCTCGACATCCTCGGCGATGATCAGAAGCGGACGGCCGGACTGCACGACCGCCTCGAGCAGCGGCACTACTGGCTGCAGCATGCCAAGCTTCTTTTCGCTGAGGAGAATGAACGGCTCCTCGAGCTCGGCGGTCATCTTTTCGGCATTGGTAATAAAGTAAGGGGAAATGTACCCCCGGTCGAATTGCATCCCTTCTACCACTTCCAAGACGGTTTCCGTGGTCTTCGACTCCTCGGCCGTGATCACGCCTTCTTTGCCGATCTTCTCCATCGCATCGGCGACCAGATCGCCGATTGCCGCGTCGTTATGAGCGGAGATGGCGGCCACCTGCGCGCGCTCTTTGCGGGTTTCGACCGAACGGGACAGCTCGCGCAAGGCCCGGCTCGCCGCCTGCGCGGCGCGTTCCAAGCCGCGCTTCAGATCGATCGCGCTGGCGCCGGCCACGACATTCCTGACGCCGTCGGCGAGAATGGCATGAGCAAGAAGGGTTGAAGTGCTGGTTCCATCGCCGACCGCCTCGCCGGTCTTTTCTGCGGCCTGCCGCAACATTTGTGCGCCAAGATTCTCCTCGGGATTCTTGAGGTCGAACTCCTTGGCGATGGTGACGCCATCGTTGCAGACGATCGGCGCTCCCCATTTCTTCTGGATGAGGACGGATTTGGATTTCGGACCCAGAGTGACGCGGATTGCGTCTGCAAGCTGGGTGGCGCCTCCAAGGATCCTCTCACGCGCGGCTGACCGAAACAGCACCTGCTTGTAGGGCATTTCGGACTCCTCTCATCATCGTCTGACGCCAAATTATCGAATGGACGGATCGGCCTGCATTGAGCCAAATCAAATCGGGGAGGAGGCCGGGACGAGAGGCCGAATGACGGTCAGCTTGTTTCTTTGTGGAGATGTAATGACCGGCCGGGGGATCGATCAGATCCTGCCCCATCCGGCCGACCCGCGCCTTTTCGAACCCGTCGTTCAGGACGCGCGCGACTATGTCACCTTGGCCCAGCAGCGAAACGGGCCGATCCCTAGCCCCGTACCCTTCCGTTATATCTGGGGCGAGGCCCTGGAGGAGCTCCGGCGGCGCCAGCCCGCAGTGCGCATCGTCAATCTTGAAACCTCCATTACCGATGACGGCATGCCGGCGGAAAAGGAGATCCACTACCGCATGGGGGCCGGCAACCTCCCGTGCCTTGGCGCCGCCGAACTCGATTGCTGCGTTCTGGCCAACAACCATTTGCTGGATTGGGGTGAAACCGGCCTTCTGGACACGCTTCGGCTGCTGTCCGGCTCAGGGATCGCGACGGCGGGCGCCGGAGCCGATCTTGACGCAGCACTGGCCCCTGCCATCCTTCCCGCGGCCACGAACCAGAGAATTCTGGTATTCGGCTATGGCTCACCGACTGCGGGGGTTCCGCCCGAATGGGCGGCACGTCCGAGCCGTCCGGGGATAAGCTTGCTGCGCGCCATTACTGATACGGTCGCGACGGAGATCGCCGAAAGAGCCCGCCAATTCAGACGTCCCGGTGATCTCGTCCTTGTCTCGCTCCATTGGGGCGGCAACTGGGGCTACCAGATCCCGGCAGCGCAACGCGCCTTTGCCCATTGGCTGATCGAATCGGGCGTGGTGGATGTCGTTCACGGCCATTCCTCGCACCATTTCCGCCCGCTTGAGGTCTGGCAAGGCAAGCTGATCCTTTATGGGTGCGGCGATTTCCTGAACGACTATGAAGGCATCGCCGGCTACGAAGAGTTCCGCGGCGACCTTACGATGATGTATTTCCCCGTTGTCGATGCTCGAGACGGTTCGCTGAAGGCTCTCGAGCTGGCGCCGCTGCAGATCCGGCGCATGCGCCTTGAGCGGCCCTCACCCGGGGATATCGACCGGCTTTTCGATCGGCTCAACCGCGAATGCGCACCCTTCGGTAGCCGGTTCGAACTCGATGCGGCCGGCGTAATCCATCTCCGTCTCTGACAACTCTCAATGCCGAGTAATTACTGAGCGACGCCGGCCTGATGGCCGCAACCGGCTCTGCCTGACCGCCCGCTTGGCTCACGGGAGCCAGTCGAGCGGATCGATCCCGAACAACACCGGATGAAGAAGCAGCATCGCCGTATAAGCCAAGAACGCGGCCGCCGGGATTGGCCAGCCGATCCCCGCCGCGGCACTATGCGGGCCTCTACTCACGAGCGCCATGAACGGAATGAGCGAGCTGGACTCCAAAAAGCTACGATGTCCCTTCTCGTTGCCTTGTCGCAGCACCCATTCATTCTTCGCGATCGCGAACAGGGCGATCGCTCCCATGGTCGCAAAGAAAATGACGCGCTTCAGATCGCCGGTCGCGGCGAGATGCAGGCCGGCCCAGATCAAGAGTCCGATGCTTCCTGGATGGCGCGTCACGCTGTAGATGCCATGCGGCGGCGAGAGCGCGGCCGCTTCTCCGAACGGCGTCATGACACGCGCCGTCACCAAGAAGAATGCAATGGGCATCAGCAACACCGCCATCGGCCCTGATCCAGGCAGCGGCGCGTAAAGCTGTCGGTTCGCATCAAAGGCCGCATATGCCCGCAGAAAGGCGACGAACGTCGCAGTCGAGGCAGTGGCGTGAAGCGCCTGGAATCCGCCTCGTCCGAACCTGCCGATCAGCGCCGGGCGGATTCCCGGAGCCGACAGGACACCATGGCTCGCAAAGAGCAAAAGGGCTGTGGCGATGAGCGCCGTCACGCCTTGCGACGGCGCCAAGGACCGGACGCGAGCGCCGTCGTCACCGACCCTATTGCACCAGCGGCGAAGCCGCGCCGGCCAGCTCTATGCCCTCGATCTCCGCGCGCCCGACCAGAATCTGCAAATATTGCCGGACGGCAGTTCGCCACGCATGCTCCTCCAGGTGTTGCGCAATCTCCTCCCGAACGGTTTCGAAGGAAAGCAGTCGGCCCGTCTCACGCGCATCGAGGCGCAAGACATGATATCCGTAGCGCGTCGGCACGGGCACCGGGCAGAGCTGGCCGGGCTCCAAAGCGGCAAGGAAGGTTTCGAATTCGGGCGCCGTCTCGCCCGATGTGATCTGCCCCAGCGCGCCGCCCTGTGCCGCGGACTGGCACTGCGAATGGCTGCGCGCCAGCTCGGCAAATCGTTCCGGACGGTGGGTCAGCTCGGCGATCAGCGCGGCCGCCCGGTCATGTGCTTCGGCGCGCTCCACACCGCTCCCGGGCGGCGACGCAAATAAAATATGCGAGGCCTCGTAAAGGTCAGGGCCGACGAACTGCTCGAGGTTACGTTCGTAATAGCGCCGGCAGGTTGCCTCATCGGCTTTCGGCGCCGCGATCTCGCGATCGAGCAGTGCCTGGATGAGGTCAGGCTCCTCGTCGGCCTGGAGGCCGAGCCGCTCCGCCTCTTGCAGCAGCAGCTCGCGGATGACCAGCGCCAGTGCGGCCTGATCTCGCGCCTCCTGGAGCGAGACCGCCGGATGATACTGCACCTCCGCATCGACCATGCGATCTGATATCTCGCGACAGTTCACCGAGATACCCATTTCTCACCTCTTTGCTCAGGAGGCCGAAGCGGGGCGACGGCGCGTACGCACCACTTGGTAACGCCGCCCGAGATAACCGATCGGAGCGCTCCAGATATGGACCAGCCGCGAGAAGGGAAAGACCAAGAAGATGATCAATCCGAGAAGGAGGTGCAGCTTGAAGACGAGCGGCACGCCCTCGATCAAGTCAGCGGCGCCGCCGCGGAATGTGACGATCCGTTGTGCCCATTCCATGAACAGAACCATGGTGGAGCCGTCCGCATGCGCAAGCGAGAACGGGATGCTGATGAGGCCAAGAAGGAGCTGTGCCAGGATCAGGAAGAGAATGGTGATGTCCATCGGCGTGCTGGTCGCGCGGATACGCGGATCGGTCAGCCGCCGCCAAACCAGCATCACCAGCCCGATCAGGCACATGACTCCGAAGACTCCGCCGACCACGATCGCCAGCATTTGCTTGGCTGCATGGCTGATGCCGATCGCATCGAAGACGTAGATCGGCGTCAGAAGCCCGACGACATGACCGGCGAACAATCCGAGGATGCCAATATGGAAGAGGTTGCTCGCCCAGACCATGCGGCGGCGGCTCAAGAGCTGGCTTGAGCCGCTCTTCCAGGTATATTGCTCGCGCTCGAAGCGGACCAGGCTGCCAAGCAGGAACACCGAAATCGCGACATAGGGAAAGATGCCGAACAGCATCTGGTTGAGATAGCTCATTGCCCATGCCTCCCCTGTGGCGCTGCCGCCGAAGAATGAGGAGCACCGCCTGCGCAAGCCGGCAGCGCGTCACCCACCCCAAACGTGACCACGGCTTCCTCCCAATCGCGATCCAAGGCGGAGGGGTCATCTTGCGGTCCGACCGCCAGCACCGCCGCGACTTGCCCGGCATCGGGTCGCGCAGCGCTCAACTCCAGCAATGCCGTAAAGATCGCCGCATAGGGGCTGTGCCGTTCGTCGAGACGCTGGCGCACGGCCTCCAAGATGTGCGCCGCATCTCTCAACAGCGAACGCGCCACATTTGGCTGAACCAGCGACAGGAACTCGCACAAGAGCGGTAGATAGTCGGGAAGCTCGCTCTTCGCCCGCTCGAGTCCATGAAAACGATACATCTCGCTCAGGCTGGCCATGGCCTGGCCGCGCGAACGGCTTTCGCCATGCACGTGCTCGTAGAGATACAGAGAGCGGGCGCGCGAACGGTCGAATAGCCCGAGCCATTCCTCCTGACGGTCCATGATGTCGCCCGACCCGAGTTCCCGCAGCAACCGCCGCAAGCCAGCCTTCGTACCGGCGGAGAGCGTGCGATCGCCCTCCAGCGCCGCACCTATCGCGGGCAACTCCGCGATCGGCTCGGCTTCCGGATAATCGAGCAGCACCCCCAGAGCTTTGTACGCAACCACGCCCATCATACCGTCTCCTTTTTGTGGGGCGCTGCGACGCCGAACAGGCTGGGCTCGCTCACCCCGTCCGAGCAGCCGTTGCCGAAGCTGAACCCGCACGAACCCTTCAGATCGAACGCGTCCTCGGCATATTCACGATGCGTGGTCGGGATGACGAACCGATCCTCGTAATTGGCGATGGCCAGGAGGCGGTACATCTCCTCCACCTGATTGGCGGTGAGGCCGACTTCGCGCAGCACTTCCGTGCGCCGCTCGCCCTCGACGAAGCGGCCGCGCTGATAGATGCGCATCGCAAACATGCGCTTGAGCGCCAACGCGACGGGTGCGGGATCTCCGGCGGTCAGCATGTTGGCGAGGTAGCGCACCGGGATCCGCAAGGCCTCGATGTCCGGCAGCGCATCCTTGAACCCGACATGTCCCGCTTCGGCCGCGCCCTGGACCGGAGAGAGAGGCGGCACGTACCACACCATGGGCAGCGTGCGAAATTCGGGATGGAGCGGGAAAGCGACCTTCCACTCGATCGCCATGCGATAGACCGGGGAGGCGGCCGCCGCCTCGATCCAGGCTTCGGGCACGCCATCCACGCGGGCCTGGTCGACCACCTGCGGATCCCTGGGATCGAGGAAGATGCCGAGCTGTGCCTCGTAAAGATCGGTCTCGGATTTGACGCTGGCGGCCGCCTCGATGCGGTCGGCATCGTAGAGCATGACGCCGAGATAGCGAATGCGCCCGACGCAGGTTTCCGAGCAGACGGTCGGCTCGCCCGCCTCGATGCGCGGATAACAGAAGGTGCATTTCTCGGCTTTGCCCGACTGCCAGTTGTAATAGATCTTCTTGTAGGGGCAGGCCGAAACGCACATGCGCCAGCCGCGGCATTTGTCCTGATCAATGAGAACGATGCCGTCTTCCTCGCGCTTGTAGATCGATCCCGAGGGGCAAGCCGCGACGCACGATGGATTGAGGCAATGCTCGCACAACCGCGGCAGGTACATCATGAAAGTTTTCTCGAACTGTCCGTAGATCTCCTTCTGAACGCCCTCGAAATTCACGTCCTTAGAGCGTTTGGCGAATTCACCGCCGAGCAGCTCCTCCCAGTTCGGACCGCCTTCGATCTTCTCCAGCCGCTCGCCGGAGACGAGGCTGCGCGGGCGCGCCGTCGGCATGGTGCGGCTCTCCGGCGCGTTCTGGAGATGGGCATAGTCGAAGGTAAAGGGTTCGTAGTAATCGTCGATCTCCGGCAGGTTCGGATTGGCGAAGATCTGCGCCAGCACCCGAAAGCGCCCGCCGATCTTCGGCTCGATGCGCCCGTTCGACTTCCGCCGCCAGCCGCCCTTCCACTTCCTCTGGTTCTCCCATTCTTTGGGATAGCCGACCCCGGGCTTGGTCTCGACATTGTTGAACCAGGCATATTCGACGCCCTCCCGGCTGGTCCAAACATTCTTGCAGGTGACCGAGCAGGTATGGCAGCCGATGCATTTATCGAGGTTCAGCACCATCGCGATCTGGGCACGGACCTTCATGGGCGTCCCTCCCTACTCGGCTGCGGCCGGCACGGCGTCGGACGCCGGCTCTTCCAACCAGTCGACCTTGTCCATCTTGCGGACGATCACGAACTCGTCGCGATTGGCGCCGACCGTGCCGTAATAATTGAAGCCGTAGCTCTGCTGGGCGTAGCCCCCGATCATGTGCGTGGGCTTGGTGATTATGCGAGTGACGGAGTTGTGAATGCCGCCCCGCTGACCCGTCACCTCCGAGCCCGGCACGTTCACGATCTTCTCCTGCGCGTGATACATGAGGCACATGCCTGAGGGCACACGCTGACTGACGACCGCACGGCAGGTGATGGCGCCATTAGCGTTGTAAAGCTCGATCCAGTCATTGTCGGAAATGCCGGCCTTCTTGGCGTCCGGCTCGGCGATCCAAGCGACCGGGCCGCCGCGGTTCAGTGTCAGCATCAGAAGGTTGTCGCTATAGGTGCTGTGAATGCCCCATTTCTGATGCGGGGTGATGAAGTTCAGCACCAACTCGGCATTGCCGTTCGGCGCACGCCCCTGCACCGGCTTGACCGTGCGCGTGTCGATCGGCGGCTT
>DASPGI010000089.1:0-14845 GCA_035620695.1 Alphaproteobacteria bacterium
CATTCGGGGGTCGGCGGTTGTGCGCCGAGGCCGAGGACGCCAAGGGCCGCGGCGTCAAGGATGGCATTGGAGAATCCCAGCGTGGCTTGGACGATCAGAGGCGCCATGCAGTTCGGCAACACCACGATGAACATCAGGCGCAGAAGTCCGGCGCCGGACACGCGGGAGGCCGTCACATAGTCCTTGGTGCTCTCCGCAAGAACCGAGGCGCGCATCAGACGCACAAAGTGCGGCAGATAGGTGATGGCGATGGCGATCATGGCATTGACGAGGCCGGGCCCCAGAATCGCGACGATGACGATCGCCAGAAGGAGCGAGGGCAGCGCCAGCATGATGTCCATGAGGCGCATGATCGCGATCTCGATGACGCCCCGGGAAAACCCCGCCGCCAGACCCAAGAGCACGCCAAGGCTGAGCGAGATCGCGACGGTCAGGATGCCAATGAAGAAGGAGAGCCGCGTGCCGTGAATCAGCCGCGAGAGAATATCGCGTCCGGCCGGATCGGTGCCGAGCAGGAACCGGCTGGACCCGCCTTCATCCCAGACCGGTGGCTTCAACAGCGCGTCGCGATACTGCTCGATCGGGTCGTGCGGTGCGATCACGTCGGCGAAGATCGCGGTCAGCACCAGAAGGAAGATGACGGCTAGGCCGAGGAGCGCTCCCTTGCTCTCGCTGAAATAGTACCAGAACTCACGCAGACGGCCCGTCGGGCCGGCGGCGCGCGCGTCGATGCCAATCGCTGGCGCCTCTACTGCCATGGCGTTACCGGCGATGACGGATGCGTGGGTTGATCAGTCCGTAGAGTAGATCGACGGTCAAGTTGACCAGGATGATGACCGTCGCGACCAGAAGCACGCCCCCCTGCAAAATCGGGTAGTCGCGCCGCCGGATCGATTCCACCAGCCACTTGCCGACTCCAGGCCAGGAGAAGATCGTTTCGGTCAGAATCGCCCCAGCCAGCAGCGCACCGACCTGCAGCCCGATCACGGTGATCACCGGGATCAGCGCGTTGCGCAAGGCATGGAGCGTGATGATGCGCCAGGGCGAAAGTCCCTTTGCTCGAGCCGTGCGGATATAGTCTTCGTTCAACACTTCCAGCATCGAGGAGCGCGTCATGCGCGCGATCACTGCAAGCGGAATGGTGCCGAGGACGATCGAAGGCAAAATGAGGTGCCTGAGCGCGGAGATGAACGCGCCCTTCTGACCGGAGAGAAGGGAATCGATCAGCATGAATCCGGTGACCGGCTCGAAGAAATACTGGATGGCGATCCGTCCGGAGACCGGTGTCCAGCGCAGATTGACCGAGAAGAGCAGGATCAGCAGCAGCCCCCACCAGAAGATCGGCATCGAGTAGCCGGTAAGCGACGCCCCCATGACGAGATGATCGGGCGCTTTGCCGCGTTTGAGGGCGGCCAGGATGCCCGCCGGCAATCCCAGCGCCAGCGCAAAGAGCATCGCGCAGAAGCTGAGCTCCATGGTTGCCGGAAACAGCGCCAAAAACTCCCGCAAGACGGGCTCGCGGGTGGAGATCGAGCGGCCGAGATCTCCCTGCAAGACGCTGCCGATATAGATCGCGTACTGGACCAAAAGCGGTTTGTCGAAGCCGTATTCGGCCCGGAGCTGGGCATGACGGCCGGGGTCGATGCCGCGCTCGCCGGCAAGCAGCTCTATGGGATCGCCGGGGACCAGCCGGATCATCGCGAAAGCGAGCAGCGTCACTCCGATGAAGGTCGGAATGATCAGCGCTACGCGCGTGGCAATGAACCGCAGCATCGGACCGGAAGATGGCAAAACGGGGGAAACGGCATCCCGCTCCCCCGTCTAGAATCAGGACATGGACTTCACTGAGCCAGGTCGACCTCGGCGAAGCTGTGATGCCCAAAGGGGGAGATCTTGAATCCTTCAACCTCTTTGCGCATCGGCTTGAACACAACCGAATGGGCGATGGTCACCCAAGGTGCATCCTCCTTGAAGACGAGCTGCGCCTCTTCGTAGAGCTTGGTCCGCTCCGCGATGTCGGCGGTCTTCTTGGCGTCCTGCGTCAACTTTTCGAACTCATCATTGCACCAGCGGGCGCGGTTGGTTCCATCCTTGGCGCCGGAGCAGCCGAGTAGCACCTGCAGGAAGTTGTCCGGGTCGCCGTTGTCGCCGGTCCATCCCAGCAGCACCATGTCGTGCTCGCCTTTCTTGGACCGTTCGAGATACTCACCCCACTCGAAGGTGGTGATCTGAGCCTCGATGCCGACCTTCTTCAAATCCGCCTGCATCAACTCCGCCATCAGCTTGGCGTTTGGATTGTACGGACGCTGCACGGGCATCGCCCAAAGGGTGAGATTGAGCGGAGTCTGCACCCCGGCCGCCTTCAGGAGTTCCTTGGCCTTGTCCGGATTGTAGTCGTAGTCCTTCGTCGCTTCGTTATAGGACCAGATTGTCGGTGGGATCGGGTTTTTGGCCTTCTTGCCCGCTCCTTGGTAAACTGCCTCGAGAATGGCGTCGCGGTTGATCGCGTAGTTGATCGCCTGCCGCACTTCCTTCTTGTCCAGCGGTGGATGCTCGACGTTGAGGCCAAGATAGCCGACGTTGAGACCTTCCTGCTCCTCAACCCTGAGGTCCGCATCCTGTTTCATGGCGGCGATATCGGCCGGGTTTGGATAGGGCATCAGGTGACACTCGCCCGACTTCAGCTTGGCGTAGCGCACCGAGGCATCCGGCGTGATGGCGAAGACGAGATCGTCGATCTTCGGCTTTCCCTTCCAGTAATCGGGGTTCGCCTTGTAGCGGATGACCGCGTCCTTCTGATAGTCGACCAACATGAACGGGCCCGTACCGACCGGCTGCAGGTCAGCCTTCTCGGCGTTGCCGGCCTTCTGCATCGCCTCGTAATACTCTTGCGAGGAGATCGAGGCGAAGTCCATGCCGAGATTCGAAAGCATCGGCGAGTTTGGCTCGGTCAGAACAAAACGCACCGTGTGGTCGTCGACCTTTTCGATGGCCTTGAGCGCATCACCCATGCTCATCCCCTGGAAGTACTCGTAAGAACCCCCGGAGACCTTGTGGAACGGATGATCGGGCTTCCATTGCCGTTCGAAGGTGAAGACCACGTCGTCGGCATTGAAATCGCGCGTCGGGGTGAAATCCTTGTTGGAATGGAACTTCACGCCCTGGCGGAGCTTAAAGGTGTAAGTGAGGCCATCGTCGGATATCTCCCAGCTCTCGGCGAGGCCGGGTTCGATTTCAGTCGTTCCTTCCTTGAACTCCACCAACCGGTTGAAGATCGGGCGCGAGGAAGCGTCGAAGGTGGTTCCCGCCGTATAGAAATAGGGCGTGAAGCCCTCGGGGCTGCCTTCCGAGCAATAGACGAAAGTCTTCGCCTCGGCGGCGGCAGCAAAGCCAAGGGCGAGGGCCGCGATTGCGACCGCCCCCAGCAGACTTCTTCTCATGAATGCCTCCCAAATCCTGTTTTCGTGGCCTTGGGTGCTTTGGTGCCCCGCGCCACCTTGGCGCGAGGCTAGGCGTCTTGCGTCCGGCATGTCAACGAAACATTCACTCTCGAAGGGTGCAAGGATAGGACAAGGGCGCAACGTCTCCTTTCCGGCGTGTCACGGCTCGGCTATCGTTCCGGCCGTGAGCCAAGATCCGCCCCCGCTGCCGCTTCCTCCCGATGGCCTCGCGCTCGTCCGTGAACGCGTGCGGCCGGAATGGATCGACTATAACGGTCATATGAATGTGGCCTGGTATGTCGCTGCATTCGATCTTGCCGGTGAAGCCTTTCTCGAGCAGGTCGGGCTTGGACCCACCTACCGGCGCGAGGCGGATGCCTCCATCTTCTCGATCGAATCCCACGTGACCTACCAACGAGAAGTGCATGAGGGCGACCTTCTCGAGTTCCGAACCGTTCTGATCGGCTTCGATGCCAAGCGTCTTCACTACATCCAGTCGATGTACAGGGTCACCGACGGCATGCTCTCATCGACGGCGGAATGGCTAGTGCTGCATGTCGACATGAAGACGCGCCGCACCGCCCCGATGCCGGAGGCCATCCAAGAGCGCCTGCGTGATCTGCAACGCCGGCAAAGCAATCTGCAGATGCCGCTCGAAGCCGGGCGGGCGATCCTTTTCAGGCGCTAGGGATCAACGCTCGTCGGCCTCCGCCGCCAACTGGGCCAGGTTCGGCCCCGACAACCGGTAGGGAACCCAGTTGACCATCTGCTCCATGCCGAGCCGATCGTAGAACCGGCGCGCGGGATTCCAATGCAACACGGAAAGATCAAGCCGCGCACAGTTACTTTCCACCGCGATCTTGGCCAGGCTGGCCATCAGCTTGCGGCCGACGCCACGACCGCGCGCCTCCTCGATCACGAATATGTCCTCCAGATGCAGACCCGGCCGGCCTTCAAAGGTCGAGAAACTGAAGAAGAACAAGGCAAAGCCGAGCGCTCGCCCGTCCTCCTCGGCTAAGACCGCTTCGTAGTGCGGTCTGGCGCCGAAGCCTTCGCGGACCAGATCGGCCGCGCTCGCGCGCACCTCATGGGCCAATTTCTCGAACTCGGCCAGTTCCAGGATGAGGCGCATCAGTGTTCCTGCATCCTCTTGCTTTGCACGGCGGATCAGAATCTGGCTCATGACGGTCAATCGTCGAGCAGGCGACCCTTGCGATGCTCGAGCGGCGCCACGCCGGCGATCTTCGCGATCCCTTCTCCTGCGCGGGCGAACCGGATGCGCCGGCGCGTGAAGAGCAGCCCATCCGTGCGGGTCAAGATGGCGCGCCTGGCGTCGGCCGGATGATCGGCCATCGGATCTATCAGCTCGGCGATGACGTCGCCCGCCGTCACTCGCTCGCCAAGGCGGCGCTTGTACGCGATGATTCCGGCTACAGGCGCCCTGATGACGTCGACTCCCGAGAAGGGAGTGGCGTCGCATTGCGCCTCCGGCAACGGGGGCGGGTCTCCTTCGATGACGCCGCGCCGCTGCAGGAACCGGAACAATGCGCCGGCGTCGTGAGCGGCCAGATGATCCTCGACATCGGCATGGCCGCGATACTCGATCGTCGCCGAAAAGCAGGCCATCGGCACGGGCTTGTCCGGGAAGCCAGCACGCAGCGCCGCCCAGGGCGCACTCCAAGCCTCGTCGAAGGGATCACCGCCCAACGGCTCACTGAGCATGGTGGCGCGGCTTGCGATCTCGGCGGAAAGATCGGCACCCTCGGGCCAGAGCTGCGGGATCATGTAGAGATGCATGAGCGCATCCGAATCGCAATGCAGGTCGAGCACTATGTCGGCGTCGCAGGCGAGCCTGGCGAGCACGAGCCTCAGCCCGGCCAGTTCGCCGTCGGCCGATTGGTCCTGAAGAATTTCACGGATGGCGGCGCGGATGCGTCGAACATTCTCCTCCGCGTCAAGATCAAGATGCGATCCGACCCGCTCGGCCAAGGGTTCGGCGAGGTCGGGCCAGTTGCGGTTGAAATTGCCCCCGCCGTCCAGCTCATAACGCCCGAGGAGCCTGCCATTGATGCGTTGGGAAAGCCCGATCGGATTGGCGACCGGCACCAGTACGATCTCGCCCCTGATGCGCTCCTCCCCCGCCGCCTCGTCGAGCAGGCGCGCCAGATGATGCGCGACCAGCATGCCGGGCAGCTCGTCCGCATGGATCGAGGCGTGAACATAGGCCTTGGGTCGTGCGTCCGGTTCGCCATAGTGACGCACCGTCAGGTAGCGTTGCGTGCCGGGCGCGGGCGAGGCGAGGGGGATACGGGTCACCTTTGCGATCATCGATTCACAGACCTTGAGTAGTGGTCGCCGCGATCATGCCCAAGGCGAGGCGGAAGGGCCAGGGGCAAGCGGGCCGGAAAGGCTGGCCTGGTCGGGCCGTAAATGCGCTAGCGTGAGAGGTTCTCGTCCTTACACGCGTCAAGGACAGGTCGGCAATGATGAAGCCGAACGCGGCCCTGAAGCGATTTTTGGAGGCGCTCGCGACGCGGCTGAGAGCGGCCCGTTCCGAGGCATGCGCAAGATTTGCCGCAGAGCTCGATGGTCTGAGCGCAATCCGGTCGACGCCGCTGCCGACGCCGCGCATTCCGGTTCCCGCGCTGCCGGTCTTGCGCCATTGGCCCAAGGCAGTCGCCGGAGCTTCGGCGATCGATCCGGTGCTTGGCCAAGCGCTCTCCGATCTCTACCCAGGCTTCGTATGGCGGCAGAACCCGAACTATGTCCGTCGCCCGCCCAGCCCGGAGTTCCTCGAAGGCTACGGCTATGCGGTGATCGCCGGACCGAATGGAATGATCACCTCAGGGATCGCACTTGGCGTTCTGGTCCTAAAGCCCGGTCTTCTCTATCCGGCGCATGTCCATCCGGCCGAGGAAATCTATCTGGTGCTCGATCCGGCGAGCGCCTGGTGGCGCGAGGGCGAAGATTGGAGGAAGGGGCTGGACGGGGCGCTGGTCCACCATCCGCCGAACGTAGAACACGCCATGGAAGCCGGCGCCGCGCCGCTTTGCGCGCTTTATCTCTGGCGAGGCGATCTGATTACGCATGCCGCACTTGCTCCGCAGGCGGAGCGGCGGTCAGCCAGATGTACAGAATAGGGTCCTAGACCCAGAACCCGGGCTCGTAAGGATAGGTCGGCAGAGGCGCGGGCTCGGCCGAGGGTGCGCCGCTCGGCGCGAATTCGGGTGTGGGCACAGGATCCGGCGTGCCCACACGGGGCGCGCAGGCGGCTGTCGCAAGGACGGCGGCAAGCAGAGCAGATTGAAGCAAGCGCATGGTGCTGGTGTCCCTGCCGCACCAACGAAGCTTCCGCCATCTGTGTTCCTGACCCTTTCGGCCAATTCTGTTCGCACCGCCGCGTTCCCGGTTTCATGCTGAGAGGCGTGCCCAAAGGGGGGCGATCCCGCGCGACTATGGCGGAGCGATGGAGGCGGATGCCCGCCTCTCCACGGATCGCGGAGTGGTGGGTTGTTCGGCTGGGAGGAATAGCGATGCCGAGAAAATGCCGACCAATGCGCCCGAGACCTGCATCAGAACGAACAAAGGGGCGTCGGCCGGCCGGATCCCCACGAAACTGTCGGTCCAAGCCCGCGCCAAGGTCACCGCCGGATTCGCGAAAGAGGTAGAGGCGGTGAACCAATAGGCAGCGCCAATGGTGAGCGCCACGAGCCAGGGCAGGGCAGTGGGTGCGCGCACGCGTCCTATTCCGATGACCAGCAGCAAGGCGAAACTGGCGACCGCCTCGCTCAGCGCCTGTCCGGCCCCGTTGCGCGGCTTGATGGAGATCTGCAGCACCTCCTCGGCGAACATCAGATGCGCGAGGCACAGTCCCAGCATCCCGCCGGCGATTTGCGCCGCCCAGTAACCCGGGACCCGGCGCCAGGGGAGCAGCCGACGGGTTGCCAGCGCAAGGGTCACGGCCGGATTGAAATGGGCCCCCGATACGGTTGCGAAAAGTTGGATCAGGACCGCGAGCGCCGCGACGGTCGCCATCGTGTTGGCGAGCAACGCCACCGCCTCGTTACCGGCGGCCAGACGCTCGCCCATGATGCCCGAGCCGACCACCGCGGCTACCAGAAGGCCGGTTCCCAGCGCCTCGGCCGTCAGGGATCGCCGTTCGGGCGTCATCGCGTTAGGGGAGGTGCCGCATCATCGCCTGCGCCGAGGCCGGGCAAAGTCTTGTGAACTCGGCCGAATCGGCGATGCCGGGGGGAGCCGAACCTCGCTCGATGCGGCTGAAGCCGAGCCTTTTGAAGAAATCGGCTGCGCTGTTGGTGAGAAGGTAGATTTCCTGAACCCCGAGCAACGCGGCCTGGGCCAGCATCGCCTCGACCAGACGACGGCCAACGCCTCGTCTGCGAGCCTCGCGCGCGACGACCACCGAACGCAGCAGCGCCGCGTGTTCATGCAGCTCAAGCCCCGCATATCCGAGGAGCCG
This sequence comes from Alphaproteobacteria bacterium, assembly GCA_035620695.1. GTDB lineage: Bacteria > Pseudomonadota > Alphaproteobacteria > JAREAF01 > JAREAF01 > JAREAF01. The sequence continues at coordinate 7,921 of DASPGI010000089.1, forward strand.
GCCATCCTCTTCCAGTGCGAAGAAGCGACTGAAAGCGGTTTCGAGGTCCTCCACAGGCAGCCCTTCCTCTGCGAGCGCCGCGCGCAACGGCGCATGCTCGGCCGGGCGGAGAGGACGCAGACCGCAGCTCCGAAGCTCAGGCGACATCACGGGCGACCTCCGAAGCAATCGCCCGCAGGCGACGGCTGAAGTCGCCCGTCTCCAGCGCATTAGGATCGAGCGCAGCCAGACGGGCGATACGTGCTTCGAGCAGACGATAGGCACGAAGAAACGCAGCCGGAATACCTCCCGCCGGCACGGCGGCCGGATCGGGAACACTCCAATGCGCTCGGATTGGAGTCCCCGGCCAGATCGGACAGCTTTCGCCCGCCGCCGCGTCGCAGACCGTTATCACCAAGTCGAGCGGCTTGGCTGCGGGGCCGGCGAACGCCCCCCACCCCTTGCTGAACAAGCTCTCCGTCTCGAAGCCTCGCTCCTTGAGCAGGGCCAGCGCTTGCGGGTGCACCTGCCCCTTCGCGCGGCTGCCTGCGCTGAACGCAAGGTAGCGTCCGCCCCCAAGCCGGTTGAGCAGGCACTCGGCCAGGATGCTTCGTGCCGAGTTACCGGTGCACAAGAACAGGACGCGGCAGGGATGCAAGATCGTCCCGCCTATCGCGTCATGCGGGACCGCAACCGCAGCCGGCGACCACGGCATTGGCATCCGCGATATTGCGGTCCTGTCCGTATTCCTCCGCCTCGCCGGAGGTGTGAAACGCCTCCCAGGCGATCCCTGCCGGATCGGTGACCCAGGCCTTCTCCGATCGGGCATAACAGCAGGTGACCTTGCCTTCGTTAAGGATCGGTCGCCTCGTCCGGCTGAGGCGCTCATAGGCTTGCTCCAGCTCTTCGCGGCTGTCGACCTCGATGCCGAGATGGTCGAGGCCGGGCTTGTCTCCGTGCCGGCTGATGGCGAAGTTGACTCGCGGGTCGTCCAGCCGCCATTTCGCGTAATCCTTTTTAAGCACCGTGGGTTGGATCCCGAACAGGGTCGAGTAGAAGTGAACGGCCGGCTCAAGCGCGGCGACGGCGAGATGTAGGTGCAGGCGTTGCATGATCTGTCTCCCGTGGTTCATTTGCGGCCGCGAGGGCGCAAGCCGCGCCCCCGCAGCAATTCTCGGTGAGATAGGCAATGAGGGCGTTCATGGCGCCGAACTCGGCGGCATAGATGAGCGAGCGACCATCACGGCGGCAGGCGATGAGGCCCGCCTGCTTCAGTTGCGCGAGATGGAAGGATAGCGTCGGCCCCGGCAAGCCCAGACGCTCACCGACGGCGCCGGCCGCAAGACCTTTCGGTCCTGCCTCCACCAGCAAACGGAAGATGGCAAGACGGTTCTCCTGGGCCAGCGCGCCCAGTTTCTCGACGGCTCTCGTCTGATCCATATTTCCAAAATAATGGAAATGAAGGCCTATGTCAAACAGCCAAGCTTTCGCGCCAGGACGGCGAGCTATTCTCGAAGAAAAGCCAGGATCGCAGCGTTGACCTGGTCCGGCTTTTGCCAGAAGGCAAAGTGGCTCACGCCCGGTAAAATATTGAGCTTCGCTCCAGGAATCTGGCTTGCCATTTCCTTGTTGTGCTCCTGGCGGATCGCTTCGTCATGTTCGCCATCGGCGATGGTCACCGGAACCGTGATGGTTGCGAGCTGCTCGGGCTTGTAGTCTGGCTGGGTCGCCCACATCTCGCTGATCTGCGCGACGAAGGCTTCGTATTCGTTCGGTGTCGGCGACAGCCGCGCATAGTCGGCGCCGGCGACTTCGATATACTTGTTGAACACTACGCTCTCGCCGATATCGTCGCGCAGTCCGGCAACGTTGGTGTTCGCGCCGAAGGCGAGCAGCTTCGCCACTCTCTCCGGCCGGTTCATGGCCATGTCCAGGCCGATGATGCCGCCATCGCTCCAACCGATGATCGCCGCCTTGTCGATCTTCAGGTGATCCATCAGCGCCACCACGTCGGAGGCCATCAGCGCATAGCCATAAGGTTGCGCCGAGCGCGTGGAGCGGCCATGCCCGCGGCTATCGGCTACGACAACCTTGTAGCCGGCATCGGTGAGCGCCGAGATCTGATATCCCCATACATCTGAGTGGCCAAGGCCGCCGTGAAGCAACAGGACGGGAACGCCTGCCGTGTTCCCGGCGCCATAGACGGCATAATACATCTTGATGTCGTTTGCTTCGGCAAGGCCGCTTTCGTCGGCCTGGGGCATGGGCGGGAAGGGCGGCAGTGTCTGCCAAACCTCTTCGGCGCTTGCCGACGCGGCTGTATTGATGATCAATGCAAGAGCGAACGCAAACCTCCTCCACATGGCTTTCCTCCACTCGTGGTAGCCCGCGCCTGGCGGCTCGGGCCTTTGCAAATGTCCGCGTAGCGTCGAGGAGGGGTCAATAATCAAGAAAGCGTAGCGGACAACCTTGCCCTTCACACCGCCTCGACGAGTGGACTTGCTGTCTCTTCTAATCGGTTGCGAGCTTCAGCAGATCCGAATTTGCGGCGACATAATCGAGCGCATAGGCAAGTTCGCCGGGAGTCTCGGCATGGACGGTGAACAGAGGCTCGCCTCGCTGCACCGGGTTGCCCAGCCACTGATGCATTTCCACACCCGCGGCCTTCGCCTCGGGTGCTCCGGCGAGCTTGGCGACACGGGCGAGGCGGCGGTTGTCGATCTCGGCGAGCCGGCCGGATATCCTGGCCAAGATCGGAGCGCGGTGTGGCGCCACCGGCGGCTCGCGCATCCCACCCTGGGCGGCGCAGATGCGCTGGAATTTCCTCCAAGCACGCCCGTCGGCAAGTGCGGCGGCGGCGACCTGGCAACCATCGCCCTCCGGCGCCGCTCCGGCCAATTCCAGCACGGCGCCCGCGAGCGATATCGCGCGGTCCGCAAGATCCTTGGGTGAATACTGGTCCTGGCGCAAAACGGCGAGGACGTCGCGCGCTTCCAAGGCCGGACCGATGCCGCGGCCGACGGGCTGGCTGCCGTCCGTCACCAGGATGCGCGCCTTGATCCCGAAGGCGGCTGCAGTTTCCTCAAGCCGTTGACTGAGAAGCTCGGCGGCCGAGCGGGTGCGGACCTTGGCGGTCGTCCCCACCGGCAGGTCGAGGACGAGATGGGTCGCGCCTGCTGCGATTTTTTTCGATAGCACCGATCCGACGAGCTGGCCTTCGCTATCGAGGTCGAGCGCCCGCTCGATCCGGATCAGAATATCGTCGGCGGGGCTGAGCCGCACGCCACCGCCCCAGACAAGGCATCCACCCTCGGCCTCGACCACGCGCCGGATCTCCGGCAGGTCGAGATCGACGCGCGTCAGCGTCTCCATCGTGTCGGCGGTGCCGGCAGGCGATGTGATCGCACGCGAGGATGTCTTCGGCATGATCTGACCGAGAGCCGCCACGATCGCAACCACGATGGGAGTCGTGCGGTTGCCCGGAAGCCCGCCGACCGAATGCTTGTCCAGAATCGGCCGACCGTCCCAGCTCAGCCGGTCCCCGGTCTCGACCATGGCGCGCGTGAGCCAGACCGTTTCCTCGGCATCAAGCGGCCGCGCCGAGCAGGCGGCGACGAACGCGGCAAGCTCGACATCGGTGTAGCGTCCGGCGGCGGTGTCGGCGAGGATGGTTCGGAGTTCGTCCTGCGTGAAGCGCCGGCCATAGAGCTTGCCGCGAACCGCGCTCATCGAGGCGAGCGGCGGCTGATGGAGGACCTCGATACGGTCGCCATCGGCCAGGCCGAGCCGGCTCCACGCCACATCCGAGAGACCTGCTTCTTCCTCGCCCAGCAGATTGTCGGTGACATGGTAGAGCGTTGCGACAATCTCGCGCCCACCGTGGCGAAGGCGCACCGTAGCCCGCGACTCCAACCCCTCGGAACGGCAGACCGAACAATCCGGGCGCAGAAAGACGACAGTCTCGTCGAGCGTGTCGATGCCGAGGCGCTTGGCCAGGAGCGCGGGCGTGCGACCGGCCGGCGCCGGTTGCGGCGAAGCGATGGCGTCCAGAAGGCTCATGTCAGCAGCGCCCGCTCCCTATGTTCAGGCACGCGCGCGCTCCAGCCCAGCTCCTCCTCGATCCGGTGCCTGAGCGCATCGGCTGCCGCGGGCTCGCCATGGGTAACGAATATCATGCGGGGCGCGCGGGTGAAGCCCTTGAGCCAGCCCATCACCTCTTCACCGTCGGCATGGGCGGAGAGCATCGCAAGGTTGCGTATCTCTGCGCGTACCGGCACATGCTCGCCATGGATCTTGACGCTTGTAGCACCTTCCGTTAGCGCCGCCCCACGCGTGCCGCCTGCCTGATAGCCGACGAAGAGGATGGTGTGGCGCGGATCGGGCGCATACTGTTTCAGATGGTGCAAAACGCGTCCGCCGGTCGCCATGCCGCTTGCCGAGACGATGATCTTGGGCATGGGATTGGCGGAAAGCGCCTTCGACTCCTTCACACTCTGCACATAGTCGACGCCACGACAGACGGCGCGCCATTCGGCCGGCGAAAGCTTGTCGCGGTATCTGCAGAAAATCTCGCTGGCGTCGACCGCCATCGGGCTGTCGAGATAGATCGGCAGGTCAGGGATTGCGTGCCCTTTCTTGAGCCGATCCAGATGATAGAGAAGCGTCTGCGCCCGCCCAACCGCGAAGGCGGGGATCAGGATGGTGCCGCCGCGCTCGGCCGTGCGGTTGACAATCTCGCCGAGGGCCGCGCCCGCATCGGCGTTTTGGTGTCGCCGATTGCCATAGGTGGATTCCACCACGAGCCAGTCGGCCTCGCCGATCATCGCCGGCGGCGGAGTGGTCGGCGCGTTCGGGCGCCCGAGATCGCCGGAAAAGACGATGCGGCCCAGGGGCGTCTCCAGCTCGACGATGGCGGCGCCCAGAATATGGCCGGCCGGACGAAATACGAAGTGGAAGTACTTTGCAGGATCGCGGCTTTCATCGAAGGAAACCGGTCGGAAGAGGCGGAGCGCGGCCAACGCATCGGCTTCGGTGTAAAGCGGCAGGGCGGGGCGATGCTTCGAAAAGCCATGTCGATTGGCGTAGTCGGCATCCTGCTCCTGCAGCCGGCCGCTGTCCGGCAGGAGCAGGCCGCACAGGTCGAGCGTGGCGGGTGTCGCGAAAATCGGGCCGCGATATCCGGCGCGCGCGAGAATCGGTAGCGTGCCCGAATGGTCCAAATGCGCATGGGTCAGGACCACCGCGTCGATTCCGCCCGCGGCGAAGGGCAGGGGCGCCCAGTTGCGCAAGCGGAGTTGCTTGTAGCCCTGGAAGAGCCCGCAATCGACGAGGAGCCGCGCACCTTCGGCCTCGACCAGATATTTGGACCCGGTGACGGTCCCGGCAGCGCCATGGAAGGTAAGCGTGATCGGCATCGGAGCTTCGGGCTATGCGCCGGTCCATCCCTCGGGCGCCTCGAGGAAGCGGCGCACGGCGGCAAGGTCGGAGCCGGAGAGCGCGCCCGAGGCTTCCGCTTCGGCAAGGACGTCCCACCAAGTGGCAAGCCCGTGCAGCCGGACGCCGAGCTCGGCCAGTCGCTCGGTCGAGGCGGGGAAAATTCCATAGTGGAAAATCACAAGCGCGTTGGCGACGTCCGCGCCCGCCTTCCGGATCGCCTCGATGAATCCGAGCTTGCTGCCGCCGTCGGTTGCAAGATCCTCGACCAGCAGCATGCGATCTCCGTCTTTCCAGTTGCCCTCGAGCTGCGCGCCGCGGCCGAAGCCCTTGGGCGTTTTGCGAACATAGACCATGGGCAGAGCGAGGCGTTCGGCGATCCAGGCGGCGAAGGGAATCCCCGCAGTCTCTCCGCCGGCGACGACATCGATGCGCTCGAAGCCGATCGCCTCTTCGATATGGGCGACGGCCAGATCGATCACCTTCGCCCGCGCTCGCGGGAACCCGATGATCTTGCGGCAGTCGATATAGACGGGCGACAGCCGGCCCGAGGTCAGCTTGAACGGCTCGCGCGGGCGGAAATGCACCGCCTCGATCTCGAGCAGAATGCGGGCGACGGTGCGCCCCGTAGGGCTGGTCTCGCGGGTCATGGGAAAGTCCCCTTATCTCCGTTGACCCTAGCCGTGGAGCGTGTGCGGGAGCAACGGTTGCGTGTTCAGTCGACAAAGTTCTCACCCGCAGCTCCCTCTTCCAGCCTGGAAGAGCAGAGATCCGTCTGACTGGCGATGCGAGGCTGGCGACGGACATTGCATCCTTGATCAACCTTTGAGAGAATGATCGATATCTTATATGGAAATCCGAATAGGATGACTCGCGAACCGCGCTGGCTGGTGCATCGATCGGAGGAAGCGCTGACGGTAAGGGTCGGCAGTTTCTACACGCCCACGACCTATCGAGTGCCCCTCGCTTCGGAACCAGAGCTGAGATCGTGGTTTCGCCGGCGGCGCTGGCAGGGCTGGGCGGCGGCTCTGCCACTCGTAATAGTGAGCACGATCGCTGCGATGTGGATCGGCAGCGGCATCGTTCTGTGGATAGCGGGCGTCGCGGTCGGATGGTCGATCCTGGTTGAGACTACCTCGATGCGATTCGAACGGGCTTTTCCTGTTGCACGGTTGCTGCACCAGAAACGCGGAGCAAATGCGATCTTTGGCATCGAGCCCGATGGGTCGGCGGTGGTCCTGCCTAGTGGAACCTTCAAGACCTACCGGCTGAATGCCGAAGATGCGGCTCGGTTCCTCATCTGGCGGCGGCGGATGATGTGGCAGGGCATGCTGTTCCTGCTGCCGCCCGTCCCTGTTTACCTCCTGACCCGGCCGTTTGAGCTGACTTTGGATGCGACCATCGGAATTTTCATGACGGCTCTCCTTGTGAGCACGGGCGCGTCTGTGTACTGGACGGGGCGGCGCTTTCGGCGCGAGTTCCCAGCGGCTGTGCAGGTCGAAATGCCCGCTCA
>DASPGI010000090.1:0-22126 GCA_035620695.1 Alphaproteobacteria bacterium
CCAGCGGCCCTCCCATGCCGAAGGCGAAGGTGATGATCCCCATATGCTCGATCGAGGAATAGGCGAACAGCCGCTTGATGTCGCGCCTGCGGTAAAGCATGAAGGCCGCGAAGACAAGCGACGTCAGACCCATTGTGATCATCAGCGGACCTGGCGCGATTGCTTCCGGGTTCACGGCAAGCAAAAGCTTGAACCGTAGCACCGCATAGAGGGCGACGTTCAGCAAGAGGCCCGACAATACCGCTGAAATCGGGGTCGGGCCTTCGGCATGAGCATCGGGTAACCAGGCATGCAATGGCGCCAGGCCGACCTTGGTCCCATAACCCAGGAGCAGGAAGACGAAGGCGAGATTGAGCAATGCGGGATCGAACCCGGTCGCGTGCCTGATCAGCGTGGTCCAGACCATCGCATCGAGACCCTCGCCGACGGTCGGATGCGCCGCCATGTAGACAAGGATCGTTCCGAACAGGGCAAGCGCGATTCCGACGCTGCCAAGAATGAAGTATTTCCAGGCCGCTTCCAGCGCCTCATGCGTCCGGTATATGCCGACCATGAGCACGGTGGTGAGCGTCGCAAGTTCAATCGCCACCCACAGCAGTCCGATGTTGTTGGCGACTAGCGCCAGGTTCATCGCGAACATCAGCGCCTGGTACATGGCGTGATAGAAGCGAAGATAGGCGGGCGTCAGTCGCCCAATCTCCAGCTCGTGCGCGATGTAGCTGGCGCTGAACACGCTAGTCGTGAAGCCGACGAAGGTGTTGAGCACGACGAAGACGATATTGAGGTCGTCGATCATAAAGTACGAACCCGGTTCCGGCCGTTCGCTGAGCAGGAGCGACAGAGCCGAGAGCCATGTCAGGAGCGTCGCAAGCACGTTCAACTGGGCGGTGAGCCGGTAGCCCGGCAGAAGGGCCAAAAGTGCGGCGGCACTCAAGGGAATGAGAAGGATGGCCGCGACCGGATCGAAGGAAAAATCGCTCATAGCCGCTCGCCCCGAAAACGGTCGAGCGCATGCACATCCACCGTGTCGAAGCGTTCCCGTATGCGGAACAGGAAAACGCCGATCACGATGAATGCAATCAGAATGGAGAAGGCGACGCTGATCTCGACCACCAGCGGCATGCCCTTGGCGCCGGTCGCGGCGAGGACGAGCCCGTTCTCCAGCGACATGAAACCCACCACTTGGCTCACCGCATTGCGCCGCGACACCATCAGAAGCAAGCCAAGCAGAACGACCGCCAGCGCGAAGGCTAGATCCTCGCGCGCAAGCGGATCGGCCTCGGGGGTCACCTGCAGCATGACGGCGATGGAGAGCGCGACGAGCCCCATGCCTGCGAGCATGGTGGGGCCGATGCCGATGACCGTTTCTATCTCACGATGAATGCCAAGGCGCTGGATGATGCGATGGAGCACCATGGGAATGACAATGGCCTTGAAGACGAGCGCGATCAGCGCGGTGATGTAGAGGTGGGGGCCGTTCTGGACGAAAGCCTGCCAGGCGACCGAAAGGGCCAGCGCCAGGGCATGAAGCGCGAAGATATTAAGCAGCGCATAGAGACGGTCCTGGTAGAGCATCATCAGGCTGATCAGCACGAGGCTGCCTGCGAGCAAGTGGGCAATGTCGAAGGCAAGGCTGTTCATCAAAGGCTCCGCGAGACGAACATGAGAAGCGTGCCAAGCAGCCCGAGCATGAGGGCGGCGCCGAGGAATTCGGGCACGCGAAAAACGCGCATCTTGGCAATCGCCGTCTCGAACAGCGCAAGGGCGCTGCCGCCGGCCAGAAGCTTGATGAGGTAGGCGGCAAGCCCAAGGGCGTATTGGCCAAGATCGGCGCCTGCTCCGGCGAGTCCCCAGGGCGCGAACAGGCAGGCGACCAGCGAGATGTAGAGCAGCAGCTTGAGCGACGAGGCGAACTCGATCATGGCGAGGTGGCGCCCGGAATACTCCAGCACCATGGCTTCATGAACCATGGTGAGCTCCAGATGAGTGGCCGGATTGTCCACGGGGATGCGGGCATTCTCCGCGATCGCCACCATGACGAGGCCGATGAGCGCTAGGCCAAGGGAGACGCGAAGTCCGACGGCCGGCGAGGCCATAAATGCCGCTACGGTGGAAAGCTGCGTCGACCCGGCAACCAGCGCAAGGGTGAACACCACAAGAAGCATGGCCGGTTCCGCCAGCGAAGCTATGAGCATCTCGCGGCTCGAGCCGATGCCGCCGAAGCTCGTACCGACATCCATGCCGGCCAACGCCATGAAAAAGCGTGCGCTGGCGAGCAGCGCGATGATGGCAATCAGATCGGCCGTCCAACTGAACATCAGCCCGGTTGCGAAGGTCGGCACCAAAGCGGCGGCTACCCAGGTTGCCGCGAAGATCAGATAGGGCGCCACCCGAAACAGCCATGAGGCACTCTCGGCGATCACCGCTTCCTTGCGCAGCAAGCGCAGAAGATCGCGATAGGGCTGGAAAATCGAAGGTCCCTGCCGGCGCAAGAGGCGCGCCTTCACCTTTCGCACGATACCGGTCAAGAGCGGCGCTAGAAGCAGCACCAGCACCATCTGGACGCCCTGGATGAGGAGATCGACGACTACGGCCATAACGCGAGCGCCAGGAGCAACATGATAAGGGCGAGGAAGACGAGGCTCAGATATCGCCGGATCGTCAGGAACTGCAGGATGTTGAGCCGCTCGCTCACGAAAGAGACGGCGCCGGCCACCGGTGCATAAAGGCCGTCCCAGACGAGATCCCTGAGCTCGACGGTGAGGCGCGCCGGCTGAATGCTGCCTGGTGGCGGCATGACCACGGTCTCGCGCGCTCCGAACACAAGAGATCCGAAGACGCGACGGATCGGCTGCGCAAAGCTGCTTGCGGTGTACTGGGTGTGCGGGCTCTGGTCTGGGAAGCCGCAGTCCCAAGCCGGCGCCCGGCGTAAAGTGTGCGAGGCGAAACGGTGAATCACATAAACGGCAAGCGAGGCAGAGAGCGCAATGAAGAGAAACACCAGCAGGCCGTTGTACGAGCTGCGGCCCTCGGCGACGGGCACGATCGACAGCCAACGTACACTTGTTTGCACGGGCATGCGCTCGCCGGTCAGTGAAAAGGTCACCGCCGCCAGCGCGTCGATCAATGGGCCGGGAAGGATGCCTACAAGCAGGCAGAGGGCCGAGAAGATGTACATTGCGCCAAGGGAAAAACGGTCGACTTCGCGGGCATTCCTCGCCACGTCCGAACGCGCCCGCCCAAGAAAGCTCACGCCGAAGGCCTTGACGAAACAGGCTGCGGCCAGCGCCGCCGAAAGCGCGAGCAGGCCTCCCACCGCCGGCACCATGACCTTGAGGCCCCATTGTGGAAGGTCGGGGCTAAGCAGAATCGCCTGGAAGATCAGCCATTCGGATACGAAGCCGTTGAGGGGCGGCAGTGCGGAAATCGCAACACAGCCGACGAGGAAAGCGAAGCTCGTGTAGGGCATCCGGTGGATGATGCCGCCTAGCTTTTCCATGTCGCGCTCGCCAGTCGCCGTCAGGACCGCGCCGGCGCCGAAGAACAGCAGGCTCTTGAAGAGCGAGTGATTGAGCACGTGGAGCAGCGCGGCTGTCAGCGCTAATGCCGCGGCCGCGCGCATGCCGTTCGCCCCAAAGGCGAGCGCCAGGCCGAGGCCGATATAGATAATCCCGATATTTTCGACGGTGTGATAGGCAAGAAGACGCTTGAGATCGTGCTGCATCAACGCATAGAGGACGCCAAGCACTGCAGTGACGCCGCCGATCAACAGCACAACCATGCTCGACCACCAGCTCGGCTCATCGAGAAGGTCGAAGGCGATGCGTACGAACCCGTATACCGCGACCTTTGTCATGATGCCGCTCATCAGCGCCGAGACGTGGCTCGGTGCCGCGGGGTGTGCGAGCGGCAGCCAGACATGCAGCGGGACAATGCCGGCTTTGGACCCGGCCCCGATCAGCGTCAGCGCAAGAACGAGCGCGACAACCCATGGCGCGTGCTCGTCGGCATCGATCGCGGTGAATGTATAGCCTCCGTCGGCACCGGCAAGCAGGCCGAAGGCGAGCAGCAGCGCCAACGTCCCGAAGCTCGCCATGACGAGGTAGATGTAACCGGCTCGGACATTCTCTTCGACACGGTGGTGAGCCATCACGAGCGCCCAGGAAGCAAGCGACATGAACTCCCATGACAGGAGAAAGGTGAAGGCGTCGTCGGCCAGCACCACAAGGTTCATTCCGGCAAGGAAAGCCGGAAAGAAGGGAAGTACACGCTGTGGCGCCGTCTCGTGCCGCCCGTAACCGATGCCGTAAAGGCTCGCCATGGCACCGCCAAGATTGACGACGAGAAGGAAAAAGGCGGCAAGTCCATCCAGGCGAAAATTTGCGCCGATCCATGGAAGACCGAGCGGAAGCGTCAAGGCGGCAGGTGGGCCGGCCAAACCCGCCAACTGTGCAAGCGCCGCCAAGAGCGCGATGGCAGAGGCTGCGAGACAGACGCCATAGACAATGAGGCGCGAGCCGGGCGCGCGACCACGCAGAACCGCCAGAGCTGCCGTTCCGAGAAGAACAGCGACCGACCACAAGCCGATATCAATGGACATTGTCGAGGGACATTGCTGATCACGCCTGTCTGTCTTCGATCACCGATCCTGCTCAGCTTCAACTTCGGCAGTCGCTTGGTCTTGCGGGCCAGTCTCCGGCGCGGACTGAGGAGATCTCAGACGCACGCCGCGTCCACCCCCCGAACTCACAGCGCCCTCATCGATCAACTCGATCCCGGCGGCCGCGAGAGCAGAGGCCAGCTTCATCAGCGAGTCCACATTGCCCCGGATTACGCCGCCGCTGGCCTCCATGCGTTGGATCGTTGGCACCGATAGGGTCGAAAGCTCAGCCAGCTTGCGTTGGTCAATGCCAAGGAGCGCGCGCGCGGCACGCAGTTGGGCAGCCGTTATCATCAGGCTCTTTAATGCTCCAGTTGTAATAACTTACGTATATCCTTACCTTTATGATGTTTCAACCATCATTATTCAACTTGAACCACAGCTAATATTGTTGGCCCTCCGAATCATCGATAGTCGACCCTGTCTTAACCGGCCGAGATCGCAGGATCCGCGATGGCCGCCCGTGATAAGCCGCCTTGCCGACTTGCGCCGAGCTAAGATGGAATAAGCCCCAAATTCAGGGAGGTGACGCATGGCCCCAATGCCCGGCAATCCCGAACCTGTGGATGCCACCATTGTGCCCCGATTCGGCGCGATTCCGACTTTCATGCGGCTCCCCCATATTCCCGATCCGGCGCGGGTCGACATAGCGCTGATCGGCGTGCCCTGGGACGGAGGCACCACCAACCGCGCTGGAGCCCGTCATGGGCCGCGCGAGATCCGCAACATGTCGAGCTTCATGCGCAAGGTTCACCATGTGAGCCGGATCGCCCCCTACGTGCTTGCTCGCATCGCCGATCTCGGGGACGCTCCGGTGAACCCGATCGATCTTCGCGATTCGCTTGCGCGTATCGAGCGTTTCTTCGCCAAGGTACACGAGGCAGGCGCGACCCCGCTTTCGGCCGGCGGCGATCACCTGATCACCTTGCCGATTTTACGTGCCATCGCGCGCGAGCGCCCGGTCGGCCTTGTCCACTTCGACGCCCATTCCGATACCAACGACCGCTATTTCGGCGACAATCCCTATACCCATGGCACGCCGTTCCGCCGTGCCGTCGAGGAGGGGCTTCTCGACCCCAGGCGGACCGTGCAGATCGGCATTCGCGGCTCGATCTACAGCGCGGGAGACATGGACTTCGCGGAAAGCTCCGGAATGCGCGTGATTTACATGGAGGAGTTCTGCCGGCTGGGAGAGGAGAAGGTGATCGGCGAGGCGCGGCGCGTGGTGGGGGACGGGCCAACCTATGTCAGCTTCGACGTCGACGGCCTCGACCCGGTTTTCGCGCCAGGGACCGGCACACCGGAGATCGGCGGGCTCACCACACGCGAAGCCCAGCATATCGTGCGGGGACTTCAGGGCCTCAATCTGGTGGGAGGGGATGTCGTCGAGGTGTCCCCGCCCTTCGACCCCAGCGGGAACACCGCGCTGGTCGGCGCTACATTCATGTTCGAGATCATGTGCCTTCTGGCCGATGCGGTGGCTCGGCGAAAAAGCGCACCAGGCGGACCACGTTAACGATTCATTAGCCATACCTGCTCATCATCGCGCTCGCGACGGGAAGCAACTGCCGTTGATGGAGCAGGGCCACGATCATGTTGGCGAATGTTCTATTCTATCTGATCGGCTGGACAGTGCTGCTCGGCACCCTTTATGCCCTTGTCGATCGTCTGGGTGTCTTCAGCCGTCCTGCCCGATTCACCGAAGAGGCCATGACGCGCCTTTGGCGCGGGAGCGCGATGGCGAGCGGAGAGGAGTCGGGGCCGGCGCCGAACCGACCCGCCTGAAACGCGCTCAGGCGGCGGGCGTTGATGGGGACAATGCCCGCCCCCTTCCAACAGGAGCCGTTCCGCTCGCCTTACGGTGCGCGATCGGCGAAACCAGAAGCATGTCCGAACGCCGTCTCCGGATTCGGGCCCGGCCCGGAAACCGGCCGACGGCGTGCGCTGCTCCTCGCAAATCGGCTGAGCCGGTCGGGGGACGCGGATCTGGCTTCCGCCATCGCTTCTCTCGAGTCTGCCGGGATCGCGGTCCTGCCCTTCGGCATCGGCGATCCCGCCGAGATCCCCAAGCTGATTCGAGCCCATCGCGGCCGAATCAACCTGGTGGTCCTTGGCGGGGGCGATGGGACCATGAACGCCGCCTGCGGAGCGATCCTCGAGCTCGGGGTTCCAATGGCCATCCTGCCGCTCGGCACGGCCAATGATCTCGCGCGCACGCTCGGCATCCCGACCGAGTTGGATCAAGCCTGCGCCATTGCGGCAAATGGAGCGGCGCGCCGTATCGACCTGGGCTTGGCCAATGGGAAGCATTTCTTCAATGTCGCCAGCATCGGCCTGTCAGCGGCCGTCGCGCGGACGATCGATCCGGGGACCAAGCGCCGCTTTGGCGCCGCGGGCTACGCGCTGGCTGTAATGCGCGAGTTGAAGGAGCATCGTCCCTTTCGGGCTTGGATCGACTGCGACGGCCGGCGCCTCCGGCTTCGCTCGATCCAGATCGCGGTCGGCAACGGCCGCCATTATGGCGGCGGCCTGACGGTCGTCGAGGACGCCGCGATCGATGACCATCTTCTGGATCTTTACAGCATTGCACCCGCCAGCATGCTACGGCTGATGCTGCTTGCGCCGGCACTGCGCACCGGCCGGCACGGCCAGTTCAGGGGCGTCCACGTCCTGCGCGGCCGGCGCATCGAGATCCGTACACGGCGGCCTATGCCGGTGAACACCGATGGCGAGGTTACGACGCGCACGCCGGTGATCCTTGAGATCCTGCCGGCAGCGATCGAAATCCTCGTTCCGCCGGACCTCGCCGCAGCAAGCGGAGGAGGCGATGCTGCTGCGCAGTGACGCGGAAGTCGCTCTGGACGAGGCGCTGCTCGCCGCGGCCGAGGCGGGGCGGCTCCATCGGGAGGCGGCATTCCTGAGTCGATCTCCCCTTGACCCGAGGTTTGCGGCAGCTGATTTGCGTGATCGGATCGCAGAGGAGTTGGCCACGGCGGCACGAGAAGCCGGCTGGCTTCCACGATCGCCCGACCCGGATGCGGAAGCGGCGCGGGCGCTTGGCAAAGAGATCGAAGCGGCTGTTTTCGATCAAGATGAGGCGCTTCTGGAGGACCACCGGCGCCGCGCCGACCGGAATGTGCTGGATAGGCTGAAACAGCTGCTAGCGGTCGAGGGGCTTCCATCATCCGTTGCAAAAACCGCGTCGCTCGCGATTGCGCGGCTGGACGATAGCGTTGTGGCTTCCGATCAGTCATAGATCCGGCAACCGGACCGGAGGGCTCATGTTTATTTCGGCAGAAGCGCAAGGCTGGAGGAGTTCATGGCAAGCAGCGATATCGGTCTGCCGCCGGCGGAGATGGAAGGCCGGCGTTCCTCCGCGGTCGAACAGGCCAAGTCCGAGGCCGGCCGCCTGACGCAAGCAGCCCGGGAGCGCACGCTTTCCTATCTTGAGGAGCGTAAATCGCTTTTGGCCGAGGATATGGCCGGCGTGGCCAATGCCGCCCGCGGCGCGGCGGAGCGGTTCGACGAGCACGGCAATCCTTTGATGGCGGACTATGTTCTACACGCCGCCGACGGGATCGAGCGGTTCTCGCAAGCGATCGGCAATCGCGATCTTTCCGCCCTGATGGCGGAGGCCGAAGAGTTTGCTCGCCGCCAGCCTGCCGTCTTCATTGGCGCCGGGGTGGCGGTCGGCTTTCTTCTCGCCCGGCTCCTGAAAAGCTCCTCCGAGCACCGCGAAGCCGCCAGATACGGGTATCAAAGAGACGATGAGTATTCCCATGGCGCGGCAGCCGAGGGTGCTTTTTCAAGGCATGCCTACCAGGAGGGGATGGTTTCGAATCCAGGCGAGACAGACTCACCGCCCGGCACCTCGCAAGCCGGCGGCAGGCCCGGTCGGTTCTCGCAGCGGCCGCAGGGAGCCTCGTAATGCAGCCGGCAGGTGACGAGCGGCCGATTGGTTCGCTTTTCTCGGACCTCGCACGCGACACCTCCGCGCTGGTGCGCACCGAGGTTCAACTCGCCAAGACCGAGATCATCGAACGGGTGAGCCAATTCACCGGCGGGCTCATACTGCTGATCCTTGGCGGCTTGGTGCTCTATGCCGCGTTCCTGGTGCTGCTGTTCGCCGCAGCGCTCGCCCTGGGTCACATCTTCAATTGGTGGGCGACGATGCCCTGGCTGGCGCCATTGATCGTCGGCATCGTTGTAGGGGCAATCGGGGCTATCTTGGTCATGAGGGGGAAGGGCGATGTGCGGCCGGCCAATCTGGTGCCGCGACGGACCTTGGCCTCGATCAAGGAGGATGCGTCCTGGGCTAGGAAGAAGGTCATATGAGCGTCGCCCGGTACGATCAAGGTCCGGTCGGAAACGGCACTGAGCGGAGTGCGGCGGAGCTGGAGCAGGAGGCGGAGCGCATCCGCGGCGAGCTGGACCGGACACTCGGCCAGATCGAGCATCGCTTGTCGCCGAACCGGCTCTTGGATCAGGCGCTGATGCTGCTACGCGGAGGGCCCGGCGCTTTCGCTTCAAACCTTGGGCGGACGGTGCGCCGTCACCCGGTACCGACGGCGATGCTGGCGGCTTCACTCGGCTGGCTTCTGCTTATGGAGCGCGGGGATAAGGCGCGCTCACCCACCTCGACCCGGCCGGGCACCGGGCCGCAGCCGGCCCTGCATTTCAGAGAAACGTCGGCGCCCAAACACTTCGAGGCGCGGCGCGGCGCAGATCATGTTGAGGGAGAAAAAACCATGAGCGGCAGTTGGCAAGGCTCACGCCACGGCGGCTTCAATCCGCTGGGCCGACACGGATCGCATGGTGGCGTCGGCAGCTCAAATTTCGCGTCGGGCGCTAGAAACGAGCATGGCGGCATCCGTCAAGTCGGCTCCGTAGCGCGCCATCAGGTCGAGCGGGCACGTACCGGCTTCGAGCACATGCTGGACGAGCAACCGCTCGTTCTCGGCGCGGTCGCAGTAGCGCTCGGAGCGGTTCTGGGTGCGACCCTGCCTACCAGCCGCCTCGAGAATCGCTATCTAGGACCTGCTCGCGAGAGGCTGCGGCATCGAGCCGGCGACTTTGCCCGCGAGCAGTGGGAGAAAGCGAAGGAGGTCGCTGCAAGCGCCGGCGCGGCTGCGATGGCTCAAGCGGAGGAACAGGGGATGACACCCGGCTCCAAGTTTGGGCAGACGAAGGAGAAGCCAGCGCGCGTGGCGGAGACGGCAGGGGATATGAAGGCCAAGCGTCGTAACCTCGGGGAAACCGGAGGCGGCGAGTAAACCCTCGGCCTTGTCAGCTGGGAAAGGCTTGGCTGATCAGCTCGAAAAGGCTGACCACGCCATCGCCGACCGTGCCGATTGCCACCAGGATGAACACGGAGATCAACGCCGCCACGAGCCCGTACTCGATGGCCGTAGCCCCGTCCTCCTCGGCAAGGAGATCGGTGAAAGAAAGCCGTGCAGATATGCGCTTCTGGACCTTCATGACTGTCGATGCTAGGGGGTGGACGGTAACCGCCGCTTTGACGGAAGCGGTTAACGGGGCCGCTTTTTAAAGCGGATATCGATCAAATTGCAGCTATTTGCTACCTCGGGCGTGCCCTCTTCAGGCGCTCGCCCGCAGGGGCAAGAGGTCCTGACGCCAAAGTTTCCGTTCGGCGACCAGTTCCATCCACCGCGCGGTGACCGTCCGGGTCCATAGGGCGGCGCCTGGATGGTGACGGCCGATTTCGCGCCTCACCTCTTCGATCCGCCGCCCCGACTCCTGGCCATAGTGGCGCCCGATCCAGTCCCGGCAGTCCCGCAACCAGGCATGGGCGTCCGACAAGGTGACCTCCATGTGGAACTGGAAGCCATAGGTAGTGTCACCAATCTTGAAGCCCTGATTGGGGCATTCGCCGGTAAGGAGCAGCTTGGCTCCGTCGGGTAGTGCGAAACTGTCCTCGTGGAACTGCATCATACGGGGGCGGGGGGATGTGCCCCGCAGAAGCCGGTCGCTCCGCCCTTCGGCGGTGAGCTTCAGCGCCGGGAAGCCCAGCTCGAGATCACCCCATTTCACCACCTCGCATCCAAAGGCGCGCGCGATGAGCTGTGCCCCGAGGCACAGGCCAAGCACAGGCCGACCGCTGCCGTGGAAGCGCCGGATCAGCCTCAGCATTGGCGGGAAGGCGGGAAAGCTCTCATCGTCCCCGGCATGCATCGGACCGCCGCATAGCACCAGCGCGTCGAAGCGGTCCGGGTCGCCCGGAAAAGCATCGCCGTGGTGAGGCATGACGGTGGTCATTTCGGCGCCCGCGGCGTCGATCGCAGCGCCGACCAACCCGGCTGGCGTAAGGGGACAATGCTGGATGACGAGGATTTGTAGCGGCATCACCAGCCTCTCCTGAGCAAGGGCGCGAACGGACTCAAGCGTCGACGATCGGGAGATCGCTGCCTTGAGGTCGGGGCTGAGGGAGATCGGCGCGGCCTGTACGGCCCGGCGGGCTACAACCATATCAGGGTTCCTCTAAGGTTTCGGCCCAGGGGCCGCGTCAACCAAAAAGGACGCCTAACGTCGTAGCATAACCACTGAAGGGCCAGAGGCACGTGCGGATGCGTCTGGAGGAAAAGATAGGCAAATGCGTCCGCCAATCAAGATCGAATCTTCATCAGGGACATTTTTTTGAGAGCGTGTGAATTCAGGCACGTTGCCCTATGCCCGCAAGCGACCGTCGCGCCGGCAGTATCTGTTTTTCAGAAATGATCTCCCACCCTTCCGAGCGGGCGCGCTTGGCAAGCATGCGGTCCGGCGCCACCGCCACGGCGTCGCCGACCGCCGCCAACAGCTCGATGTCTTCGCCCGTATCGGCATAAGCCATGCCTTCGGCCAGCGAGAATCCAAGTCGCCGGGCAGCGTCCTGGGCAAGTCTCAGCTTCTCGCCGCCAAAGGGATGGCAGGTCGGAACGGAGGCGAGGTAGATGCCGTCTTCATGGGCGCAGGAAGTCGCGATCCAGCTATCGGCTGCGATGGCCTGGGCCAGCGGTCTGGCAAGAAATTCCGGTGATCCGGTCATCAGCAGCACATGATCGCCCGCGGCACGGTGGCACGCGATCCGCTCGTGCAGCCGTTCGCGCAGCAGTGGCACCAGCCGTTCGGTGACGAAAGCGTGCGCCAGGCGCTCTACCTCGGTGCAGCGCATGCCCGCGAGATAGGATTTGTTCTTCTTCCAAACATGCCGCCCGAAGCGCGGCCAATGCCTCACGGCAAATAACAGGCTGCGTATCAGGGCCTTGGGCCCGATCTGGCCGGACGCAAACAAATGGACAATGAAGCGAGCTTCACTGCCACAGGGCAGGAGCGTTCCGTCGAGATCGACTATTACAAGGCGCATTTTCAGACGACCCTGGCCGGTTTGGCCGGCCGCGAGGCGCGTGCCACGCTCAGGAACTCGAGAATGACCGGCAAGGCGCGGAGCAGGCAGATCACGACCGAGGCATAGACCAGCACGACGGCAATCCATCGCGCCGGCCCACCGAACTGAGCCCATGTTTCGGGAAAGAGCTGAGGCAGGGGTTGAAGGAAGAATACCCACCCGAAAGTTGCCGCCTTCAACACGCCGTAGAGCCCGCGCATAAATCGGCCGGAAACCAGAACACGACCGAGCTGCGAGCGTATGCTGCCAAATGCAGTCTCTCCGCGCGAGATCGCCGCATATCGGATCGAATCCACGATCGAGGCACGTGTAATGAAGACGATGGCTACCCAGATCGGCACGAGGCCAAGATCGGCCAGCACAACCCAAAGCACATTCTCCACCACTCGATCGATGGCGATGTCGAATATCGAGCCGAAGACCGAGGTTTCATTGCGCACACGCGCGACATAGCCGTCAACGCCGTCGAGCGCGATGATCAGCAGCAGAAGAGGTGCATTCCCAAGCTGCCAGGCAACTGGCGCCTCGTAGGCCGAGGCGACCAGCAAGAAGAGAAGAAGAAACCGGCCGAGCGTAATCAGATTGGCCATCGCTGCCGCCGAACCATGGTCCTTAATTCAGCATAGTGCTGCCCCGCCGATGCGGGCGACCACTATTCTAGACGAAGCAACCCTGTTGGCGCAGGCCCGCGAGAGGTGGGGTCCGAAAGCGCCAGGGCGGGCGCCCAGGCTCAAGACTCGGCATCGTCCGGAATTAGTGCATAACCTATTCCGGCGAAAAGCAATTCGGTTGCAATCGTCTTACGGCTGGTTGGATCGTCCACCTGGCGCAAGGCAACATGAGAAATGCCTTCCGAATCATTGTAGATGCGCAGGACCTCCCATTCGCTCGGAGCAGCGGATACGGTCCGCCAGCGTTGCCCGACGGCGACCTCGGTACGGCGGCGCTTGCTTACGAACATTGTCTCCAACCCCTCGACCGTCGGATTAGGAGATGTTCTCACCTAAGAACTCCCTAACGTACCGGTTGTGGTTGTTCTATGCAAAATCGAGATAAATCCCAAGTAGAATTTCATAAGAGATTAAGCGGGAGATAATTCCGCTGCGCGACACTGGTCGCGAGCCCGCTTTCGGTTGGTTTCGGTCGAGACGGAAAGGGGAGTTGAGAGTTGGCTAGGGACTGGAGCACCGAATTTGCTCGCGCCGTTTTCGCCACGGCCATGATGGCTGTTGCGATCGGAGTCCCCATTTCGTTTCGGGGCGCGGGTCAATTCGTTGCACTTGACACGGCGGCGGCGAAGGGCCGCGAACTGGTCGGGAGCGAGAGGATGGCCGCTGGCGGCGCTGACAGAGCCGGCTATTCGGGCCTGAAGTTGCTCGCTTCTTCTCCGCCGTCACAGGTCGACAAGGCGGTAGCCGCTGGGTCGGCCGAAGAGACTTTCTCCGACGCCCAGGTGGCCTTCGACGCGGCTTCTTCGGAACTGGTAATGCTCGGGGACACGCTCAAGACCGCCAATACGCGCCTTGCGGCCGCGCAAGCTGCGTCCGATATGGCCGATGCACAGTATCAGACGGCGAAGACGGCCCACGACATGGCTATGGCTGCCTACGATGCCGATCCGGTGAATCCCGATCTCGGCCCGGCACTGGACGAGGCCCGGCTCAATCTGGACGAGGCCGTCGAGCAGCAGGTGAACCTCCAAAATACAGTAGAGAAGGTATCGACCGCTCAAGCCTCGGCCGTTGCGGCATACAATGCCGCAGCCAACGACAAATCTTTAGCGGAAGCCAAGCTAGGCGAGGCCCAAGAACAGCGTGCGCCCATCGCGGCTTCCGACCAATGGACCGCAGTCGCCGGGATATCGAACGAGGCGAACATGGCGGCCGTGTTCGACGCCGTACGCGATCTGCTGGGCCTCTAAGGCCCGAGCGCAAGGGTAAGCCTTCCGCCCAGGGAGGTCCGTCAGGGCGAATCCGCCTTCATCTCGGAAAAACCGGGTTGCAAGCCTGGCCTGGAGTTGACAATGTCCGGCGCATAGACCCGGGTGGTCGCAAGGCCGTCCGCGATGTCGAGATCCTTGAGCGCTGAGGCTGAGTGACATGGCGGAACAGCGAAAACATGCCCGCTTTGCGGGCCGGCTGGTGATCGTTGGCTTTGGCAGCATCGGGCAGGGTGTCCTGCCGCTCCTGCTGCGGCATATCAATCTGAATCCGCGCCGGATCACCATCGTGACCGCGGACGAGCGCGGCCGTGAGGAGGCAGGCGAGTATGGGATCACCTTCCACGATCAGCCACTGACGCGCGGGAACTACCGCAGTATTCTCGATCCACTGCTCGGGCCCGGTGATTTCCTGCTGAACGTCTCCGTCGACGTCTCCTCGGTCGCCTTGATCGAGCTGTGCGCGGAGAAGGGGGCGCTCTATCTCGACACCTGCATCGAGCCCTGGGTGGGCGGCTATACCGATACAACCATGTCAGCCTCAAAACGCTCCAATTACGCGCTTCGAGAATCGGCGTTGGACCTGCGCCTAAAACTCGGTCGCTCTTCGCCGACCGCGATCTTGACCCATGGCGCCAATCCCGGTTTGGTTTCGCATTTCGTCAAGCAGGCTCTTCTCGACATCGCGCGAGAGACCGGAGCAAAGCTGAAAGGCGCTCCAAAGGATCGGGCGGAATGGGCGCAGCTTGCGCGGACGCTTTCGGTGAAAATCATCCATATAGCCGAGCGCGACACCCAAGTCGCCGACCAGCCGAAGCAGGTGGGCGAATTCGTCAACACTTGGTCGATCGATGGTTTTGTCAGCGAGGGCAGCCAACCGGCCGAGCTTGGCTGGGGCACTCATGAGCGTCATTTTCCGGCAGATGGCGGTCGCCATGAAATCGGCAGCGGCGCCGCGATCTATTTGCACCGACCCGGCGCGGCGACGCGAGTACGAAGCTGGACGCCGCTTGAAGGCTCGTTCCACGGCTTTCTCATTACGCATGGCGAGTCCATTTCGATACCGGACTACTTCACCATCAAGGAGGGCGGGCACGTAATCTATCGACCGACCGTTCACTACTCCTACCATCCGTGCGACGACGCCGTCCTCTCGCTCCATGAGCTGGCGGGAAAAAATTGGCGCCTGCAGTCGCGCCACCGGCTGCTGATGGAGGAAATCGTGAGCGGGGTGGATGAGTTGGGCGTGCTTCTGATGGGTCATGACCGCGGGGCCTACTGGTATGGCTCCCAGCTCTCGATCGAGGAGGCACGCAGGCTGGTGCCGCACAACAACGCGACCAGCCTCCAGGTCTGCGCGGCAGTACTCGGCGGAGTGGTTTGGGCCTTGGAGAATCCCGAGCGCGGTATCGTTGAACCCGACGATTTGGATTTCGATCGGGTGATCGAAATTGCACGCCCATATCTCGGAACGTTGACCGGCGCCTATTCGGATTGGACTCCATTGCTCGATCGTGGCCGCCTTTTCCCCGAGGATGTGGATGCGAACGATCCATGGCAGTTCAAGAATTTTCGCGTTACATGATTGCGGCATACGCGATTGGTAATTAGCTCAAACAGGAGGTGAGCATGATCGATTTTGGAATCCGCAGCTGGTCCTGGCTCTGCCTTGCGCAGCTATCGCTGATCTTTTTCGCTGGCGTCGCGACGGCCCAGACGGTCGAGACAATGCCGATCGATCAGATAAAGGATTGCTTGTGCCAGCAGCGGCAGCTCGACGCGGACAATGCGCGACTCAAGGCCGCATCCGACGCCCGTTCACAGCGTGAGCAGGAGTTGCAGAGCACAGAGCAAGAGTTGGCGGAACTGCAGCGCGCCGCTGTACCAGGAGATGCGCAGGCGGTGGCCAAGGCGCATTCGCTCCTCGACCGCCGTGACCTTCTGCGCCACCAACTTCGCCAGGAGTCCGGTCCGCAGCGGCAGTTCTTGACCGAGCACAATCAGCGGGTGGAGCGATACAATGCCACCTGTACTAAGCTGCCGATGCTCTCCTTCGACATCACCACCGCCTCGGAGAACCTGTCCTGTCCGGCTCCGTGAATGCACTTGAAAAGGCGGCTTGAACGGGGGCGGCTGCGCCGCGCCCGTGCCTCCAAAAGGGCCGCATAGATTGGGAAACAACGAAGATGATTGAGTTGTATGCTTGGCCGACTCCGAATGGATTTAAGATATCAATCATGTTGGAGGAGATCGGGCTGCCCTATCTGATCCGTCCGATCGATATCGGCAAAGGCGACCAGTTCGAGCCGGAATTCCTGCGCATCAGCCCGAACAACAAAATACCAGCAATCGTCGATCCGGATGGCCCCGGGGGACAATCGATCTCCGTTTTCGAATCCGGCGCCATCCTGATCTACCTTGCCGAGAAGAGCGGAAAATTGCTGCCCCGAGAAGGGGCGCCGCGCTATACCGTGATCGAGTGGCTGATGTTTCAGATGGGCGGGATCGGCCCGATGCTGGGACAGGCCCATCATTTCCGTCTCTACACGCCCGAACCGATTCAGTATGCCATCGACCGGTACACGAATGAGTCAAATCGGCTCTATGGGGTCCTGGACCGCCGGCTGAGCGAACGAGAATATCTCGCGGGTGACTACTCGATCGCCGACATCGCCACAATGCCATGGCTGCGTAACCCCGATCGACAAGGTGTCGATATCGCCGACTATCCCAATGTCGGGCGCTGGCGTGATCGCATTCTTGAGCGCCCCGCAGTGCAGCGCGGTCTTAAGCTGCTGGCGGATCGCGGCCGGTCCGGACCCATGGGCGAGAAGGAGCGCGAGATCCTGTTCGGCGCGAAGCAATATCAGAGGCGCTAGCTTCGGCTAGACCGGCATAAATTTGCAGGTCAGGTTCATTTGCGCCGACGTGTTGGCGACCGTGGCAAGACAGGCCTCGGTCTTGCCCTCGGGTATCCAGGCGGAGATGCGTGTGACGTACAGTGTGGCACCGCTGCCGGGAGTCCGCTCGGAATTCATTCGCACGATATTCGCTCCGAACTCGTTGAACGCTTCGGCGACCCTCGCTATCAACCCCGGCATGTCACGCCCCGCGATCTCGATCCGATGGGTGATTCTTGCCGACGGCCCATGAACGTCGGGCAGGCTGAAGGGAGCGACCGTCACCTTCCCGCCTTCCAGCTCCGGAAGGCCCTTTAGATCTCGCTCGATCGTCTGGGGCGAGACGCCTTGCGGCAGTTCGCACAGGCTGGTGAACTCGGCTCCGCCGCCCAGCACCGCAAATGTCGTATCGCCGAGATTTACCCCGAGATCGTACAGACGTCCGGCCACGGCGGCGATCAAGCCGGTCCGGTCGGGGCAGAGGATCGAGACCAGGGCGGTAGCGCTCATGGAAGACCTCGCAGAATCGGGAAACGGCCAAAGGCGATCAGACCACGTTTAGTTCGCGAAGGGGCCGTCCCGCAATGACGCGCTCGTAGGAGAAGCGGCCGAGGTCGAGGCTGCGAAATGCGCCGTATCGAATAAGCTCGGCGATGGCCCGCCCCACCGCCGGCGACTGCTGGAGCCCGTGCCCGCTGAAGCCATTGGCGGAATAGTAGTTGGGCAGCTCGGGATGAGCTCCGAGTATCGCGTTCTGGTCGAGGACATTGTAATCGTAAAGGCCCGCCCAGGCCCGTTGCAGCTTGATGGCTGCGAAGGCGGGAACGCGGTGGGCGAGGGTGGGCCAGACGAGTTCTTCGAAAAGCTCGTACTCGACCTCCAGGTCGAGACAGTCCGGGTCACGGTCCTCGGGCGGGGACACGCCTGAGATGAAGCTCCGCCCCTCGGGCCTGAAATACACCCCGCTCGGATCGACGGTAAGGGGTGCGCCGCCCAACCCGGGCTCGCGACAATCGAACACATAGACGAACCGCTTGCGCGGGCGCACAGGCAGCGTCAGCCCCGCCATGGCCGCAATCTCGGCCGCCTGTGCGCCGGCGGCGTTCACCAGCGCGACGCAGGCGATGCGGCCGCCGGCGGCCAGGCGCACCGCCGCGACCTGGCCGACTTCGACCTCAACGCCGACAAGCTCGTCCTTGAGGTAGACCGCGCCGAGCGCGCGCGCCTTCCTGCGGAACGCCTGCAACAAACCGTAAGGGTCGATCCAGCCCTCATTCTTCAGGCCGTATCCGCCACCCTCAAGCCCCTCGGTATTCAGCCAGGGGAATCGCTGCTCCAGGGCCGGACGATCCAATAAGGCAATCTCAGCTCCAGCCGCGCGTTGGGCTGCGTGATTGCGCTTGAGGATCGGCATGCCTTCCGGCGTGGCCAAGAAAAGATAGCCCTGTTCGACGAATTGTATATCCGGCCGCTCCCCCTCCACCGCCAAATGCTCGCCTGCCGATCTGACGAAGCGGGCGCCGAAAACCGACATCGCGATATTTTCCGGGGTAGAGAATTGTTGGCGGATGCCGCCAGCCGAGCGCGGTGTCGCGGCGCGCTCATAGCTGGGATCCTTTTCCACCACCAGAACCGATCCGGGAAAACCTACCCAGCCCTTCAGGAAATAGGCCACCGCACTGCCAATGACACCCCCGCCGGCGATGATGACATCGTAGCCCTTGTTCACCGATCAGCCCCTGAAAGCCGCTCGCCCTCGGCCAGTATCGCGGATGTCCAACTCGGCAGCAATCAGGCAGGGCCGGCGTGGTTTCTTTGTGCCTTGATTGTAACAATGCTATGTCTCAACATTCGCCGTATTGTTCAAAAGATCGAAAAGAAATTACTATAAAATTACTTGAGCAAGAGCGAGTAGTTCGTTCATCTTGGACTTAGGGGACAACTTCGATCACTTGCAAGGTCATCGAGGCTGGAAGCATCGCCAGAAGCGCTGCGGGACCCGGAACTGATGAAGTCATGAGGACATCAATGGCTCGAGGCACTGTTAAGTGGTTCAACCCTGCCAAAGGGTACGGATTCATCATCCCGGAAGACGGAACCAAGGACGTGTTCGTTCACATCTCGGCGGTGCAGCGTGCCGGGCTTGCCTCGCTGACCGAAGGTCAGCGCATCGAGTTCGAGCTGACCACCGGACACAATGGCAAATCCTCCGCGACCAACCTTGTGTTGACCTCCTGAACTGAGCGGGTCGGTTCAGGCGCGACCGACGACCTCGGGCCGGGGACTTCGGCGGGCTTGCGCCACCTGCCTTCGGCCGGAAGGTCGCCTCGGAGGCGGGTAGGGCAAACACCTCGTTGTCAGTTGCGCGCGCGCGCCTGAACACCGCCGCCGCTCATGCATGCGGTCCAGATCTGGCGAAGGACCGATGCATAGGATCGATCGATGATCGCGAGCGCCGGATGTAACAACACATGCGCCTTCGGCAACGCATGGAAAGGCAGCGCGGGCGCAATATGGTGCTCCGCGTGGAAGCTCATATTCCAACCATAATAGCGGGTTAGCCGAGAGGCCCGGGTGGTCCGCGTGTTCCGGGCCATCTCCGGCACCAGAGGGCAGAGCATGTGCTCTGCCGCGAGGAACGCGCGCAGCCAAGGCTGCCCGAGCAATGCCGGGCCGACCCACAGCAACAGTAGAAGCCAAGAACCAAAGGCGAACGAGGCTCCTGCGAGGCCAGCGTAGATCGTCAGTACGAGCCGTGCCTCGCGGATCACCCGCGGCGCCATCGCCGCGGTGAGAAATGGGGCGTCGACCCAGCCCCATGCATGGCGCAGCACCAGGCGCGCCTGAAAGGCCCAATAGGGCAGGCCGCTCAGATGCCAGAGGAACGCCCCGCGGGTCGTCGGCCGTCCGCCCTGCGCAAGTTCGGGGTCGCGCGAGGGATCCTGGGTGTGGCGGTGGTGCGCGAAATGGAAGGCGCGGAAATAGTGCGGGGGCAGGAGTAAAACCAGCCCGCAGACTAGCGCCACCCCGTCGTTCGGCCATCGGCTGCGGAAGGCAGTGCGGTGAATGCACTCGTGAAGCGGCGCGAAAAGGAAGACCAACACGGCCCCGTGTACCGCCATGGCCGGGAGCAGCAGCAGCGGTTGTCCCCATGCAAGAAGCACCAGCGCACCGGTCCCAGCCAGGGTTCCGACATGGCCGATGAGCCGCACTAGCCCGGCGCGATCGGATCGCGCTGTCAGCGCCGCGAGTGGGCGTCGGTCCAGACCCGGCGGGACGAATTCGGCATCCATTGCATCTCGGCTTCCGGCGCAAGGCCACAATGTCGGCCACGCACGAGTTCGACATTGACGCCCGGCCGGCTCATCAATTCAAGTGGTATGGAGCGACGGCTTCGGGGAGGGGGTGCGTCATGCGCAATGACATCCGGCAGGCGCAAATCGACCTCGCGGCAGCGTTCCGGCTGGCCGTGCGCCATGGGCTCAGCGAGGGGATCTCCAATCATTTCAGTTTGATGCTGCCTGGCTCGGAGGAGCTGTTCCTGATCAATCCCTTTGGTCTTCACTGGGCGGAAATCAGGGCGAGCGACCTGCTGCTGCTCGACCGCGCCGGCCGGACGGTCGAGGGCGGGGGCGAGGTGGAGGCCACCGCATTCAACATTCACGTAGAAATTCACCGGGCCCACCCGCATGCGCGTTGCGTTCTGCACACCCACATGCCCTATGCCACGGCGCTCACCATGATCGAGGGCGGCCGGCTTGAGCCGGCCCATCAGACGACGCTGCGTTTCCATGGCGCCGTCGCCTATGACGACACCTACAACGGCCTTGCCACCGAGGCGGCCGAAGGCGCGCGCATGGCCCGACTACTCGACGGCAAGGAGGTGCTGTTCCTCGCCAATCACGGGGTAATCGTTACCGGGGCAACGGTCGGGGTTGCGTTCGATTCACTCTATTATCTGGAGCGCGCGGCACAGTCGCAATGCATTGCGCTCGCCACCGGCAAGCCCTTGCGCCTCGTGAGCCAGGAGATTTCGCGAAAGACCCGCGCCGAATATGCCGAATTCACGGCGACCCATGCCGAGCGGCATTTCGAGGCGCTGAAGCGCCTGCTCGATCGCAACGAACCAGACTACGCCGACTGACAAGATGTTGGAGGAGTTTGGTGCACAGCGGATCAGGCTTTCGCAAGCGGAGATCTTTCTGCGCATCGGCGGCGAGGGTCCACCGCTCCTGTTTCTGCACGGATATCCGCAAACGCATTTCATCTGGCATCGCGTAGCGCCCCGCCTTGTGCGGTCCTTCACGCTGGTCATGCCCGATCTGCGCGGCTATGGCCGCAGCAAGGGGCCGCCGCCCGACCCCGAGCATCGCGCCTACTCCAAGCGCCGAATGGCCGAAGACATGGTGGCGGTGATGGAGCGTCTCGGTTTCGCGCGATTTCACCTTGCCGGACGCGACCGGGGCGGGCGGGTCGGCTACCGGCTTTGCCTCGACCATCCCGAGCGGGTCGAGCGCTTCGCCGCGCTCGACATCGTGCCGACCCTCGAGGTGTGGGACCAAATGGATTGGCGCCGCGCACTCGCGACATATCACTGGCCGTTCCTCGCCGTACCGGCGCCGTTGCCCGAGCGGCTGATCGGCGCCGAGCCCGAGTTCTTCGTTCGCCATCTGATCGATCGCTGGGCGGGCCGTGCCGACGCGCTCAATGCGGGGGCGGTCGCCGATTATATCGCCCAATTTCGCGATCCGGCCGTGATCGCCGCGACCTGCGAGGACTATCGTGCCGGCGCGGGCGTCGATCGCGAGGATGATCTCGCCGATCGCGTGGCGGGGCGAAAGATTCGATGCCCGGTGCTGGTGATCTGGGGGCGCGGCTATTCGGCGAGCGCCCAGTCACCGGCCGAAGTGTGGCGTCGCTGGGCCGACCAGGTGGAGGAGGTGGCGCTTGACTGCGGCCACTTCCTCGCCGAGGAGGAGCCGCAAGCCTGCGCCGAGGCGCTCGTCCGGTTTTTTGGTGCCGCCGTGGGTTGAAGCGGCATGGAGACGGGAACGAGTTTGTCAATAGGACCACGGAATGGGATATGCGCCGCTCAAGATCGACGTCTCACGGTGGCCGCAGGTGGACCAATTCATCCGGCACATCCTCGAAGACATGTATTTCAGAGATGTGCACGCCATGCTTCGGCTGCCGATCAAAGCCGCCGGAGTCGTTGCGGGGTG
>DASPGI010000091.1:0-19565 GCA_035620695.1 Alphaproteobacteria bacterium
GGCTCCAGTAGAGCCGCGTCGGTATGGTCGCACCAAACAAGAATGTTGAGCTCTTGTTCGGCGGCGCGGGTCCGACTGGACAGGCCGGCGCCGACGGCCAGCGCCGCCGCCCCTGTGCGCAGCGCGTCGCGGCGCGTGATACGGATGTTCATTTTGGTCGAACGCAGCATCAAGCCCTCCCTCATTTTTCCGCAGAGTGAAGGATGCCGCGTACTCGGTCAACTCGCTGGACCGGCGGGGTGTGACCCTAAAGCAAGAATGCGCTACAGAGAGCGCCCACCGCCAAAGCGGCAAGCATCATCAAGCGGTGGCGGGGCAGGCGGGAAAGAAGGCGCCGTATGGTGGGTTCGGCCGAAACGATTTCCGGCTCTTCATCGGCGATCCACCAATCGCTGGAGCGACCGGGCACCCGATGCTGAGGATTGGGGGCAGCGCGGCTCATGGCCAGAGCGAGGCGATGGGTTTGGGGAGCATTGCCTTGACCTGAGCGATCTCGCCGGCGCTGACATGCTTGGAAAGCACTGAGAACACTGCGCGCGCCCCCTCCATCGGACTGGCCGGACGGATGCCATGCATCTGCTCACCGACAATGTTTAGGAACTCTTCTTGGGTGCGTTCGCGCCGTGGCGTCGAACTCGGCCGCCAGCCCTCGAAATAAACTCCGCGTATCAAGAGCGGAAGCTGCGCCGAGAGATGTGTGGCCTCTTCCACCGTGAGCCGGTCACGAAGTGAATGAAGAACCGCGCGCAGCACGTGGAATGCACGCTTCCGGTCTGGCCCGATGACTTGCATAATTTCATCAAGCCAAATATTAGTGTCTTGCAAGGTTCGGTCGAACACTTCGAGGCCAGTGGCGCTCATCTTTCCCGACACTAAATTAGATTTATTCTTGAAAATCCTTGTAGACCGCATTTCAACAGCCGAATTTTCGTTTAGTTGCGCTTCTCCGGAAATGAATGCGACCTCCAAGAGCCGGTGCTCATGAGCGGAACGAAGGCGACCGGCAAAAGGGGGTTTCCCCGAATCATGCCGTCGCTGTCCTTTTCCACCAATGTGAGCATCTGGCCCATGGGTTCGGGACCCTCAGGGATCACCATGCGGCCCGTAGGCGCAAGCTGATCGATCAAGGGCTGGGGGATATCGGAGGCGGCCGCAGCCACGAGTATCCGGTCGTAGGGTGCGAACTCGGGCCAGCCGCGGCTTCCGTCGCCTTGCCTCAGCTGAAGCCGTCGATAACCCAAGGCGTGCAGTCGGTTGGCTGATCGGCGCGCCAGCTCAGGCACGATTTCGAGACTGAAGACCTCTGCGTCCAGCTCCGCCAGAACGGCGGTCTGGTAGCCCGATCCCGTTCCGACCTCGAGCACCCGATGCCCCGACCTTAAGTCCAACAGGTCGGTCATGAGGGCGACGATATACGGCTGCGAGATGGTCTGTCCGTAGCCGATCGGCAACGGCCCATTTACATAGGCCAAAGGCTCCTGGCCGGGCTCGACGAAGCGCTCGCGCGGAACTCGGCCGATAGCTGCCATCACCTCAGGCGAGAACGCGTCTCGTCTGGTATAGATCGCCGTGGCGGCGGCCTCTTCGGCGATTTCCGCCAGGAGCGCGGCGCGTGCGCCGTCGTGCCCATGGGCCGCATACCCGACGCTGTCGCCTTTTTGCGTCATCGCACTCGTCCCTCCGGATTTCCTGTCGCAATCACACCGATTGGACTCTCCTTTGCACCAAGTATTCATCCGGTCGAGAAGAGATTTCGGCCTGCCCGAAGACGAGAAGTATTAGAATTTCACTTCCTCGCCGCTATTTGCCATGAAAATGCCCTAATCAATTTTGGAACAGAGCTTTCCCAGACGATGTTAACTCTCTGCTTGGCAGGACCCCGACCCCTGTCCGACGTGCACGACAAGCCCCCTTGCTGCACGTCCAAGCAGAGAGAGGCGGCCTCGCTCGACGCCCCCCTGTCGATACGCGAGGCCGCCTTATTCATGTCGGAAGTGGTGATTTAGCAAATCTCCCTTCGCGGCGCGACTTCGTCATGCCGCTTCAAAACCGCGTCGGTCGCGGCATCGACCTCGACCAGTTCCACTGGATAGCCCCAGAGGTCGGCCAAGTGGTGCAATACCGCCCGGGAATCACTCGCTTCCAGGAGAATGCCATCTTCCACACGATGCTGAAGGATCAGCTTACGCTCACCGGCAAGATCCAGATCGACGATCTGGATGTCAGGGTCGGCGCGGGCGATGTCATAGTGCCGTGCCAAGCCGGCCCGTACGCCCCGATATCCGCGTTCGTCGTGAATGGAATCGACCAGCAGATGTGGTTCTTCAGAGTCGTCATTGATCTTGAACAGGCGCATGCGCCGAATGAGGCGCGGGCTTAGATACTGCAGGACGAAACTCTCGTCACGATAATTGGCCCACGCATCCTTCAATATCTCGACGGCATCGCCACGGCCGGCGAAATCCGGAAACCATTCGCGATCTTCTTCTGTCGGCTCTTCGGAGATGCGGGCGATATCCTCCATCATCGCAAAGCCGAGCGCATAGGGGTTGATGCCCGAAAAGCGCGGATCGTCGAAGTCTGGCTGAAAGACCACCGAGGTGTGAGCGTGCAAAAACTCCATCATCGAGCCGTCGCTGATGCGGCCCTGCTCGTAGAGGCGGTTTATGATGCGATAGTGCGTGTAGGTCGCAGCACCTTCGTTCATCATTTTGGTCTGGCGTTGTGGGTAGAAATACTGCGCAAGCATGCGCACAATCCGCAGGATCTCCCGCTGCCAGGGCTGCAGCTTCGGCGCACGCTTCTCAAGGAAATAAAGGAGATTCTCCTCAGGTAGGTTGAGCGCCTGCCGACGCTTGGCCAAGGTGTCGAGGTTGTGCGCAGTGCTGGGCTGGCCTGGGACGGTCCGCCACAGATCGTTGTAGGTTTCCTCCTCGTACTGACGGCGTTCGAGGTCGCGCTGGCGCTCGCGCTTGAGATCCAAGGCACGCGCTTTCGGATAGCGGTGGACCCCCTGTCCCATGAGCGCGTGAGCGGCGTCGAGCACCCTCTCCACCGCGGAAGGACCATGCTGAACTTCGCAATCGGCAATGAAACGCTTGGCGAAGGCAAGATAGTCGATGATGCCCGAGGCATCGGTCCACTGCCGGAAAAGATGGTTGTTCTTGAAGAAGTGGTTATGCCCGAATGCGGCGTGGGCGATCACCAGCGTCTGCATCGTCATGGTGTTTTCTTCCATGATGTAGCAGATACATGGGTTGGAGTTGATGACGATCTCATAGGCGAGGCCGCGCGCGCCTCGACGATACAGCGCTTCATCCTGTAGGAGGCGCTTGCCAAAGGACCAGTGCCGGTACATCAACGGCATGCCGATCGCGGAATAGGCGTCGAGCATCTGCTCGGACGTGATGACCTCGATCTGGGTCGGATAGAGCTCCAGGGCCATCTCTCGGCGGGCAATCTGGTCAATCGCCGCATAGACCCGGTCGATTGATTCAAAGGTCCAGTCCGCCCCCGAATATAGGAGCTCACCGGCGGTGGGGATCAATTGCGGCATTGGGGTCACGCTGCGGCGATGCGGTTGCGCGAGAAGAGTTCGCGGAAAACCGGGTAGATATCGCTGCGGCTGCGGACACGCCTCATGGCCAGAGCATCGTTCATCTCCGCGATCAGCTTATAAGTTCGCCACAATGCCGTTTCCCGGCCGAATCGATCGTCATGCTCGCCAACCTCGAGATAGGCGAAGTATTGGCAGACCGGCAGTACAGCATTGGCAAGCAAGCTTGCGGTGCGCTCATTGTCGCCGGCGGTATTGTCGCCGTCGGAGGCCTGCGCCGCATATATGTTCCAATCGGCGGGAGAATAGCGAGCCTGCACGATCTGACGCATCTGCTCCAGCGCGGTGGAAACCACGGTTCCCCCGGTCTCGGTCGAATAGAAGAAGGTCTGCTCGTCGACCTCCTTGGCCTCGTGGGTATGTCGAATGAACACCAGTTCGACGTGGCGATAGCGCCGCTCCAGGAAGAGATACAAGAGCATGAAGAAGCGCTTTGCCAGATCCTTCATCGATTCGGTCATCGAGCCCGAGACATCCATGAGGCAGAACATGACGGCCTGTGTGACCGGCTTGGGCACGGATTCGAAGCGATTGTAGCGGACGTCGATCGGGTCGATGAACGGGACCGCCTTGCTGCGGCGGAGCAGCTTCTTCAGCTCCTCCTCCACCTCTGCGTGGCGTGCGGATTTGGATTCTCCGGAAAGATGGGCAAGCTCCTCGCGAAGCCGGCGGATCTCCTCGGGGCGTGGCCGCTTGAGCGCGATGCGCCGGGACAGGCTATTGCGCATCGTGCGGACGATGTTGAGGTTGGATGGCGAGCCGGAGATGCTGAAACCGGCGCGGGCCAGGGCAGTCGATTCGGAGTGCTTGACCTGTTTTTTCACCAGCTCCGGCAGCTCCAAGTCCTCCAGGAACAGATCGACGAACTCCTGGCGACTGAGCACGAACTGGAACTCATCCTCGCCGCCTCCGTCGGGGCTGCCTTCGCGTCCGCCGCGTCCGCCGCCCGCCGGCGGTCGAGGCAGCTTGTCGCCCGGTACGAACTCCTTGTTGCCGGGCAGAACGTGGCTGCGCGTGCCCGCGGTCTGAGACTTGCGGAACAATGGCTCCTTTAAGCCATGGGAGGGGATGACCACGCGGTCGCCTTGCGCGATATCCGCGACGTTGCGTCGGGAGGACGCTTCCTGAACCACCTTGGCGATTTCGGCCCGCGCACGCCGGATGAAGCGCTGGCGGTTGCCGATGCTCTTGCCCTTCGGATTGAGACGCCTATCGATGATATGCACGGGGACTGTCCGACCCTCCAATCCCTGGTTCCGCAGTCTCCTAGCCGGCTTGCTTGACCCGCATGTACCACTCAACAAGCCGTCGTACTTGTCGTTCCGTATAACCGCGGGCCTTCATGCGCAAAACGAACTCAGTGTGTTTCTTCTGTGTCTCGGAGTCCGACTTCGACCCGAAGCTGATCACCGGAAGCAGGTCCTCGACCTGGCTGAACATTCGCTTCTCGATCACGTCACGGATCTTCTCGTAGGACGTCCAGGACGGGTTCTTGCCGCCATGAGATGCGCGCGCACGCAGCGCGAACTTCACCACCTCATTGCGGAAATCCTTCGGGTTGGCGATACCCGCCGGCTTCTCGATCTTTGACAATTCCTGATTCAGAAGCTCGCGGTTCAGCAGCTGGCCGGTGTCGGGATCCTTGAAATCCTGGTCCTCGATCCAGGCGTCGGCATAGTCGACATACCGATCGAACAGATTCTGTCCATAGTCGTGATAGGATTCGAGATAGGCCTTCTGGATCTCGTTGCCAATGAACTCGGCATAGCGTGGGGCAAGTTCATCCTTGAGGAACTCGAAATAGCGTTGCTCGGATTCCTCGGGGAACTGCTCGCGCCGGATCGACTGCTCGAGCATGTATAGAAGGTGTACAGGATCGGCGGCGATTTCCGTGCTGTCGTAGTTGAAGGTCTGGGACAGGACCTTGAAGGCAAAGCGGGTGGATACGCCGTCCATGCCTTCGTCGATGCCCGCCGTATCGCGGTATTCCTGCATCGACTTGGCTTGCGGATCGGTTTCCTTCAGGCTCTCGCCGTCATAGACACGCATCTTGGAATAGATGGAGGAGTTTTCGTGTTTGCGGAGCCGTGTCAGCACGGAAAATCGCGCGAGCATGTCGAGAGTTCCCGGCGCGCACGGCGCCTCTGCCAACTCCGAGCCGCGAATGAGCTTCTCGTAGATACGCCTCTCCTCGCTTGCGCGTAGGCAGTATGGAACCTTGATGACGCTGATGCGGTCGATGAAGGCCTCATTGTTCCGGTTGTTCTTGAATGTAAGCCATTCGGACTCGTTCGAGTGCGCCAGGATGATCCCATGGAAGGGGATCGCACCGATGTTCTCGGTCCCGACATAGTTCCCTTCCTGAGTGGCCGTCAGAAGCGGGTGGAGGATCTTGATCGGCGCCTTGAACATCTCAACGAATTCGAGGATGCCCTGATTGGCGCGGTTGAGGCCGCCCGAAAAGCTGTAGGCGTCGGGATCGTTCTGCGCGTAATGCTCAAGCTTGCGGATGTCGACCTTTCCGGCCAGGCTGGAGATGTCCTGGTTGTTCTCATCGCCCGGTTCGGTCTTGGAGATTGCAATCTGTCGCAGGCGCGAGGGGAACAGCTTGGCGACCCGGAACTTGGAGATGTCGCCACCGAGTTCGTCGAGGCGCTTCATCGCCCAGGGCGAGGAGAGGCCGGTCAGTCTTCGCACCGGAATGCCGTAGCGATCCTCCAGCATGGGGCCTGTACTGTCCGGATCAAACAGGCCGAGCGGCGATTCAAACACCGGGCTCACCTGATCGCCGGCCTTGAGAACATAAATCGGCAGGCGCTCTATTAGCTGCTTCAGCCGTTCGGCCAAGGAAGACTTGCCTCCGCCCACCGGCCCCAGCAGGTAGAGAATCTGCTTGCGCTCCTCAAGTCCCTGCGCGGCATGACGGAAGAAGCCGACGATCCGCTCGATCGTCTCCTCCATTCCGTAGAAATCCGCGAAGACGGGATAGGTCCTGATGCTGCGGTTCTGGAAGATGCGCCCGAAGCGAGCGTCCTTGGCGCTGTCGAAGACCACCGGCTCGCCGATCGCCGCGATGAAACGCTCCGCCGCGCTGGCGTACATCATCGGATCTTTGCGGCAGGCTTCCAGGTAATCCGAGAGGGAAAGGTCTGTTTCCTTTCGAGCCTCGTAGTTGCGGGCGAATTCGCTGAAAAGACCTTCCGCTGGCGCCATTAGGTCACTCCTTGCATCGGTCCAACGCTCGAGAACGCCACCAGGAGGGACAAGAGACTTGCGCCTTTCCTCTACGAACTCGAATCGCTCAGAACCCTCTGTTTCATTTAACGTCCTCTGCGCCTGCCTGTGGACTTATCATACCAAAGACTTAAGAACAGGTGCAATAGAGGTACTGACAAAGAGTTCTAAAGGATCAAGGTTAAGGGATTTTCTCAAACGGATCTGAAAATCGACGCGTTCTTGGTGGATCGCAGGCAACCCCTCAGTTGGCCGGGGGAAGAGGTCCTTCGAGAAGCGAGCTGTGAATCCAGCCGTCTGCCACCCCGTCGGCCGCCGACACCCGCACCCAGTTCCTGCGTCTCTCGCTGGCAACAACCTCGGTGCCCCGCTGAAGTCGCGCCATGACGGGAGCATCGCTCGACGGCTGTGAGCGCAGGTTGACAAACTCGGCTGATACGCGCAGCGACAGCGCCTTGAGGGCGGGGGCCACAGGACGGGGCGATAGGAGTGGCGGCGCAGCGGCCACAGCCGAGCCGCGCTCTGGGATCAACGCCTTGATCTCCGGCGCGGCGATATAGAGGACCCCGGCCACGGCGGCGGCGGCGGCTCCCGCGGCCGACCAGCGAAACAGCGTGAACGCGGTTGATAGGCGGCCGAAGGATCTGGCCACGACGCGTCGTGCGTCGACGGTCAGTTCGCGATGCAGGCGGGCTTCGACCATCCGTTCCATGTCTTCGCGCGCCGCGGCTACAGCGGCCGCGACACGCTGGTCTTCCTCCATCTTCCAGCGCGTTTCGGCCGCGGTCAGCCGATCCTGCTCTGCCTCGCGCCAGCGTGTCTCCGCCTGGTTGAGCATCTGCCCGACATCCGAGCCAGCGAGAATTACGCGCTCGGCCGCGATCGCGGTTTGCAGACGCTCTTCCTCTTCCGCGACCCATTGTGACTGAGCGGCAAGGAAACGGCGTTCCTGCTCAGCCTCCCAGGTCTGCTGTGCTTCGGCGAGGCGTTGTTCCTCCTGTGCGCGCCAGTCGGACTCTGCTTCGGCCAATCGGGATTGGAGCGCCTCCTCGAGATTGCTCTCCACTTCTGCGATCTTCGCCTGGAGTCGGTCTTGGATGGCGATTGCTTCCGACAGTTGCCGGTCGCGCTCGGCAACCCGGCGCTCGGCCTCCCCGGCGAGCCGTTCGACCTCGGACATGCGCGCACGCATGGCGTCATGCTGCTGCTCCGAAAGCGCGGCTTCGCTGGCGGAGTGTTCCGCCTGCTGGCGCTGCGCCGCCTCCTCCCATTCGATTTGCGCCTCGGCGATGCGCCGTTGAGCGATTTCCGCCCAGGAGGCTTCGGCTTCGGCCAGCCGTTGCTCGGCCTCCCTCCGTGTGCGTGCCTCGGCCTGCTGTGCGAGTCGGTCGGCCTCGGCGCGCCACTGTTCCTCCAACACCGCAATGCGATCGATCATGGCGGGATCGGGTGAAGAAGCGGCCAGAAGCGCCGTACGCTCCGATTCCCAGGTGTGTTGGCGATTGGAGAGCTCGCGCTCGTAGCCAAGGCGGGCTGATTCAGCCTTCTCCTTCAACTCTTTCAGGACGGACTTCAGCTCATTGAGCTGCGCTGCGCCACGCTCCAACTCAGGGCGCAGGCGGGCCTCCGTTTCCGCGGCGCCCTGGCGCCGCGCGGCGTCCGCCTCGCTTTGAAGGCGCGACCGCTCGCTCTCGAGCTGTGCCTCGAGCTCGGTCCGGACTTGCTCCAAGCGCTGCTCAAATTCGACTTCGGCCTCTTGCGATAGCGTGGAGGCCTTGGATTTCAGCTCTGCTGCCAACTGTGCCTGAAGTTCTGCGCGGGCAGCGGCGACAGTCTTCTGAGCAGCTCCCTCGGCCTCGGCCACACGGCGCTCGGCCTCTACGCGCCACTGTTCTTCCGCTGCCGCAAATCGCTGCGCGGTAAAATCGGCGGCTTGCGCGAGGGCGGCGGAGATGCGCTCTGATTCGGCTTGCTGCCATTCTGTTTCCGCCTCGCGCAGGCGGCGCGCCAGATCGACAAGCTGATCGTGTAGCGCGCGGTTGCGATCGGCTTCGCCCTGCCGCCATTCCTCTTCCGCGGCGCGGAGCTGTTCTTCTGCTGCCCCGTGCCAGGCCTGTTCCAACTGGTGGATCCGTTCAGCCTCGGCCAGCTGCCAAGCATGCTCTGCCTCGGCGAGACGTTGGGCGAATTCAAACTCGCGGATCGCATCAAAGGCGCCGCTTTCGCCCTCGCCGCGATCGAGCCGAACCGGCCGACGCGCTGTAACGCCATTGACGCTCACTTGGACTTGCGCGGTGGTCGACGCGATCTGATAACCGTCCGGGTCGTAGGTCAGAAGGCGAACGAAGAAATTCTGATCCTCAGCGCCGCGTCCCGGCGGGGGCAGATAACCCAGCCCAATCAGATCCTCAGGGTCCAGAGACCAGGTCTTGTCCCCGTTGTTCCGGCCGCTCGAAAATCGCGCGCCATCGGGCACCCCCTCGATAATGATCTGCATCGACAGGGTGATGGCGATGCCGGGCAGGGCTTGAGCCAGGTCGATGGCAATCCACTCAGCCGATTCGTCCCGCTCCGGCCCCGCGATCCCCAAGGACGCTATGGCGAAGCTGGGTTCTTTCTTGATGACTTTCGGCGGGCGGGCGGATCTGCGCTCACTGGCCATTATCTATGTGCCTCGCTCCAGTATCGCCGCCGTCCCGATCCCGAGCCTCTGGCCGCCCGCTCAGGGGATGGTCAGTGCAAGAGCCCGTGCTACGTGCTGGGGCTTCTCCATGAAACGCAGTCCGACCAGATCACCCCGGATCCACACCACCTTCGACCTCAGCACTCCGACCCTCACCGACTCCAGAACCGCCATGACGCTGGAGACGACCACGGGGCTTTCTACCTGCACCGTCGCGCCACCGGCCGAGATGTTGCGGACAATGCAGCCGATCTCCCTACGACCGACCGTGAGCGTGCCTGACCACATCACGGTCATGCGTTCGTAGCGGCGCCTGCATGGCGCTTTCAGCTCGGTAAATGACATAGCCGACCGAGCGTAAGCGTAGAAACTTAAGGCTTCGTTCATGAAAACGGCGCCTGTGGGCCCCTGACAGGGCGGAAACAGGGCGGCAGGCCAGACCGGCCTGATATATCAGGCTGGAATCCCCCTCTCGGCGAGCCGATGCACCTCCAGGGCGAGCGCGTGCGCGGCTACGATTTCTTCACGCTGAGTGGCGACAACGGCGCTGCGCGCGACGAGATGCTCATGCTCGGCTTCCAGGAGGTTCAGTGGATCCGTTGCTGCGCTTCCGCCGACCGTGGCGGTTCGCCTGGATGCCCACGCCCGCTCGGCTGCCGCAAGCCGCTGCTCGGCCGCGATAAGCGATGCCCGCGCCGCCTCCACTCGTTCCCAGACGATGCGAACGGTGTCGAGCGATGCCTCGGCCTTGGGCGCATGGGCGCTGAGCGTGGGCGTGACAGTGGTGAGATCGCAGCTCGGCAATCCGACATCTCGCGCCACCATCTCGCCCACGGCCGAGATCAAGCGGGCGCCCGCCAGGACCGCGTCACGGACCGCGCTCACCAGTGCAAGGCGACGGGTCAACCCCTCCTGCTCGCGGGCAAGCCGCTCCAGCACATCCCGCCCCGCCGCCGCGGCGTCCCGCTGAGCACTGCGCACCTCGTTTTCCAGCCCCATGGCGCGGGTCCAGGCGCCATTGACGGATACCCAGGCCTCCTGAGCGAGGGCAGCGGCAGCGGCGCGGGGCTGGACCGCTTCCCCCTGCCGCGCCTTCTCGGTGGCCTCGATCCGGTTCTGCGGGTGATCGGCGATGCTGAACACCGTGCCGTCGGCAGTCACCACCTCCGTGAGATCGAGAACGGCGGTCCGGTCTGAATGCGGGGCTGTCCTGATCGTCTCGGCGCGCTTGCTGCGCTGCTTGGCATCTTCGGCCACGATCCTACGGATCGAGTTCAGGATCTCCTCCATGGACGGATCCTGCTGGCGAGCCGGCTCGCTCATTTCAGCACCTGTATCTGAGTATTTCCCCTCGGCCCGCGGGCAAGCCCGACAAGCTGCGTTGAAGCCAAGTTGCCTGAAAGATTGATTGAATGTAAATGACTGAGCCTTAGTTCAGATTATTCGAATATTACTCTGCAATCATGTGCCGCTGCTTGCCGAGCGATCGCAGCGATTTCCACCATATCTGTCTGCCGTGTCACGCCTCCACCAGAGGTCCATCATCGACGGGCCTGCATGCTCCCGCCCCGCGAATCGGACCGGTCCGGTTTGGCGATCCGGTCGGTCCGATCGAACGATATGTGAGCGCTCAGAGGACACCGAAGAGGTAGAGCAAGATAATGATCGGAATCGGTATTCCAACAAGCCAAAGCAAAATGCCTTTCATCGGAGTCGCTCCTTCGCGGTCTTCTTGGGGCAGGGCTCAAACGATTCCGACGAAAATTGGTTCGCCGCTGGTCCACCTCTGCTCGGAAGGAGTAATGTTGCATCCAATACGCAAAGGAGGCTTCCGATGACCCAGCCGGCCGAAAAGAGCCTTGGTTCCGAGACCAAGAAATCGGCATCGGGCTATGAAATCGCACTCTTGACGCCTCTGCAGGTGGCGGAGCTGACGAAAGATCTGACGGCGGAAGAACGCCGCGTGCTGCGAGAGCACGGTACCGAGCGGCCGTTCTGCGGTCTCCTTCTCAACAACAAGGAGGGTGGCGTCTATTCCTGCCGCCTGTGCGGGCTTCCGCTATTCCGGTCCGGCGCCAAGTTCGAGTCCGGCACCGGTTGGCCTTCCTTCACCCAGCCCTTCGATCCTGATCATGTCGGCTATGTCGAGGATCGCAGCCACGGCATGCGGCGGACCGAAATTCGCTGCAAACGTTGCGCGAGCCATCTTGGCCATGTCTTCGAGGATGGCCCGCCACCGACAGGGCTGCGCTATTGCCTTAACTCCGTTTCGCTGGAGTTCACGCAGTCCGGTCGTGAGCTGCCGCGCCGGGTCGACGGGG
The DNA here is from genome assembly GCA_035620695.1 of Alphaproteobacteria bacterium. Lineage (GTDB taxonomy): Bacteria > Pseudomonadota > Alphaproteobacteria > JAREAF01 > JAREAF01 > JAREAF01. Next base: position 11,855 of record DASPGI010000091.1, read on the forward strand.
ATCCTGCGAAATCGGCATAGTTTGGGATTCGTCCCGGCAGGGCCGGCCCGCCGATCCAGACCCGGTTCAATACCCGGGTCAGCGGAGCGGGCCGGGTGCGGCCGCGCAATCGTCCGACCGCTTCGTGATAGGGCCCCACATGGCGCAACACGGACGGCAGCCGGGGATGGATGTGTCGCAGCCAGTCGATTGCGCGATCGCCGTTGCGTGCTTCCTTGCCGGCGAGGACGAGGCCGTATTCGACACGCAGGCACTCGGGCAACAGCCGCACGGTGACCGCCCGAAAGGCCGGCGCCAACAGCGGCAAGGGCGCGCGTATCACCAGACGGTCGGCGACTGACCGAGCGCAGGCTGTGACAGTCAACTCATCGGAGGCAAGCCGGCGATCGCGCTCGGCCTCGAAGGCAGCCCAGTCGCGTGGGATCATCTCGGGGGGAATGCCGAACATCGCTCCCAGAAGGCGGCACTCGTCTACATATCGCTGCCGCATCAAGGGCTCCAGCGGCCCGAGCACAGTCTCATATGCGCTAACGGCGCCGTCGGTCAGCGTCGTCAACACCCAGCACAAGGCCGGCAAGTGGTTTGCCTGATAGGATGAGCCCGCTGCAAACGGCCCTGCCTTCTCACGGAGAATGCCTTCAATCGCGCTGTGGCGACGGTGTAGCCGTCGAGCGGCGTCAAGGGCCTGATCGACCGTTCCGAAGACAAAGCTGAACATGGCGCTAAAGGTCCGATGAAACCGGCCAAGCGGATCGTCGAGGCTGACCGAGTGATCGACGATACCCTGCGCGACCCATGGGTGAGCGAGCTGCATCAACAGCGCGCGGCCGGCCGCGAGGAAAAGGATCGCCTCTCGATCGATCCGCCAAGTGGCCGAGTCCGGCCCGAACAGACCAGCGGCGGGCGAGGGCGCTTGTGCCGCCGCCCATAGTAGCGAGCGCTCCAGATCCTCCGCCGTGACGGTGTCCGACATCATCCGATAACACGCCGGAGATCGAATTCGGCCAGGATAGGCGCATGCGGGGAGTCGACGGCGCCGACCTGGGTGTCATCGGGCAAATTGCGGTTGATCAGGTCTGACCGGCGGTGGGCTGCGGCGAGTTGCGTCGAAGCCAGGAGATGATCAGGGCGCATCGGGCGACCCGCGTGAACGGCGCTGGAACCGGCCCGGTCGAGCGGCAGCAACCGGCGTGATCTGAGGGCTGGAGCCTCGGTATCTTCCGGATCCGCGCGGATCAGCCGCAGCGGCATCTCCGCACCCTCCGCGTTGAAATCCCCACAGACGCAGATCCGCGCAGTCGGGTCCTCGTCGAAGAGGCGGTCGACAAACAGCCGAACCTCGAGCGCCTGGCCGATCCGCATCAACGCCGCTCGGAAGAAACCTTCGGCCCAAAGCGGCGTCGAACGCCAGACTTTTCGCGTCCTGCCCTGGGGAACCCGCGCCGCGATGGGCGCGCGCAGATGCAAATTGACAATCCAGATATGACGTCCTTCGCCGCAATCGAGAAGAGCGTAAAGAAAGGGCCGATCCCAGGAAATAGGATCGCATCTGCTGCCCCTTACGGGTTGATGGCAGGGAAGCGGCGGGACGAGCTCGTGACTGATCTTTCCATGGCGCAAGATCGGGAAGCTGCTGAGGATCACCAGATGGTTCACATCGGTCGCGCGGCCTGTTTCCGTAACGGTGTGGACACGATGGTATCGCGCATAGCGCGTGCCTTCGAGCAACCGCTCCAATGCCCTCAGGCGCCGTTTGGCCCCGATCCTTTGGCTACGAACTTCCTGAAGGCACAGAATTTCGGCATCGAGGTCGACCAGCTTCGGTCGCAGGACCGCCACTCGTGCGCCGAAATCGCGTGGGTCCTCACCGGTATCGTCCAGGCCGTCAAGGTTGTAGCTGGCGATGATCACTGCGAAAGTTGTGTGGCGATCTACTGTTGTATGGGGCTATGGCCGCGGACGAGATTGACAGAGGCTAGAGCAGCCGGTGGGTGAGGACCAGGAGGAAACGATTGCATTCTTGGCGCGGCCGGAGAGCCATGGGCCGGGAGTCGCCGAGGTCACGCGCATTGATACACATGCCTCGGTCGTGTTTCTGGCGGGTGCGCGTGCATATAAGCTGAAGCGCGCCGTCCGGTTCTCCTACCTCGACTACTCCACGCCCGAGCTACGCCGCATCGCCTGCGAACGCGAATTGACCCTCAATCGAAGGACGGCGCCGGAGCTCTACTTGCGTGTGGTGCCGGTGATGCGCACACGACACGGCTTGAGGCTCGGCGGTGCCGGCAAGCCGCTGGACTGGCTCGTAGAGATGGTACGCTTCGAGGAGACCGGGCTGTTCGATCGGATGGCGGAGGATGGGCGGCTGACGGATCGTCTGATGCGCGACCTCGCCGACCGGATCGCTGAATTTCATGATGACGCCGAGATCGATCGACAGGCCGGCGGGACCGCCGCCACGGCCAAAGTGATCGAGGGGAACGAGCTCAATCTGCGCGAGCCCTCCGCCGGCTTCGACCGGAGCCAGTTGGATCGGCTGATCGCGGCCTGGCGTCAGTTATTGGCCAGTCTGGCCGTTCTCCTTGAGCGGCGTCGCGCGGAGGGCCACGTGCGGCTCTGCCACGGCGATCTGCATTTGCGCAACATCTGCCTCGTCGAGGGACGCCCTACCTTGTTCGATTGTGTCGAATTCAACGATGAGATTGCGCGGATCGACGTACTGTACGACCTCGCCTTCCTGCTCATGGACCTGCATTACAGACACCTGACCCGCCTCGGAAACCAGGTGTTCAACCGCTATCTGGACCTCCGGGACGAAGCTGCCGGGCTGGCGGCGCTTCCGCTGTTCCTTTCGCTGCGCGCGGCCATTCGCGCGCATACCGGCGCGGCAGCTGCTGCGCGTCAGCCCGAGCCCGAGCGCGCGGCCCTACAGCGTCGGGAGGCAACGGCGTATCTGGATGCCGCTTGCGTATTTTTGGCCTCGCCGGCGCCCCGTCTGGTAGCGGTGGGGGGCCTCAGCGGCACAGGCAAGACCAGTTTGGCCTATGCGATCGCCCCGGAGCTTGGGCGCGCTCCCGGGGCGCGCGTGCTGCGCAGCGATGTGTTGCGCAAACGGCTGATGGGGGTCGCCCCGGAGGTTCGGCTTGGTTCCGAAGCCTACACTCCGGCGATTTCCGCCCGCGTCTACCAACTCTTGTGCGCAGAAGCTGCGGAAGCGTTGTCCTGTGGGCAGGCGGTCGTCGCCGACGCCGTGTTCTTGAAAGAGGTGGAGCGCGATGCAATCGCCGAGGTCGGCCGCGCGGCCGGCATCCCCTTTACCGGCCTGTGGCTGGAAGCGCCATATGAGGTCATGGAAAACCGTATTCGGGCTCGTTGCGCCGACGCTTCAGACGCGACGGTCGCGGTGCTGCGCCACCAGCGGAATATGGACAAGGGAAGGATAAGCTGGTTGCGTCTCGATGCGAAACGAAACGAACCGAAGCAGATTGCGCGCAAGGCGCGCGAGGCCCTCGCCGCCACTCTCGCCAGATCCGAATGACGCATGGGGTCGGCTCGAAGACGCCGTTTGGGCGGATCTGTTCCATACGGCTCCGCTGCGCTGGAAACGACCCGCCGATCTGACGATTTGCATGGCGTCGCGGATTGGGGTTTGCTTGAGGTCGGCGATAGGCCGGGCGCAAGGATTAGAGGAGCCGAGGGCTATGAGAGCGATGATTGGCATTGCCGCCGCCGTTGTGCTGTTCACGGTTAGCCCTGCAGCAGCCGATTGCGACGACAAGGCCAAGGCCGGAGTTGACTGGTCCGAATGCCACAAGGGGCACCTGATCCTGCGCGGGATGAATATGGAGGGCGCCAAGCTGATGCAGGCCGATCTCAGCGCAACTGACTTCATGGAAGCTGATCTGCGCAATGCGGATTTGACCGGCGCCACGCTTGCACGCGCCCGACTGCGCAAAGCAGATCTCACCGGCGCGCGCCTCGACAAGATCTATGCATATCGGGCCAATTTCCGCGAGGCCAACCTTGCCGGAACCTCGATCACCAAAGCCGAGCTCGACCGCGCCCTTCTGTCCGAGGTGATTCTGGCCGGTGCTGATCTCAGCAAGGCAAGCTTGGGACGGGCCGATCTGCGCAAGGCCGATCTTCGCGATGCCGTGCTGACGCAAGCCTATCTCGCCCGCACCAATCTCAGCGGCGCCACGGTCGCCGGCGCGGACTTCACCAAGGCCTATTTTCTGCTCACGCGCATCGAGGGCACGGATCTTTCTGCGGCACGGGGGCTTGATCAGGAGCAGATCGACGAGAGTTGTGGAAATGCCGAAACCAAGCTTCCGGCGGGCCTGAGCGCGCCTGCGTCCTGGCCCTGCCCGCCGCTCGAGGAGGAAGAGCCAGGATAAGCACCTTCGCGGAAGGACGCTCGTGAATCTTCTGTCAGGACTGAAGGAACGTGAGGGCCAGGGCACGCCGATACGGGTGGGTCTTATCGGCGCCGGCAAGTTCGGCACGATGTTCCTTGCCCAGGCACAGAACATGCCCGGAGTGCGTGTCGTTGCGATCGCCGATCTCAACCTCGACCGTGCCCGCACCGCATTGGAGCATGTCGGCTGGTCTACCGAACGTCCGCATCTCACCGAGGACTCCGATCGACTGATTGCCGGACCGGCGGAGATCGTGATCGATGCGACGGGATCTCCAAGCGCCGGCATTCGACATGCCCTCTCCGCCGCCGCAAACGGCAAGCACATCGTGATGGTGAATGTCGAGGCGGATGCCCTGGCAGGGCCGCTCTTGGCACGCCGCGCCGCCGAAGCCGGCACGATTTATTCAATGGCCTATGGCGATCAGCCCGCGCTCATCATCGAGCTGGTCGACTGGGCCCGTACGGCGGGATTCGAAGTGGTCTGCGCCGGCAAGGGAACGAAGTATCTGCCGATCTATCATGCCTCGACACCGAACACCGTCTGGAGCCACTACGGCTTCTCCCAGGAGCAGCTCGCGTCGGGCGACTTCAACGCGCGGATGTTCAACTCCTTCCTCGACGGCACGAAATCGGCGATTGAAATGGCTGCTCTCGCCAACGGTACGGGTCTGAAGCCGCGGCCGGAAGGGCTTGCCTTTCCTCCGGTCGGATGCGATGGGCTGGCGAGCGTACTCGGCCCGGGATCGCAGGGCACCGTGGAGGTCGTATCATCCCTCCGGCGCGATGGAAGTCCTGTTCCGCACGATCTGCGCTGGGGCGTCTATGTCGTATTCAAGGCGTCGACCGATTATGCGCGCCGGTGTTTTGCGGAGTATGGGCTCGTCACGGATAGCAGCGGATGGTACGCCGCGCTCTATCGACCCTACCATCTGATCGGCTTGGAGCTGGGGATTTCCATCGCCAGCATTGCTCTGCGCGGAGAGCCGACCGGCTGCCCGATTGGCTTCCAGGGCGACGCGGTCGCCGTGGCGAAGCGCGATCTGCGGCCTGGAGAAACACTGGACGGAGAGGGCGGCTTCACGGTCTGGGGCAAGCTCGTGCCAGCCGAACGGTCTTTGGCCGCCGGCGCCTTGCCGATTGGGCTGGCAAACGACGTTTCGTTGCGGCGCGCGGTCGCTTCGGGCGACGTGGTGACCTGTAGCGATGTGTCGATCGACGAGACTTCGCAGACGGTCCGCGTACGCCGCGAGATGGAAACAATCTTCTCTCCTGTTCGGTTTCCTGAAGGACATCGTCTCGCCCGATAGTCTGAACCGATCCTCTTCCTCAGCGTTGGGTTCTTTTTGCGTGAACCCCTTGTTTGAGAGGAAGTGATGCCAAAAGCGAAATCAAAAAAACAGCAGATGGCCGCCGGCGCGGCACTGTCGGCCAAGCGAGGCAAGCGGCCGAGGTCAAGCCTCAAGGGCGCTTCCAGACAGATGGTTCGATCGATGAGCGAAGAGGAACTCCGCGAGATGGCAAAAACGAAACGCAAAAAGTTGCCGAGGCGACGTCCCGAAAGATGATCGGCACTCCACAGCGGTCGCGATGCGTGATTTGCCGGACGGTCCCGTGGCCATGACTTCTCGCTATCGAAACGATGGAGAACCGGCATTTCCGGTTGCAGGGAATAACCGGCAGGATCCTCTCGATATCCCGGAGCGTGGGTATAAGGAGGATGTCATGGATCGCGAGGGACAAAGCCGCCGAAGGGCGTTGGCGCTTGCCCGTCGCGACTTGCTTGCGGACTGGCGGAATTGGTCGACTGCGGAGAAATCGGCCGCTGTCGCGGGGCTGGCGACCGTGGCCTTGACCCCAATCTTGGCCTGGATCGGGCTACTCGGCACATGAGCCTCACCAGAGCGTCCAACGTCGGAGCTCCCCGGTTCCGCTTCTATTTGACTCCACTCGTTCGGCGCTAGCATCTTTTAGTGCAAAGTCCGGCTTTGGGTTTTATAAAAATAACACCTAGCCAATGAACTTGAGACACAAAGCTGCTAGAGAACGTAACTCGTGCGCGCATCACTCAAATCGAACCGATTGCATCGCGCCGCTTTGGTCGCAGCTCAACGCCTTGCAGATGCCGCACGCGGCTGAGCGGGCGCGACGGCGGCCGGGCGGTGTCATGAGATGAAAAACATCAGGGAGGTCGCAGGATGGGTAAAGCTCTGAACAAGCTTCTGGCGGCGGCACTATTTGCCGGCCTCGCGGTCGTCGGCGCAGCACCGCAGGCTGCGGAGAAAGAGGCGACCGTCGGCTATCAACTTATTTACAATCCCTGGGCCAACGCCATCGTGGAAGGCGCCTTCGAGAAGGCGACCGGTTACAAGATAAATTGGGTCCAATTCGATTCCGGGGCAAAGGTGATCAATGCGATGGCCTCCGGCGACGTGCATCTTGCCCTTGCCGGCTCGAGCCCGATCGCAGCCGGGGTCAGCAGGGGACTCGACATCGAAATGGTATGGGTCGTCGAGGACATCGCTTCGGCCGAGGCCCTGGTCGTTCGAAACGGCTCCGGCATCATTGCGCCACAGGACCTGAAGGGTAAGAAGATCGCATGCCCGTTCGTCTCGACCACGCACTTTCACCTGCTCTTCGCGCTCGAGCAGTTCGGCATCGATCCCAGCGAAGTGAACATCCTGAATATGCAGCCGCCGGAGATCGCGGCGGCATGGGAACGCGGCGATATCGACGGAGCGTTCGTCTGGGACCCGGCCCTTGGCCAGATCAAGAAGACGGGAAAGGTACTGATCACCTCCGGTCAGCTCAGCACTTGGGGCAAGGCAACCTTTGATGGGCTGATCGCCAACAAGACCTGGGCAGCCGAAAACCCGGATTTCATGGTCGCCTTCATCAAAACCCTCGCGGCCGCCGACGAATCCTACCGCAGCAATCCGCAAGCCTGGACCGCGGATTCCCAGATGGCCAAGAACATCGTGAAACTGGTGGGCGGCAACCCCGAGGATGTGCCAGGAGTCTTGGCGCTCTATGGGTTCCCTAGCTTGGAAGAGCAAGCGTCGTCAGCCTGGCTCGGCGGCGGCAAGGAGGGCGGCGTGGCGCGGGCGCTGATGTTCACCTCCGAGTTTCTGCTGAAAGAGAAGAAGATCGACGCCACGCTCGAGGACTACTCGGTCACGGTCAATCCCAAATGGGTCGAGATGGCCCTGGGCCAATGACGTCATGAGGTCCCGGCCCGGGTTCCCGGGCCGGGCTTTTTTCCGTTGCCCCACATCGCCTGGTAGGAGCGAAATC
>DASPGI010000092.1:0-2185 GCA_035620695.1 Alphaproteobacteria bacterium
AATATGCTGGCGAAGAATCTCACCTTCCTGTCGCGCGCCGATGCGGCGGGCGTGGTGCTCGGCGCCAGAGTGCCGATCATCCTGACGTCGCGGGCCGACAATGTGCGGACACGATTGGCGTCCTGCGCCGTGGCGATGCTCCTTCGGCACAGTCAAGTCGCCAAGCAGCCGATCCAGGCCTGACGACCGTGAGCAAGACTATTCTCGTCGTCAACGCCGGCAGCTCGAGCATCAAGTTCCAGCTGTTCTCAGTTGCGACGGACGACCGCCTCGAGCGGCTCCTGAAAGGCCAAATCGAGGGCGTGGGCGTAAAGCCGCATCTGATCGCGCGTGGCGTAAGCGGCGAAACCCTGGTTGATGAGACTTGGCCTTCGGCTGAGGTTAAGGACGTCCCGGCGGCACTCGACAGGGTCGTCGGCTTCTTACGGGCCCATATCGGCCAGCTTCCCGCCGCCATCGGCCATCGTGTCGTGCATGGCGGCCCGGATTACAGCGCGCCTACTGTGATCACCGAAGCGGTCCTAAAGCGCCTCGATACATTTTCGCCACTCGCACCGTTGCATCAGCCGAACAATCTGGCTCCGATCCGCGCGGTGCGGGCCCGGCAGCCGCAGCTATTGCAGGTCGCCTGCTTCGATACCGCCTTTCACCGCGGTCATCCGGAAATCGCCGACCGCTACGCTCTCCCCGAGTCGCTTTACGAGGAAGGCGTGCGCCGCTACGGCTTCCACGGCCTGTCCTACGAATACATTGCCGACCGGCTTCCAAGCGTCGCGTCCGAGCTTGCCAAGGGCCGTGTCGTTGTCGCCCACCTCGGCAGCGGCGCTTCCATGTGCGCCATCTCCGCCGGGAAGAGCGTGGACTGCACCCTGGGTTTCACCGCGCTTGACGGCCTGCCGATGGGAACCAGGCCCGGTCAGCTCGACCCCGGCATCATCCTCTATTTGCTGGACCAAAAGCGGATGAGCGCGAAGGAAATAGAACGCTTTCTCTATAACGAGTGCGGCCTGAAAGGCCTTTCCGGGATCAGCAACGACGTCCGCGATCTGCTCGAGAGCCAAGATCCGCGCGCCAAGCGTGCGCTGGATCACTTCGTCTATCGCATCGCCCTTTCGGCGGGGATGCTCGCATCGGCCATGGGCGGCATCGACGGCTTCGTCTTCACCGCCGGTATCGGCGAGAACGCGCCCGCCATTCGCGAGGCCGTTGCCAAGCGACTCGCCTGGCTCGGGCTTGAGCTCGATGCGGAAGCGAACAAAAAGGGCAGTCCGCGCATCTCGCGGGAAAACTCGCGCGTAGCCTGCTACGTCATACCCACCGACGAAGAGCTGATGATCGCCCGCCATACGTTGCGTGTGTTGAGAACGCAAGGCGCCGAACTGCCCAAGGAGAAGTCTGCATGATCGATCTTTCCGCGTTGCCGCTGCTCAAGGGCAAGAAGGCGCTGGTTACCGGCATCGCCAACGACCAGTCGATCGCCTTTGGCTGCGCCAAGGCCTTTCGCGCCTTCGGCGCCGACCTCGCCATTACCTATCTCAACGACAAGGCGAAGCCCTATGTGGAGCCCTTGGCCAAGGAGCTTGAAGCCTCGATCTTCATGCCACTCAACCTTCAGGTCGAAGGTCAATTGGAAGCGGTGTTCGAGGAAATCCAAAGGCAATGGGGCAAGCTCGATATCGGCCTGCACTCGATCGCGTTCGCACCCAAGGCCGACCTGCAAGGCCGCGTGGTGGATTGCTCGAAAGAAGGCTTTCTCACCGCCATGGATATTTCATGCTGGTCGTTCATCCGCATGGCGAAGCTTGCCGAGCCGCTGATGAAAGACGGCGGGACGCTTTCAACCATGACTTATTACGGCTCTCAGATGGTGGTTGAGAACTACAACATGATGGGTCCGGTAAAGGCCGCGCTCGAAGCCGCCGTGCGCTATCTCGCCGCCGAACTTGGTCCTAAAGGCATCAGGGTGCATGCCATCTCGCCCGGACCGCTGAAGACGCGAGCGGCGTCGGGTATTACCGATTTCGACGAGCTGATTGCCAAGGCCCAGGCAAAGGCCCCGGCCCGCAGCCTGGTTTCGGTCGAGGATGTTGGCGTCGCGGTGGCATTTCTCTCCATGAATGGGGCCAAGCTGATTACCGGCGAGACCCTGTATATCGACGGCGGCTATCACATCATCGATTGACCG
>DASPGI010000093.1:0-31668 GCA_035620695.1 Alphaproteobacteria bacterium
GGCTGTCGCGACATAGGTCTGAACTTATGATCTGCACTGTGCAGGATTTCAGTGCCAAAGCTGTATGGTCACATGCGTTGTCGCGCGGCGCGTCACCGAAGTGAGGTCCCGACGACGAGTCGCCAGATCGTCCCAGCCTTCTCGGAACTGTGCTGGTTGAGAGAGGTCTGCTGTTAAGTCTCGTGTTTGCGGTAGAGCCAAAAGCGAAAGCCCGGCCGGCTATGTGCTCGACCGGGCTCACCTACAACCAACTAAGGCTTTGTCGCGTGGATAATTATTGAGCCCGCAGATACCTTTGGCGCATCTACGCCAATGTTCGCGGCGTTTTTCGCGATCCACTCTTTTGCTATTCGGACGCTTTCTTCAGTACCAGCCTTGTCTTGGCAAACCGTCATCGACATCCCGCCCTCACCGTTGCTGCTACGGGCGAGTGTGTAACTCTCAAATCCTTTGACTGAGCGCATAAGTTTTTCGACCTCTGCCTTACGCTGCTCCAACAACGAAAGTAACTCTTTGGAACCTTTTCCAGTGTATGTTCTGACTACGACATTCATAGTGAAAATCCCTTTTCAATGGCGTTCATATCCCGAACGCGGGGCGTGGGCAGCATCGGATCTGAGCCAATAGCTCCGATCCTGCCGACCAGTATCCCTAACGTGGGGACCCATCGACCTTTTACAATGTCTAAGGCGAGGAAGCGGGCGCCCGCGCCGGCGTAAGCTCGTGCCGCGCGATTGCACCAGCTCGGACAAAGCCACCGTCAGCGATGATTTTCCGATTGCTGATTGACTCGGGCGGTCAAAGCGCGCGTGATGGATCCATCGCCACAATGTTGGCGCATAAGGTCGGAAGGTCGCGACGCCGTCGCGGCCAATGCACAAAAGTGCACAGCCTCCGCCCGCAGCCTGGATGGAGGTGCGTGTGCCTTCGATCAAATTGACCTGCGTTCATTGCGGCAGCGAGACTTTCATCGTCGCCAACAAGGAGTTCATTTGCGCATGGGGCGGCCTCCGAGAAACGAGAGGCCGAGCCGGTCGATCAGCCGCATGAGCACTACAAAGGCGGTGGGGAGCCAAGCCACGGCGATTAGATCGCGTGTCATCGCCGGAGCCTCTCGAAGAGGCGCCGGAGCAGCATAAGAGCGCGTGAGCGAGACAGCCACGTAAAACCGGAAATGCTTAGGTTTTTCGTCAGCTAAGCCCTCGGCACCGGACCTTCTTTGGCGGTCTCCGGTACGTCGCAGGAGTGCCAGAAACGGATATCCCGCCAACCAAATCAGGTCGGGCAGTATCGGGCGCTTGCTTCCTCGAACAGGCGCAGCGTGTTTTCCACATTGTATGGCCGCTCTAGAAGTGTTTCTGAGTCCCATTCGCTTCGTTCGGCGCCGAAGAAATCGCCGTTATAGACATGAATCGCTCCGGTGAATTTCGAAGTTGGATTGACCACCGAATGTATGATGTCCCGTCCTAGCGGCTCCGCATCCCTCTCGACCAGGGTCTTCGCCCCTAGAGCTTCAACCTTGCCGCCAGATCCATTCTTGAGGCGTCGCCAGAAAACGTTGTCTTCACATCCGCAGTAGATCCCGATGATCGCCGACATCCGGTGATTGTGGGGCATAAAGGTCATGTGGGGTGCCCACACTAGACCGAGAATCGTGAGCTCCGGCGAATGATAAAGCTTTTGAACCTGGGCTCGCTTCGGCTCGCCTAACTCTCGTATGACGGCCGCCGGTTCCGAGACCGCGCGCGCGACCACCTCGCGCATCGATTTCAGCGGTCGGTCTTCGGTCAGGGCATCCTGGCAGTCGGCTATGAATTGGTGCAAGTCGAATGCCACGTTCTTGGTCCGCAGCATGAACTATCTCCTTCCCCGTCTACCGAGCCACCGTCGACATCCCGATAGTGAAAATGCTAAAGGCCCAGCTGTCGCTGCTTCCAATGCATAATTTATCGACATTTCCATGCCTTTCGGTTATAGTCAGGCATGGATCTGCGGCACTTGCGATACTTCGTGGCTGTGGCTGAGAGTGGAACCGTCTCGAAGGCTGCCGATAAGGTTCGCATCTCGCAGCCGGCTCTTTCGCGGCAGATTCACGATCTGGAAAGCGAGCTGGGAGTCGCGCTGTTCGAACGCGCCGGCCGCAGGTTGCACCTAACCGGAGCCGGAGAGGATTTGCTGGCTCATGGCCGAAAAGTTTTGAATGAGGCGGAGGCGTTTCGGGAGCGGGCACGTGTTTTGCACCGGGGTGATACTGGCGTGCTGCATGTGGGAGCGACTCCCCATAGTCTGCAGCGTCTCTTTCCCGCGGTGTTGAATCGATTTCGCCGGGTTCTGCCGGGAGTGGACATCCGGTTAACCGAAGGGCACTCGGCCATGCTTCTAGATCTGATCCGGACCGGTACGCTGCATCTGGCGTTCACGACCTATCAGCCCGAATTGCGCAAAGCCTCCAGACTCGTCGGTGTGGTGCCACTTCTCGCCATAAGCCATAGTGAGCGACGGGGACAATGGAACACAATCGAAGTGCGTGCACTGGAAGATATCCCGCTGCTGCTGCTGCAGCGTGGGTTTGGGACCCGGGAGCTCTTCGAAGCGGCGTGCCATGTGGCCCATATTCGGCCAAACATCTTCCTTGAGAGCGATGCACCTGCCACACTGCTGTCATTGGCGAAGGCCGGCTGTGGTATCGCCATTCTTCCCGCTACCGTAAGGCTCCAGGGAAGCGGCCTTACAATTCAGAAGATCGTCCAAGACGGTGTGCCGTTGGAATTCCGAGTTGCGGTGCACTGGGATCCGCAGCGTTTTCTCCCACCTTATGCGGAGCGTTTCGCGGAGGAGCTATCAGCGTACGCAGCGAAAGAATACGCGACCGTCGCCGTATCAGATGAAAAGAGGAACAAGACCTCGCTTCGCTGAGATCGCTAGTTTTCCAACCATTAGGCAACCTTGTTTAGCGATGGGCAATCGAGAAAGCTCAACCCTTGCGATCCCCAGATACATGGCCGCAGTTCAATTACTGGGGCATGGCGACTTCGACAAATTGCGCTATAGCGAAGCTGTGCCCGTGCCAGATCCGTCGGACGGCGAAGTGCTGATTCGGGTGGCGGCTGCGGGCATCAATAACACCGACATCAATACCCGAATCGGCTGGTATTCTCTCAAAGCCGGCCAGAGCACGGAGCAGGCGATTCACGGCAGAATTGAACCTGAAATTGGTGATTGGAGTGGGACTGGTCTGACATTTCCGCGCATTCAGGGTGCAGATCTCTGCGGTTATATCGTGAAGGTCGGGAAGGGCGTCGCTTTGTCCCGATTAGGTGAGCGCGTCATTGTCCAAAGCTGCCTTCGTTCGCAAAGCAAAGGGGAGTTTACCCCATGGCTGGGATCGGAGCGGGACGGTAGTTTCGCGCAGTTTGTCTGCGCGCCAGCTTTCGACACCTACTACGTGGCGTGTGAGCTGAGCGATGCGGAGCTAGCCGCCGTTCCCTGCTCCTATGGAACTGCTGAAAACCTGATTGGTCGCACGAGCCTGAGCGCCGGCGAGACCGTCCTCATCACGGGCGCGTCCGGTAACGTGGGATTGGCGGCAATCCAGCTGGCCAAGCGCCGGCACGCGCAAGTCATCGCCGTTGCCACGCCTGAGAAATTCCGAGCTCTTGAGTCGGTTGGTGCAGACCGCTGTGTCGCCCGAAGTGATGACTTGATGGCGACACTTCGGCCGAGCAGCGTGGATGTCGTCATCGATGTGGTCGGTGGACCCCAGTGGCCGCAATTGATCGAAGTACTGAAGACTCGCGGCCGCTATGCTGTATCAGGTGCAATCGCAGGACCGCTGGTAAAGCTTGATCTCCGCAAACTCTATCTCAAGGATCTGACGTTCTTCGGTTGCACATCCCAGGACCCGAATGCCTTCCCGGACCTTATCGGCTATCTACAGCGTGGCGAGATTCGGCCGCTTGTGAGCGGACAGTACGCGCTGAGTGAAATTGTTACGGCGCAGAAGGATTTCTTATCCAAGCAGCGTGTAGGCAAGATAATTCTCATCCCGCCGCCAGTACCGACGATGTAGGGTACCACTCGCTGCCAACAAGATGATGTCCACTATGGGTCAGAGGCAGCCTAACGGCCATGCCTGCGACCTCGTCCGCTTAGCCTTCATCAGCCGATATAGCGCTCACTCCCTTGACAGATCGGCCTCGTGCCATGATCCGACATTCTGCGCCTCCATAATCACTGCCTTCGGCGCGCCACGGCTCTAGCGCTGGCTTGGCCTACTTTCCGCGATTAGGCAGTGCCCGCCAACTCGTCTTCGGGCAGTTGGCGGCCCGTATGCATTCTATTCTGTTGCTGTTTCTCGCCTCGACGAGGTCGCCACGACAGGATCACGACCATTCACTCGGAGCTGCCGGTTTTGGCTTGCGCCACCGCCAATGCGCCCCGGCTCCCGCGACAAAGCAGAGGATAGACCAAGCTACGAAAGTAATCGGATCATCGAGCGCTAGGTCGATTGCAAATCCTGCAACTGTGCCTACGATCAAAATGCTTAGGAGGAGGGGCAACGCCACTTTCCACATTTCGAGGTTGTCTTTTAGGGCTCCTCTCCAATCTGCACTATTCCCTCTCATAGAGTGATCTCCCGAACCATCTGCGAGTACTACCCTCGCATCTTGAAGAGGGGCTGGATCTTCGGGGGCCCCCCGCCCGCTGCCGCTGCGCTTGAAAAGCGGCGAATCGCACGCTCCCCCAACCGACGCATGCGCGGCAAGCAAAGTGTACGCTCCTTTGCTTACCGGACCCTTGGCGGGCAGAGTTAAAGGCATCAGCCGTGTGGGCTCCCAACCGAAGTGGGCCTCGTTTATCAGCTTCGTACGTAATCAGCGATAACCTTCCGCAGCGAGTGGAAAGCTTAGCCCTCCGGCTCGACCTCAACATGGTTTTGCTGGTCATCATGCCCGCGCCTAGTCCGTTTACCCCTCATCAGCGATATTTAGTGCTGGGTCACTTGACAGGTCGGCCTCGTGCCAACTGCGGAAGTGACGCACCCTACTTTGGCAGCTCGGCCTTGCGCGGCTGCTCACAAGATTTTTAAGGTCGGTCGCCGCCTCAAAGGGCCCAGGGGCCGTGAAGACAGCAAAGTCAGATGGCAATCGCAGGATCTCGCCCGCCGCGGCTCTTGTCAGGCCGGGGCCCTCAAAGCGCACCTGCCGCTGGGTCCCCGAAGGGATTAGGATAACATGAGAAAGGTGGGGTCACCCTTCTCGTCCAGTTGGAGCATTATGGCGGGTGTCTGTGCAGGGGAATTCGAAATCGAGACCCGCGATGTGATGCCGGCCTGGAGGTATGCACTTCGCTCAAGCCACTCTATAACCCAGGCATTGAAAGGGTCCGGACCTAAGATCAACGAGAGGAGATGAGCATGGGCGCCTTGGAGGCCTTTTCGGTATTGAGCGGCAAGCTAATGCTCGGATCTCAGATCCGCAGGAGCGACGCGGCCGGCGGCTATGATGTGATCGACCCGGCAACGGAAGACCGGGTGGGACAGATCCCGGATACGACGGAAGCCGAAGTCGAGGAGGCAATCCGCATCGCCAATCAGGCTCAGCGCAAATGGCGGAAGGTGAACGCGCTGCGCCGTGCCGAGCTCTTGCACGAGATCGCGCATGAGTTGAAGCGTCTGCAACCGGTCATCGCCGAGATGCTCACGCGCGAGATGGGAAAACCTTACAAGGAGTCTTTCGACGAATGCGCCTGGTCAATTACGGCGATCGACTATTATGCGGAGGTCGCACGGCACGAGGCGGGAAAGGTGATTGGGCCTGCCACGGACGGGCAGTTCCACTTCACTGTGAAGGACCCGCTCGGTACCTGCGTCATCATCATGCCCTTCAACTACCCGCTCTGCCTCTTGTGCTGGCAGGCAGCGGCGGCACTGGCTTGCGGCAACGCCGTCATTGTCAAGCCATCGGAACTGACAACGCTCACCACATTGAAGTTCCTTGAGGCCTTCAAGCTCTTGCCCGAGGGACTGATGCAATGCTTGCCGGGCGGGCCGCGAGTCGCACAACAGCTGGTTGCCCACGACGAGACCCACATGGTGGCGTTCACGGGCGGTATCGAAACCGGGCGCACCGTAGCCGAAGCCTGCGCACGCCAATACAAGCGCTGTCTTGTGGAGAGCTCGGGCAACGATCCGTTTATCGTTATGCCGTCCGCGCCGTTGGACATTGCGGCGCGTGGTGCGGCGTTTGGGGCCTATCTGAACTGCGGGCAGGTCTGCGCTGCCGCGGAGCGCTTCTACGTGCATGAGAGTATTCACGACGAGTTCATCGCTCGCGTAACCGCCGAAACGAAAAAGCTCAGGATCGGCAATGGCCTCGACAAGGTCGATATGGGCCCGCTCGTCTCCCAGCGTCAGCGCGAAAAGTACGAGGGTATGCTCCGACGCGCCGTCGAGCAGGGCGCAAAAGTCGAGATCGGCGGCAGCCGGCCCGCAGCATTCAACAAAGGCTGGTTCGTAGACGCGACCGTACTCTCCGATGTCTCGCCGGACATGGAGATCATGAATGATGAGACCTTCGGCCCGGTAATGCCGGTCTGCCGTGTCAAGAGCTTCGATGAGGCGATCGGACTGGCAAATCGCTCGCGCTACGGCCTGGGCTCGACCATCTACACCAAGGATCTTGAGGAGAGCATCCGCGCGGTCAACGAGCTTGAAGCGGGGATGGTGTGGGTCAATGCGCCATTGCTCGACAATGACGCGGGGCCTTTCGGCGGGCGCAAGCAATCCGGCATGGGACGCCAGCTCGGTTCGGAGGGCCTCGACTCCTTCCGGCACACGAAGCTGGCGATGATCGACCCAGCCTGCGCGCCACACGATTTCTGGTGGTTCCCCTATTCCGACAAGGAAGCCTTCAAACGGGCCGTATGAGGCTGCCAATGAGCGATGGAGGAAAAAATGTCTTCACCCAGCTTGCATCCTGATCTCGAACGTAGAATCGCTGCGCTCGAGTCAACGGCGAATCAGAGGTCCGGCTTCACCGGCAGAGACTGGATCTGGCTGATTATCCTCGGCATCGTCGGGCCCATCCTGCTCTTGATATGGGGGTGGATGTCATGACCGCCGTGGACGCCAATCTGACAACCGCAGCAGAGGCGGGCATAGAGCAATCGGGCTGGCCTCTTACCAAAGCCGACCGGCATTGGACGCAGCGGCAGCTTTTCGTCGTGCTCCTCGTCGCTGCCGCAGCGACCTGGTGCTACATCATCGGCGAGTATGTCGGCTACTACCTGAACCTCAAGATGGGGTTCGCCGCTATGACGGCCGGCAGCATGATCGGTATGCTCATCGTTACGCTGGCGGTAGTGCCGACCGCTACGCGGTACGGCATCGATTCGATTGCATCAGCCAAGCCTCAATTTGGCGACCGAGGGTGGATTATCACCGTCTTCTTGCAATATGCCTCGATCATCGGCTGGAACTCGCTACTGCTGATATTTTTCGGCAAATCGGCCGCCCAACTCCTGGCGACGATCGGAGTGATCACCCCGGAAGCATCGCCCATGGTGGTCAAAGTCACGTCCGCTTTGGCCTGCGTCTTCGTGTTTCTCGTACTGTTGCGGGGTGCGTCGGGCTTGGAGCGGGTTTCGACGATCCTTTTCTTCTTCATTGTCGGGATCGGCGCATGGATGATGGTGCTACTGCTGACCAATCAGGCGGATGCGATTGCAGCCGCAAAGCCCGCTTATGCATCCGGCAGTCTCCAATGGGACTATGTGACGGGCATCGAGATCGGCATCGTAAGCCTGCTCAGCTGGTGGCCTTATATTGGCGCCATGGTTCGGGAAGCGCCGGACGCACACACAGCTACGTTGCCTTCGATGCTGGGCATGGGTCTACCCGTGCCGATCTTGAGCGTGGTCGGACTGGCAGCGATTCTCGCGCTGCAGATTTCCGATCCCTCCGCCTGGTTGGTCCAGCTAGGCGGAACAGTCTATGGCGTGATCGCACTCTTGTTCGTGATCGCCGCAAATCTGGGCACCTCCATTGCGGGCGTCTACGCCACCGGAATCGGGCTGCGGCAAGTCCCATTCCTGTCGCGAACTAGGTGGTGGATTGTGCTGCTCCTCGGGCTTATCCCGGTGGCCATGGTCAGCATCATCGTCCCAGAGCTTTTCTTCTCGAATTTCGGCACCTTCCTGGCCTTCATCGGCGTCTTCTTTGCGCCGCTCTGTGCTATCCAGATCGTCGACTACTTGATCCTGCGAAAGCAGCGGATCAACATCCGTGGTGTGTTCACCAGCGGCGAAGGAACGCCGTACTACTACTGGGGCGGGTTCAATCCAGCGGCCATCTTGGGCATGGCAGCTGGCTTTGCGACCTACCTCTATCTGCTCAACCCGGTGAGCTATGCGAGCCATTCGCCTTATGAATACATAACTGCATCCTTGCCTACCGCTCTTATCGGCGGCCTCGTCTATCTGGTTGCTACACTCGTGTGGGTGAAGCCAGCCGGAAAGGGAGCTTATCGCTGACCGATTTAAGGCGATGGCGGTCGTGACCTGGCCGCCATCGCTGTCTGACTCGACCGCATCACTTCTCAAGTTCTCAATCGCGTCCGGGTTGGATTTCTCTTGAGTCTCTGCTCCCAAGGTGGGTGCCCAGACCCGGCTCCAGTAGTCACGAGGGAAGCGGTAGGTGACGAATAGGCCATCCATCAATCAGGGCACTCATTCGTAAGTCCGTCTTGGGTTAAACCCGACCCAAAAGCCGCGTCCGCGTTTAGTCCGCATTCCTTCCAACTGCGGAAATGGCGGATTGATGCCGTCGGTATGGATGTGATTCCAGAACCGAAAATTGCTACGCGGAGTCCACGTCCTAACTGCTTCCCAAGGTCCGTATGGCCTCGATGAGACCCAGCTTTCGCTTCCGCAGATCGGCGAGTTTCTTCTGCTTCTCCGCATCCGGCGCGGAGGAGAGCCGGGTTGCGTCCTCCTCGAAGCGGAGCTGATCGAATTCCCGCCGGAGCTCCCCGTAGCGCTCGCGCGAGATCTTGTTGTCCCGGTTGGCCCGATCGAGATCGGTCTCTGCGCTATAAAGGGCAGCATCGAGCGCAGTCAATTCGCTCTGCAGTCGTTCGACCTCGGCTCGAGCAAGCTGCTGCTGTTCGGTTGCGCGCTGTTGGTCGCGCTCCAGCCCGAGCTGCTCGTCCTCGGCATTCTCGAGCTCGATCTTGGCCTGCTCGATCTCGGCCTCGGTACGGGCAAGCCGTTCCTTGGTCTGGCTGTAGGTGCATCCCGACAGCATCAGCACGAGCGCAGTTGCCAGGAAGTTGGATCTTGCCCGCATCGACGAGGCTCCTCAGGAGAGGCCGCTGACCTGCAGCGAGCTGTTGACCAGGGTGAGCTGCGTTTCAAGCTCGGCGATCTCACCACTCAACCTGGCTATTTCCCGGTCCAACTCCCCCGCATCGGAAGAGGCGAGCTCGGCGCGCGCTTGCAGATAATTGTCGCGTCGCGTCCGCGCCTCTGCCAAGACGCCTTCGATCTGCGCGGTGTTCTCGCGCACCAGGCTGGCCTCCGCACGCGCCTGCTCAACGGTGATCTGCTTGGCGTCAATTCGCATTTTCAACTCGTCTATACGGCGGCGATCGTTTTCGGCCACACGCTGCGAGCTTTCGACCAGGCGCGCCAGCTTCTCGTTCTCGGCCCGCACATCGGCGGTCATGCCCCGGATGGCGGCAAGCTCGGATTCCGCCGCCTCAGTCCGCTTGGCCGCGACATAACCATCGACCCCGCCATAGACCGCCCCCGCCGCCCCGCCGACGCCACACCCAACCAGCGCGTCATCACCCTCTCCGGTCAGGGCATAGATCAGGATCGCGCCGATGGCGCAGCCGATGGCCGCATTGACTACGGCGC
Source organism: Alphaproteobacteria bacterium (assembly GCA_035620695.1). Lineage (GTDB taxonomy): Bacteria > Pseudomonadota > Alphaproteobacteria > JAREAF01 > JAREAF01 > JAREAF01. The sequence continues at coordinate 9,919 of DASPGI010000093.1, forward strand.
CCTCGAACACATTCTGCGCAATGAAACTCGCGCTCTGCTCCCTCAGCGCTATTTCATCGGGCGTGAGACCGGCAGTATCCCCGGACGAGGCCCGCATGGTGGCGCAGGCAGTGAGGCCGATGGCAAGCGCCAGGGCAACCGCGCGCCTCAACAAGCATGATCGGAACATGTGGGAGTCCCAGTTCTGAAATACTCAAACTATGCTAATGAATCTGTAGGCTGTGGTAAAGTGCAGGCAGCGCCCTTTGGTTGTGATTTATGATCGCTGGCCTTACTTCACCGGAAACTCCGCAATATCTCTTCCTCGCCGAGCCCTCCATTCCTTTCGAACACAAGAATGTGATTGCGAAAACGTTCGGCGAAGGGCACGAGCTGGGCTAGGCGGCGGGCTTTCAGCTCCTCGGCGACGACCGGCAACTGGCGGTCGACGATGGCGGAGGGATAGTCCTGGATCATCTCCGCGATCGTGTCGCGATAGGCGCTTACATTCTCTAAGAGGATAGCCTCGTCCGACTGGATCTGCCGTTCGACGGCGGCAAGGGTGTCGCCATCCGCGACCGCCTTGCGCAGCGCCGCCGCCGCCGCGCGCCGACCAGCTACGATGCGCACAACATCGTCGATGCGCTTAGCCAGGATCGCGCCAAATCTGAGGAGGTTACGGGCGGCGCGGTCGCGCTGCTCGTTGCGGCTGATAATATTGGCCTGAACCACCGATTTCAGGCCTCGCAGCCGCTCACGGAAAGCGCCGTCCTCCGTGGCAGCGATAAGCGCGTTGAACTCGGCAAGCGGATCCTCCAGTCTCGCTCCTGCCACGAGCGCCGGACTTCGCGGCAGCGCCGCCGATTCCGCGCGGATCGCTTCGAGCCTCGCGGGACTGGATAGGACCGGCAGCGAGAGCAGGAGCCGAAAACCGACGCTTTCCACCCGCCGCCGTCCATTGCCGTCGAAGGGTATCATCTCCTCCCGCTGGGCGGAGCGGATCGCATCCTCCGGCGTCAGATAGTCGCCGCCCTTGACGGTGATGCCGCCGAGCTGGCCGTGCAGGCGCGAGCCCTTGGCAAGACTGTAGGAATCGAGCACGAACTCGCCGGCATTTCCGAGCATGTCGTGCAAGCCTGCCGGGTTCGCTTTCAGGAGTCCGACCGGCTGCAGCTTGAAATCCGATGAGGCCGGACTGCCGAACCAGACATAGTTCTGAATCCCCTCCGGCATCGGAAAACGTTCGGCGAGAAACTCCCCCTCGCCGACCGCCGCGCCGCCCCGAGCAGCATACTCCCACTCGGCCTCGCTCGGCAGGCGTAGGAACGCCTTGACGCCATCCGCGGACGGCAGCCGATCGGGAGCATGGGCGTAGAGCCATTCGGTGTAGAGGGTCGCAAATTCCATAGCCTCGGACCAGGCCAGCGCCGTTTTTGGCAACCGCCCGGAATTCGAGGGCATGGAACAACTCGGCTCGGTCAAGGTCCGGTATTGATCGGCCGTTACCTCGTACTTGCCCAGATAGAGCAAACGGCCGCCGGCGCCTCCGCCGAAGGAGCCAGCGAGATGGGCCTGCCGGCTGCCCTCGGAAAAGGCAAAGCGTTCGTCCGCCCCGCCAAGCGTCACCCGCCGGTCGCCGAGCAGTCCATCGGCCGGTACTGGTATGGGACGAAACGCCATCGCGCCCCCGCAGGGCATCGGCAGGATGATATCGTCCGACAGCGGTTTCGGATTGACATAGCGTACCGGCCAGTCCTGCGCGCGAGCCTCGAGCGCAAACACCAGCATGAGGCAGGAGATCGTAGCGCGCCGGCAGCGTCGTTCAGAGTTCACGAAGCGCCTCCGCGGGTTCTATCTGCGTGACCCTTCGCCCCGCGACGAACGCGGGTAGCAACGGCGCCGATATTGCGAGCAAGAGCGCGCCGAGAAGCTGGCCGGGGCTTAGGCGAGCAGCCCCCATGCCGGCTCCGCCGATCGGGCCGAAATAGCGATTGACCAGCCAGGCGGCGACAACATAGAGCGCAAGCGAGGCGGCTGCTCCCGCAGCAGCAAGGATCGCCGCCTGCGCCACCGGAAAAAAAGAGAGACGTTCCCGCTCGCATCCGAGCAGCGCGAGAGCCGCCAGAGCGCGCCGCTTGCGCTCCACCCCGGCGACCATGCCTGCAAGCAAGGAACCAAGCAGCCCCAGCCCCGCCACCGCGCCGATCATGCCGAGGACCGCATCAAGATTGCGGTCGAGCGCCATCACGGCCTCTATCTGGGCAGCCTCGGTCTTGACCTCGATGCCGAGTGTGCGCAGATGCGCCGCCAAGGGCGCCACCTGGCCCAGCTCGCGCGCATAGAGGCGAAAGCTCGCGAACTCTCCGATCTCGCTCCAGGGCCTATCTCCCTCAGCCGAGAAAGCGGGCACGGCATAGCCGTCACGGTAGCGCTCGGCCTGGACCAGCAGGGTCAGATCGACATAGACGGTGGCGGCCCCATCGAGCCGCTCGGGCAGTACGCGACGGACCTGCAGTGGAAATTCAGCGGCTTCGGGACGCCCCCCGCGGTTGCGCTCGATACGACCGATCAGGCGATCGTCGGCCTCGGCCGCCAGCTCGCGCGCGGCTTTAGCGCTGATCGCGATCACGCCATCGGGACCCGCTAGAGCGCCAGCGCCCTCCTCGAGCGGATCGCCCTCGGTTGTCGGAATCATCTGCGCATCGATCAGTCGCGCCGTGCGCTCCTCGCCTTGCCGACGCAAATAGATTTGCGCCGCGATCGGCCGGGTCGCCGGGACAAGGAATCCGCTTTCCGGCCGCGCCGTCAGATCCGCAAAGAAGTCCGGTCCGAGCCGGTAGGAACCAACCGGGCGCAGCCGCAGCGTCTCCGGATCGCGCTCCAGCTCGCCGATAAGGCTGGTGGCCACTCCGTTCTTCAGAGCGAAGAGCAGGAGCAAGGGCGCCACCACTGCCATTACCAGGATCACCTGGCAGAGGCTGACCAGCCGGTCATGCCGCAGATCGGCCCAGGCCAGGCGAATGATCTCGAGCCGGCGTTTCATGTGTCCCGCCGGATCACGCTGCGGCTCAAACCCGCCACGCTCGGCACGGGCCGGCAAGCCACAACGGCAAAACCGTGACGCGCCGAGAGTAGTTCATCATGGGAGACGAGAAGAACGGCTGCGCCCTCGACACCCGCAAGCTCCACCAGGAGCGTCATCACCGCCGACGCCGCCTCCGCATCGAGCGAGGCAGTCGGCTCGTCGGCGAGCACGATCCTCGGGCGATGCACGAGCGCGCGCGCGACCGCGACCCGCTGGCGCTGACCAATGGACAGTTGCGCGGGCATGTGCCGAGAGACGCGCTCCAATCCCAACTGTGCGAGCAGAGCCCGCACTCTGGCGCGCTCGGGCTCCCGCATTCGACCGGTCAATCGCAGCGGCAGCGCCACATTCTCCGCGGCGCTCAAGAAAGGCAACAGCGCGCCACTTTGCAGAACATACCCGATCTGGGTTCGGCGCAGCCGCGCCATCGCTTTCGCATCACGCCTCCGCCACAGGCTGACAATATCCTCGCCCTCGGCACCCAGGCGAAAGCGGGAAGCCGCGCTCGGCGCCAGGCTCAATGAGAGCAGATCGAGAAAAGTGCTCTTGCCGGAGCCGCTTGGTCCGACGATTGCAATGCATTCGCGGGGAGCGATCCGGAACCGCTCGATCTCGAGCCGGAAGGTTTCCGAGCCCGATCCACGCTCGCGCCGCACCTGCTCCAGATCGGCGACCGCCTCTTCATCCAACGCGGCTCCGAGCGTGCGCGCGAGCGTCACGGCAAAGCCGAGAGCGGCACCGGATAGACCGCATCGCCCGGCGAAGCTCCGCCGTCGAGCGCGACCCAATTATCCACATCGTCGTGAAAGCGCTGGTAGAGGCGGATGCGGGCGGTAAGATCGTCGAGAAATGCCACCTGCTCGCCGATGCTCCAGCGGTTCCAACTGGCTTCATCCAAGGCCAGCACGCGGCTGCGATAGGGCAGATCCTCCAGATACTCGCCGAGAAGCCCAAGCTCCCCCAAACTGGCGGAATCAGACTTGCCGACCTGGTTCGGATCGCGGCTGAACGCAGCGACCGCGCTGCGGAGCTGATCGAAGAACCGACTGCGGCTGGTCTCGGTGGCGATGCCGACAGTCACGATTTCTCGCAGCGCCGCCTGGAGGTCACCGAGCTGGTTCTTGGTCAGCAGCACACGCACCTCGAGCGCCTGCACCGCAGGATTGTCGAGATCGCGATCGAGCGCCCAGGCGCGGATCAGCGGCGGCGCGCTGGTTTTGCGCGCACGCCCCAAATAGATCAGCTGCATGGCGTGGCCCAGCTTCGCTGCCTTACGCCGCAACTCCTCGGCCTGGTCTTGCGCCTTGGACTCCTCGCCCGAGGCGCCGGCCGCCGGCTCGCCCCGCGAAGCCGCCGCGACCTGATCAACCACCGCCTCAGCCAACGCCGCGACATTGCGGCGGAAGAGCTCGACATCTCCGGCCTCAACCGGAAAATAAAGCGAGCCGACGCCCGGATAGTCGCTGAGGGTGCGGTACTGCTTCTCGGCCGTCGCGTGATCCTTGCGTCCCTCGGGTGTGCGCAGATGCAGCGCATAAAGGGCGACATGGTCTTGCAAGGTCCGCTCCCGGACTTGCTCGGGGCCCAGCCCGGTCGAGCTGAAGGGATGCGCGCCGCCGCGCGAGCTGGCGTCGGTGATGAAAATGATGTAACGGCCGCCATAGCGCGACCAGTCGATGTCCTCGACCGCGGACATGACGCCGGCAAGCCCGTCCTCCTCGAAGGTCCGTGTCGAGACCTTCGAGGGCGCGAGGGCGGCGGCTTCCTCAAGAAAGCTCCTCCCATCCGCGGCGTCGGCCGGATCGACGAAGATGCGCGTCAGATACTCCACACCTTCGATGGCGGCCGGATCGTCCCGATATCCGATCAATCCGAATCGGACCTTGCCCGAGAGGCCGGAGTTTTCGACCTGCTCGTAAATCCTTGCGACCGCTTCGCGCGCCGCCTCGATATAGGGACCCATCGACGTTGAAGCGTCGATGACGAACACCAGGGCAGCCGAAAACTCCGAAAGCCCTCCGCCCTCCGCGGACGCGCCCGTTGTCCCCTCGGCCTGTGCGCTGACCGCCGCGACCTCCACCGATTTGCCGCGGAAGCCGGAATCCAGAATGGTTTCGTGCGCGGAGAGGATCGGCAGAAGGTAGAACTGCTTGCGAATATCGACGTAGCTGTCCGGCTCGCGCGCGATCACCTCCGGACGGGATGGAAGGCCCGATACCGAAAGGTCGGCCCATATGGCGGCGAGGCGCTGCGGAAGGTCTTCCCTCTCCGCAAGATCAAGCAACGCCGCTTCGTCACGAAAGAACAGGACGGGCCGCCGGCCGGCAGGATTGGCGAAGCTCAAGGCAAGGGCCTGCCGCCATTCGATCGTAGACGCGGCGGCTACCCAGCCGCGGACCTGCCCCACTGTATTGGCGCCGATCTCCAGCCATTCGGCGCCGTCGGCGCTCATCACTCTGTCATAGACATAGAAGATCGAAAGCGGCGGGATCGGAGTTCCGTCGGGCGCGCCCGGCTCGGGCGTCACTAATGCCCCGGGTCGCGTTAGTACGCGCTGAAACAGCGTCTTCTTGCCCGCGATCAGCAGGGGTATCCGCGCCGCTTCGGCCACCGATACCACAGCCGTCGCCGTAACCAGAGTAACAAGGATCGCTGCACGCAGCATGAATGTTCCAAGTCGCATTAGGGAACCCGTTTCTCCAGCTCCGCCAAAGCAGCCTGCGCCGCCTCGCTTCCCTGTTCAGCGGCGCGCTGAAGCCAAAATGCTCCTTGCTCGACATCCGCATCTCCTGAGGTTCGCCCCGACAGAAGCAGCCGCCCAAGGCGGAATTGCGCTTCGACCTCGCCCGCTTGCGCGCCCTGCTCGTAATAGGTTGCCGCCTGCTCTGCGTCGGGCGCGGCAAAGGCGCTTTTCGTCGGCTCGAATCCTTCGGGGTCGTACATCCGTCCGATTGCCAAGGCCGCCTTCGGCTCACCGCGACGTGCGGAATGTCGGTACAGCAGCAGCGCCAGATCGGGATGGCCCGCTGCCTCGAACAGCGCCGCCTCCGCAAAAGTGCTGGATCCATCCGGATCGGCGGAAAGAAAAGAGCGCACCGCCTCTTCGGTGAATGCCCGCTCCGATGCCGGCCGAGCCGCTTCTTCCACGTCCCGGTTCAGCACCCACCAAACCGCGGCGGCCGAAACGAGCGCCAGCATCGCGGCCGCCAGGCCCAACGCCGTTCGGATCGGCACGCCTTGCGGTGCAAGACGGGTGGCCGGGTCAACCCGCAACTCGGGAGGTGGCGCGACCGGATCCATCACGGGCGCAATCGCAGGGGATGGCGTCGGAGAGGACTGCGTCGCTGGCCAATCGACTCCGGCGTCGTTCTCGGCCGGCAGGATGATCGCGGGCCAGGCAAGCCGTGTGCGCTGATCGATCTCGCCCCGCAGCCGGGCACGGATTTCCACGGTGGCAACCTTGCCGAGCCGCAATGTGTGCGGTGGTCCGAGCCGCGCTACAAGCGCCGCGCCCTCGGGGACAGCGGCCAATTCGAGCCAAGCTTCGCTGTCCTGCCAGTCCGAATGGCCAAGGTAAACGCGGGCGGCTCCCGCACGCCGGATCATCAGTTCGACCCCATTGGAGGGTCTTCCCAATCCGTAGAGCCTGAGCCGGCACCAACCCGGCCCGTCTTGCGGCCCCTGCTCGACCTCGATTTGCAGCATGACCGCTCTCTTCAGACCTCCATCGGGAGTCGCGTCTCGATGCGAGCGCGTTCCAAGATCCGGCCGAGCGACGCGTTCTGCCCCTCGTCGATCTCGCTCGGCCCGGACACGCCGACATTGTCCTGCGCCAACTGGACGAAGGCGGAGAGCCAATCCAACAAATGATCTGCAGCCGGCAGATAGGTTTTGCCCGCAAGCGCCGGCAAGCCGTCGAAGGTTTCAGGGGGCTGGAAAGCCCGTCGCCTGGCTTGCCTCGGCAGCGGCGGCACTTGTGGACGAGCATCCGGCGCCGAATACCCATAGCCGAGATCGCCGAGAAGATCGTTGATGCGAACCGCCGCAACGGCGGCCGCACGTTCGGCCGAATTCTCCCAGTCGGCATCGGTGACCGCTCCATGCGCGCGGATTTCTTCCGCAATTCGATCTGCAACGCCGAGACGCTGAGCCGTCGAGATCAGTTCCTGCACCAGGAAGTGCGCCCGATCGGCATCAAGATCGGCGCGCAACGGGCCTGCGGCATCGGCGGCAGCCTCCCGAAGGCGGGCGATCCAGCTCTGAATCGCTGCCTCGGCGAAGCCCTGGGCGCGATCGGCAGCGTTGTGGCCGACTGGAAGGGTCGCCGACTCTTCGAGTGTATCGAAAATGCTGCCGCCGGCGACAGACGCCGCCGGAGCTTCATGTTCCGAAGTCGGCCGCGCATCGTGGAGCACGGTTAGATAAAGTTCCCGCAGATCCGCCTCGCGCAACGCCAGGGAGCGCTTGAGCCGCGCCAAGCCGGCGGGACCGGCAGGGCCACGGCCGATTCGGTCGGCAACCTCGATCGCCTGCTCGCGCTTCTGTTCGCGCGATCCGGAATCGCCGGCATTGTGGAAGGTGGCAAAGCGACGACGGAATTCCGCTGCGATCGCAATGAGGCGCCCGCGAAGCTGGGCCAGTTTCGTGGCGGCATCACAGACCGCCGTTACGCGCTCGGCGATATGGGCGATGCCGCCGTCGTTCAGCGCCAGCAGCGCATCGAAGGCCCTCGCCGGCTCCTTGACGTAGCGATTGACCTGCTCGTCGGCAAGAAAATGCCGGCGCAGCTCCGGCAGACGCGCCTCGATCTGACCGGCATGGCCGATCTCGATCAGCGGCTGGACCCGCATCGCGGTCCCTTCGCACAGCTCGGTCTGGTACTCGACCAGATGGCTCTGCTCGATCCCTGGATTGCGTAACAGCAAAGTGTTCTGGAAGGGCCGACCGTCCCAATCGTCGAGCCAGCCATCGCGCTGATAGAGTTCGACCATCGAGGCGTATATGCGGCGCTGCCAGCGGTTGCGCAGCGCCGCGTCATCCTCGCCATCCTTTGCGATGAAGTCCTGATCGGATTTGGTCAGGATGAAAAAAAGCGCGTTGCGTTGAGCCCGCCGCTGCTCCGGTCGCTCGCCGTGCGTGAGCGCCACCCATTCCCGGATAAGGCTCCCGAGATCCTTCACCTCTGCATTGCTTCCGGCCATGCAGAGCAGCATCGATGTCAGTTCGCGCTCCTCGCCATAGCGCTGGAACAAGACCGCGATCTTGCCGCGGATGAACAACTCGTAAGGGCGTCGCACCGCCTTTTCATGGTTGTCGACATGGTCACCCATGCCGCGATATTTCTCACGCGAACGCGCTCCCGGGAAATCGAGCAGGTCGACCTCATCGAACAGCGGCCAGCTTCTTTCACGCATGGCGATATGAAGCTCCGCGACCAATGCGCAGAGCACCCCGCGCGGCAAGCGCTCGCGCACAGCACGGCCGTTCGCTCCCTCCGCGATCATGGAAATGGTGTCGCGCTCATCTTCGATGCCGCCAAGATCGAGCTTGACCCGGTCGACATCGATGATGCTGCGCTCACGCGGCGTCAACGATTCCAGGGCCGCATGCGCCGTCGAGGCGAAGCCCAGGCGCTCGAGCCAGCCCGAAAGCAGCAGGAACAGCTCGGTGAACTCCGCAATGCCACCCCATAGCACGCTGTAGAACTGCGCTCTATCGGCCAGCAGCAGGGTCGGCAGCGAAGCTTGGGCGAAATCCCAGTACCCCACTTCCCTGAGGCCCGGGAACCGCGTTTTGAACCGACTTTCGAAATAATGGCGTAGATCCTCGACCGCCAGCTCGTCGAGATGCCCGGCCATCGACCGCCCCGTGTGCTGGCGCAACGTGTCCATCAAGGCACGCACTGGCGCGATGTCCTGCTCCGCCGTCTCGAAATCGAGATTGTTGACGTCGAAGTCCGAGAGGTAGCTGTTGGCGAGAATGCGCACCAGGTCGGTCTCGGAGAGCAGACGAAGGCTGACCGGATGATCGGGCGGACAGTCGGGACGGCGCATCGAGAAACGGGTCACCAGTCCGGTGGATTCCTTGTCGCCAGGCGGATTGATCTCGCGCAGGAAGTCAAGTGAGCGGCCGGCGAATTCTGCCAACAACCGACCACCGCCTTCCTGCGTGCCAGGGCGCATGCACAGACGAGAGACGAGATAGGATTTGCCCGCCTGGCTCGGGCCGAACACGCCTATGCACATCCGCCGCCCTGCGGCGATTGAAAGCTTCGTTGCCTCGTTCTGGGTCCGTCGCGTGAAATCAACCAGCGACCGCTCCTCGCCGGCAATTCGACGCACCTTGGGTGCAACTTCGCGCACCCAGGCGCGGGCGAGCCCCGCCGCATCCGCAAGATCGCGTGCCGCCTGTGCGAGAGCAGCCGCGTGCATCTCCACGCCCTCGCCCGCGATGCGACCCCACTCTGTACTCATCGCCTGCGCAGCACCCCGGTATCGAGCCAGTAACCCTCGCTATCGTTGAGGGTCTGCAGCTTCAGCGCGAGCTGGCTCTTGACCTGCCGCGACCCGCTTTCTTCGGATGTCAGAGCGGAATCGATCTCCAGATCCTCACCCAACTCCTCGCTCCGACGCCGGCGTTTCCGCCGCAGCTGGATATGGATCGGCGTCATCGCATGCAGCTGTCGGCGTTGGTCGTCCCCGGAATATCCCAGGCTGTAGAGCCGTGTTGCAGGCCACCATTCGTTGGGGAACTGCCGGAAACCGAGCGCCATGACGCCGCGATACTCGAAACTGCGCGGGGGCAGCTCCATTTCGCGATCGTCCAAATCCAACTCGTAGAAAACATCCTCGGAAGGGATCCGGCCATTGCCGTCCAGCCGCCCGATATAGCGGGCGGTGGAGCGTGGATGCATCAGACGGTCGCTGCGGAAGTTGAAATGCTCGATCCCGCCTTCGGCAAGCGCGCAGATCATCGCACCAACCGCAGCCGTGGTCTTCGGATCGTTGATCCTCGCCTGAAGGTCGCGGAACGGATACCATGGGCCCACTCGGAATCGATGCAGCGGCACGATGCGGCCGACAAACATGGGCAAGGCCTCCGCCAATACCTCGTAAACGGCCGGCAGTCGCGAGGGCCGTCCCGAAAGAAGCAGAAGGTCGCAGCGGTAGCGCCAGACGATTTCGGCCAGAACTTCCAGCATCGGACCCAGCACACTGCGCACGGTCTGGGCGATCTGGGCCAGATCGACCGCGAACTCCAAATGGGAAAGATCGAATCCGACCCCACCATGTTTGCCGACCTCGGCGTTGAACCAGTCGACAAGCGCAGACGATCCTTCCATCTCCTCTCCGAGGAACTCCTCGAACGAGATGCTCTGGCGAGAATCGCTGCCGACCTCCTCCGAGCTCTCGTAGCGGCCAAGCATGCCGAGTGCGATGGGTGCCGCGATACGGTTTGCAAATTGCTGGCGACGCATCTGCTCGGCCACGTCCATCGTTCCGCGGTTGCCGCCGAAAAGCTCGGTCGTGAGCGCCTGCCCCGACGGCACACCTGCGGCCTCGACCGCCTGCTCGATCGCCTTCAGGACATGAGCCTGAATGATCCGGTAAAGCAGGTCGTCCCCGGCAAGGTTGAAGCCCTCGCGGAACAGCTGATCGGGAAAAATGGTGACGGTATTGCCGCTGCCCTCTTGGGAGAAGGCGGAAACCACAAGATCGGTGGTGCCGCCGCCGATATCGAGCGTCGCCACTCTCAGCGTGTGCGGCTGCGGATTGTCGGGTCGGCGGTAAAGCGAAAAGAAGCTCCGCGCATGACCGGCGAAGTTTTTTACTATCTGCGTGTAGAGATAGACGACCTGCGTAGCGCTGGCCTCATCCCAGACCAGAAGAATTTCCGGCATGCTGATGCCGGGGACGTCCCAGATTGGGCCGGGCAGACGATTTTCGCCGCTGCTGGCCTTGGCGGAACGGGCGAGCTTAAGGAGCATGTAGACGAGATCGCGCGCGGCTTCTGCGCGATCGCGCAAGATTCTCCGCTCCGCTAGGGGCAGAGCCGACGGCATGGTCATGATGATCCGCTTAAGCCGACGCGGATTCTCGCCATCCGGACGCCGCAAGCGGTGCGAAGGAGAGTTGATCATCGCCAACGCATGCGCCAGCACCTCGGTCAGAAGAAATGTGAACAGGCTGCTACGCGAATAGCGCGGCTCCAGCGCGGGCAATCCGTCGCTTTGCCCACCATCCAGTAGATGAAGTGGTTCACCGGCATCGTTGATCAGTCCCACCAGCGGTCCTTGAACCGCCAGAGGTTCATGCTCGCCGACCACGGTTGCGGGATTGATGCGCCATGGCTGTGTGACCGGCTCGTTCGCCCAGAGATAGCGCTTCGGGCTTGACAGACCCGAGCGCCCTTCATGTCCGCTGCGCAGACCCGCGAGGCGCTGAGCTTCCGGTCCGATGCGGGTCATGGTCGGCCATTCGAAAGCGTCGCTGCGTCCGGACAGGAGCGAGAGGTTTCGACTGCCGAAGCTCGCCTCGGCAAACTCCACCCTGGATTCGAACGGGTCGCTGACGACCCTGTTGGGAAGGGTCAAGTCGCGTAGCTCCAGCTTTGTCGCCTGAGATACATCGGCCCCTCTCTCGGAGGTACGCTCCACCACCAGGCCGCAGGTGCGTGAATTGCCGATATCCAGCACGAGGTCGCAATCGATAAAGCCATCCTGGCGCGAGACGATATCGGTCAGCCGGAAATTCTGCGGGAGCGATTCGGCGCGCGCCAGCAGATCGATGAGCGCCAGGTAGCGGAGCATCGGCTCGGCTGGTCCGCTCGCCGACAGCTCCTCGGCCAATTCCTCATCACTGACGGAGCCCGACCGGCGCGCGCCGGAGCGCCGTTGGCGACGCTGCTCCAGCATCTCGCGGAAGCTCTCGAGGATCCACGACCTGACCCAGCGCTCGCCCACGAACCAGGCCAGGGCGCGCTCCTCTTCCGCCAGCGTAAAAACCTCGCCCGCCTGTGCATCGCGCGGCGTGGGGGCGAGATAGGGTAGCCCCTCGCCCGACTCCATCAGGGCGGTGTCGAAGGCAAGCACCAGGTGAAGGTCGTTGCCCGCCTCATCCGGGCGCTCCAGTCGCATCACCATCAACCGCGCCCAGTTCGAGGGACCCGGCGCAAAGCTGCGCGCCATCCGCCGCAGGATCGGCATCGGCATCCAGCGCCCTTCCGACATCTCCAGTACGGCGCGTCGGTCGAGGGTGTATTTGGCGGGAAGATCCCGTCCCCCAGGACGCAGAAACAGATCGTCGCGGCTCACCAGTGCAAACTCGCCGGGCTTGGGCTGGGCGCCTCTGGCCGCCACGTCATAGCAGCCCCATTCGCGCGGCAAGCGCCGATCGGCCGAGTTCAGGCGAAAGTCCAGGAACTGGATGCCGCTGCTCGGAATAAGAGAGAGAGTGCGCGCAGGTGGTAGCGGATCCTTGAGCGACATGTCGGGTTGGCCCGGTGGCTGGCTTTCGACATTTTAGTGCTCATTGTGGGACATGATCAATAATTGTTCAGATACAAAAATACCTAAGGCAGAATCCGATCCCAAATCGCTCTGGCTGGATTGGGTAATCCCTTCAACAAGGCAACGGCCGTTTTCCTTCCGCCGTCCATCCTCAGCAGGGGCGCATCCGAATTCCATGGAATCCAGAACGAAAGGGGCCGTGTACATGCCGGAGCAACCGGACTTTCGCATTGCCTCTTACCAGAGCCATGCCGGCTACTTCGCCAAATCGGCCCAGTCGGCGGAGAAGCGCAGGATCTTCGAGACCTGGTTCGACGACACTACCGCCGACGCTTGGCGCCATGCGCGAATGTACGAGGCCGCCGAGCTTCTCGCCTCGCCGGATGAACGCTGGCTGACGATCGGTGATGGCCGTTACGGGCTCGATTCGATCCGGATTGCAAAGCGAGGCGTCAGGCATGTTCTCCCAACGGACATATCCGACACCCTTCTCGAGGAAGCCCGCGCGGCCGGAAAGATTGCCGATTATCGGGTCGAAAATGCCGAAACGTTGAGCTTTGCGGACTCCAGCTTCGACTATGTCTTCATCAAGGAGGCGCTTCACCATTGTCCCCGTCCGTTTCTCGCGATCTACGAGATGCTGCGGGTCGCGCGGAAGGGCGTGATCATCGTCGAGCCAAGCGAACCTTCGGAATCGCTCGCACGTCGGGCGATCTTCTGGGTCCGCTGGCTTCTGGGCCGGCAACGCCATTTTCAGGAGACGCGCTACGAGCCCACAGGAAACTACGCCTATGCCATCTCCGAACTGGACCTTGAGAAAGTGTGCCTCGGCATGGACCTGCCTCAATTGGCGGTCAAGCGGATTTCAGATATCCATGTGAAGGGGCTCGAGTTCGAGAAGCCGAATCTCAATTCTTCGAAGTATCTGAAGGTCAGAGGGATCATCCTTGCCAACGATCTGCTCTCCGCCGTCGGGCTTTCGGCACGCAACCGCATCATGGCGTGCATCTTCAAGGAGCCCTTGGACGAGGCGGCGCGGCAGCGCTTCTCCGAGAAGGGCTGGAGAGTGACTGATCTGCCGCGCAATCCCTACCTGGGTGCGGGCGCGCGCGGCACTCTGTCGCCGACCGATGCCATCTTGCATGGGTGACCGGCTGATCTTCGGGTCATCTCCTTAAATGATGACGATCCAGATGACTGCCGGCAGTCCTTCAAAGCCGGCGCACCACCACATCGTAGCTTGATCCATCATCGGCATTGACGCCCCGGCAGTCGGAGACGCTGCCGGCCCCAGGCGCGCATTCGAGGCGAAACGGCACGAAGACGTCGCCGTCGCTGCAGACTGACTGCTCAATGCCGTAGATGACCAAACCACCCCCCGAGGTACGCCGCGCCCGCGCCCGGCCGCGGCATTCGACCCCGTCGCTGCGGCGAGTTACGACATCGCCCCAGCCGCTGCGGCCGAAGGTGAAGGTTTGGATAATTGGCTTGCCGTCGCGCCGGTCGACCAGCGCGCTTTCGGTCTTCCATGTGCCCTCGAGAAACTCGATCCCTTTCTCCGGAATTGCAAGACGCTCGCCCGAGCGCGGCGTGACGACCGGCGGCAGAGGATCTTCAGGAGTAGCCTCTGCGACGGGCTCACGCACCGAAGGCCGTGCCGCTGGGGCTGCGTTCTCCGGCTCCGATCGCTGAGGGCTCCGCTCCGAACCGGCAAGCAAGACTTCCCTGCCCGACCACCAGACCAGGAGCACCCAGATCAGTGCGAGCAGAAGCGCCAAGGCAATCAGCGCCCACCACCAGCGCATAAGCCAGGTCCGGTCGGAGGCAAGCGACGCCGATTCTGTGCCTGTCGATGGCTCGATCATGGTGGGCGCAAATAACAACGTGTCAAAGCGCGTGCGCTCCGCCTCGAAACCCCAGGCAGTCAGCACCGGCTGATCGCCCACGAGAAAGAGATGCTCCAGTCCCGGCGAGACCGCCGCCTGGCCGAGCAGAAACGCTAGTCCCTCACGGGCGCCGAGCGACTGAGGCGTTTCGCGTAGCTCCACCAGCCGCTGCCTGATCGCAAGGATCTTCGGCTCGGCCGCAAGCCGTTCCTCCTCCGACAGGCTATCCCAGGGGCGGACCGGACCATCGAGCGTAGCGTACCAGGACAGACTTTCGCGCCGCGCGTCGGGCTCCGGCCGCGCGAAATACCGTGCGCAATCGGCAGCGCCCAATCGCTCCAGCGCGGCGACGAGGCGTGCATGGGCGAGATAGACGGGCTCGCCCATTGCGCCGAGGGGCCGGAATTCTGCAAGGCGGGTTTCAGCGAGCAGCGGTCCGGCCAGCATCACCGGCATTCCCGAATGTCGGGCTGGCCGCCTGCCTCGGCAATCATTTGGTCGAACTGGACCGCCGAGCCCGGCTTGTACACCCTGCCGCCGGTGATCTCGGCCATGCACGCGGCTGGGCTGCCGCTCTCCGGCCCGATATCGATCACGTTGATGACGAGGTTCGGCCGCTTCTGCTTGATCGCCCGCGCGCTCGCACAAGGGTCACCGCCACAGCTGTCCTCGCCGTCCGTTACGACAATGAGTACTCCTGGCACTTGCGAGGAAAGGATCGAGCCGGCCCGCTCGACCGCACGCGCCAAGGGTGTGCCGCGGTCGGGCTCCAGCGAGCGAACCTGAGCCTTGAGCTGCCCCCGCTCGGCTCCGGAATAGAAACGGTCGCGGCGAATGCGCTCGCAATCATGGAATTCGACCAGACCGACATCCACATCGGCAGGCAGGCCGTCCAGAAGTTCGCCGATCGCACGCTTCGCCGCTTCGAGGCGATTGGCCGCGCCGGCGATCGGCGCTTCCATGCTCCCGGAGGAGTCCACCACCAGCGCCACTTCCGGAGCCTCGGAGGGGTGGCGCTGCGGTATGCAAGGTTGCTCCGGCTCGGCCGCCTCCTGCCCCGACGGTGAAGGCTGGTCCGGCGCCTGCGCGATCTCGGGCAGCTCGGCCAGCTGCGGCAATTCTGGACCCCCAATGAGCGGATCGACGGGGGGGTCGGCCGAGGGAGATACCGGCGCGTTGCCTCGAGCCACGGTGCCAGGCTGTGAAGGCGGCTCCCCAGCACCGAGAGCTGCATCTGGTGGCACTGTGCAAGCTGCTGCCGCCTTCTCGCGCTCCACCTGCAACGCCGCAAGCTGACGCTCAAGCTCTTTGCCCCGTCGATCCGCGCGTTCGAGTTCGACGCTCCCGTCTATGGCAGCTTCCTCGAGCGGCAGCGGAGCGCAAGCCCGGGCCGCCAGCAGCAGCGCAAGCAGCAACAGCAACGCCAAGAGCAGCCATCGCCACCAACCCCTCATTCTCCAGGGTGTGACGCCAAGAGCGGCAACCGCCGACGCCGGCAACAACGACGCCTGACGCCGAGGCACTTCCGGCGCGACGCGCTCGCCAGCGAAACCCCACAGGATCAGCAGCGGACGATCCCCTGCCGCCAGCCGGGATTGGGGCCCCGCAACCTCAACGGCATGCTCAAGCAGGCTCGCGAGATGCCGGCCGCCCTCCCCTCCGCCCTCACCGAGGGCGCGGGCGAGCCCCGCCACATCCGCCAGCTTGTGGTTGAGATCGGCTTGAAGCGCCTGGCGCAGCGGTTCCTCGAGCGCATCGAAAGAGCGAATCTCGCCGGGCCTGTCGGTGAACCAGTCGATGCCACCATCCCGACGCCGCTCGGGCCGAGCGAACAGCGCCGCATGGTCCGGCCCCAGCCTGGTTTCCAGCACGGCGGCAAGCTGGCGATAGGAATCGATCGCCGGCTGGCCATGGAGCCCCAGCGGCCTCAAGCCGACGAGAGGCGTGGTTTTGATAAGCCTCGTCTGGGTCACGCGATAAGCCCGTTGCGCAGTTTTCCGCATATGTGCGAGACATGAGATTACTTGCAGTGAAAATGAAAGTACAATCGCTCCGGGAGCGACCGGGCAATGACGGCGACGGAGACGAGCGCAAAGGGTTCGAATTGGCGAAAGGGATGGACGCCCGCCTGGATCGCCGCATTTGCGGCCGCGGTGGCTGTCATCCTTGCGTTGGTCGCGGTTCTCGCTTGGCGGGACTGGTCGGCGAGGGGAGGTTCCGCGCAACGGCCTGTTCTTGAAGAACGATTGGCGCGCAACGCGGAGCTGGAGCGGCAGATCGCTGCCCTTCAGGCCGAGCCGCTTCCGGAATGCCCTTCTTCGGCCGCAGATCGGTCGCTCCCCTCGGCGGGCGGACCAGGATCCTCCGCCGCCGCTCTCACACCGGCCCCGCCACGCCCAGCACCCGCCGCATCAGAAGGCGAAGACAACGCCTCTCTGGTTGAACGGCCCACGCTCTCCACCCGAGAGCTGGTGACGCTGCTCAACGAGGTGACCGCATTGGTCTTATCCGAGGACGGCAGCGCCAGCGGCTTCTTCATCGCACCCAATCTCCTCGTCACTAACCGCCACGCCGTCGAGCGGTCCCAGGGTAGCGTCTATGTGACCAGCAAGAGCCTGGGACGGGTCTATCCCGGCACGGTGGTGGCGGCCTCTCCTTCAGGGACGCAAGGCGAGGCGGATTTCGCGCTGGTGCGTGTCGATGGTGGCCCGGCGCGGCGTACCCTCAGCCTCTCAGCCGCGACCGAGCCGTTGATGCCCGTTGTCGCAGCCGGTTATCCGGGGCTCACCATCGTCCATGATGCCGGGTTTCGGGCGCTGCTCGGCGGCGACATCACCGCCGCCCCCGAGCTGGTGCTCAATCGCGGAGAAGTCCAGGCGTTGCAGCGTTCTCCGCAGGGCCTTGCCGTAATCGCCCATTCGGGGCGCATTCTACAAGGCAATAGCGGCGGGCCGCTGGTCGATGGTTGCGGTCGCCTCGTGGGCATCAACACCTATATTGCCGTCGATGCCGCGCAAGCGGGCCAGGTCAGCTACGCAATCTCAGCCGAAGAGCTGGCCCGGTTCGCGGCTGCGCATGATGCACCTATAGCCGCAGCGCAGTCTCGGTGTGGAAGCTAGGGCGCCATATCGAGAGTCCGCCTGGGGACCACCCGGGCTGGGCGGTCCCCGCGGTCACGCTCGTTCAGGCTTTTAGGCCCTCCGCCTTCATCGCTTCCTCAACCTTCGGGCGGGCGGCGATCTTGCCCATAAAGGCCGAAAGGTTCGGCCAGCGCGAGAGATCGATCGCCACCATCGGCAGGCGCGACCAGCTGATCACCGTGAAGGCGTAGGCGTCGGCCGCGGTGAACTTCGATCCCGCGAGATGCTGGTTTTTCGCGAGATGCCGATCGAGATAGCCGAACTGGCTCGCCAGCCTTTCCTTGTTGATCTGGCGCGATGCCTCCGGCGTTTTGGGGTTGAACAACGGAGCAAAGGTCTTGTGCACCTCGCAGGCGATGTAGTTCAACCACTCCTGCACGCGATAGCGCTCTATGGAGCCGGCAGGCGGAACGAGGCCGGATTCGGGCTTCCGGTCGGCGATGTACTGCACGATCACGGCCCCTTCCGTCAGAATATCGCCAGTGTCGAGTTGCAGCGCCGGAACCTGGCCCTTCGGATTGATGGCGGTGAAGTCGGCGCCGCTCTCGGTCTTCTTGGTTGCCAGATCGACGCGTTCAAGAGTGATGGGCACGCCCGCCTCGCGGAGCACAATATGGGGGGAGAGAGAGCATGCGCCCGGAGTGTAGTAGAGTTTCATGTGTGAATTCCTATAGTTGGTGAGTCGATACAGTCCTTGTTCGCAAGCCGAAGGATGTCGATCCGGCACGGCTGCATGGCCTGCTTGCAGCCGCGCCAAGGCAAATCGTGATTCAGAACAAGGCATAGATGAAGGGCGCCGCCGCTCCCTGCGCCAGCGCAAGAAGTCCACCGACCAGGAGCAGCACGATAAACACCGGCGCCAGCAGAAATTTACGGCGCTCGCGCATGAACAGCCAGAGCTCCCGAACCAGTGAGATCATTTTCGGCCGGCTGCCGTGTCGGTCATTGCGCGGCGCTCCGCGCCGAGGATTCGGCGAGCATCAAGGGCGAGAGCGCGTCGGCGATCCAGCCGCCATAGAGGGCATGGCCAAGCTCGTTGAGGTGCACATTGTCCTGGTAGACTCTGCGGGAAATCTCCGCCCGCATCGGTTCGGTCAGATCGAGGAACTTGAAGCCGCTGGTGGCGAGATCGGCGCGCACCGCGGCATCGAGCGCGTCGGGGTCGCCCTCGAACTCATCCTTGTGCGGCGAAAACACGATCAGTACCGATTTGCCGCTCTCCTCGAGCCGGCGCAACTCGGCATAGAGGCGTTGCAGCGCGTCCTTCGCCACGGGGATATCCAAGCGGCTGTCATAGGAGCCCGCTCCCCAACGCAGGAGGGCGGCGGTCTTGAACGCACCAAAGGCCGCCACTTCCCAGAGGCCGCGCAGAGGCCCCGCGGGCGGGCGCGAGAAAAAATGCGCCGACGCCAGATCGCTGGTGCCGCGAATCGGATCCACCGAGATCAGGGTCACGACAACCGTGTCGGCGGGCGCCAGATTGGGGTCGTAGCGCAATCGGGCAATCATGTTCTCGGTGCCATAACCGTTCACGCCGGCATTGCCGCAGACGAAATTCTGCGTCAGCCGCGCCTCCAACTCCGCGCAGGTCAAATGCGCGAACAGTTTCTCATCATCCGTATTGGTGCCACCCCAGGTGACGCTGTCGCCTAGGAAGAGGATGCGATGATCGGCGGGCTCACCCCAGGGTTCGACCCCGCGCAGCCCTTCCGGCCCGATCGTGACGGAGGCGCCGCCTCGGCGCACGACGTGCTGACGCGGGATCGGCGCGTATCGGAAGGCCGCGTTGGTTGCGTAGACGATCGGCTCGCCGAGCCCGATCCAGCGGGCCATGAGCTCGGCCGCCGCCAGGGGCGAAAGGATCAGCGAAACGAGGATGAGAGCAAAGACCGTCTTCTTCATGCTTGTTGGCGGATTCTAGTCAAATCGTTATTACAGGTAGATTTTATATTTCTATAGTATGAGCATATTACGCTAAGAAGCAGGTAATTTTCAATGCGTCTAAATTCGATCAAAATGCCCCTTCGACAGCCGCAGCAGCTCCCCCGTCGCCAGATCGAAATACCAGCCGTGAAGCTGCAGATCCCCGGTGCGGACGCCTTCGGCAATCCAGGGGAAGCTCTTGAGATTGGCAAGTGAGACCTTGATCGCCTCATGCTCGCAGCACCGTTGAGGATCCGATCCGCTGGCGCTTGCCTCCGCCAAGGCCCGCTTGCGCGCCGGCGCAGCGATCTGCATCCACGGCCGTATGAAGTCGCCGCCCAGCGTGCCGGAAGCGTCGAGCAGTGCCGCAATGCCGCCGCATCGGGCATGACCGAGTACGATAACATGCTTCACTTTCAACGATCGCACGGCGAACTCCAACGCCGCGCTGGTGCTGTGGTGGTCGAGGCTGGGTGCGTAGGGCGGTACCAGATTGGCGACGTTGCGGACGACGAAAATTTCGCCGGGCTCGGTCCCGAACAGGATGGCGGGGTCTACGCGCGAGTCGGAGCAGCCAATCACCATGGCGCGCGGCGCTTGGCCCTGCGAGACCAGCGCATCGTAGAGGGCACGATGCTCGCGAAAGGTGGTCTCGCGAAACCGGCGGTAGCCCTCGATCAATCGCTCCATGTTCGCCCCTCCGCCATGACCATGGAAAATCGGGCCGTTAGCAGATCGACGGGCCTAAGCCAAGGAGGAAGAATCCGGCCTTTGGGCTTCGAAGCCGCGGCGCCGGTCGACCTTGCCGCAGTGCCTCCGCCTCGCTTAGACAAGCATGACCGCAGGACCAACCAGCAAGGAAGTTCAACCCCGTGTCAGGAGCAAGCGCGATCCACGACGTAGCCATTGTCGGGGCGGGATCGGCCGGGATCGCGGCTGCGAAGACGGCGCGGGCGCTTGGGCTCGACTATGTCGTCCTGGAAGCCTCGCACCGGATCGGCGGGCGAGCCTATACCGAGGAGCTGGCGCCCGGCATTGCCTTCGACCTCGGCTGCCATTGGATGCACACCGCCAGCCTCAACCCCTATGTCGCGATTGCCGATCAATTCGGTTTCACCTACCGCAAAGGTACATTTCCGCGCGGGCTGTGGATCGATGGCGACTGGGCCAGCGAGAAAGATTTCGCATCCCGCGATGCGTTCTGGGAGCGCAGCCATGCCGCCGTCTTGGCCGCGGCGAGGGCGGGCCGCGCGGTTTCGATCGCGGAAGCCACGGAGCGGGAGGGGCGTTGGACGCCGCTCCTCGACTATTGGTCTTCCATCGCGAATGCCGCGGATTCCGACCAAGTCTCGGTGGAGGATGTCCTCAACTATCACGACACGGACGAAAACTGGCCGATCAAGGAAGGGTTCGGTGCGCTGATTCACCGCTTCGGAGTGGATGTCCCGGTCGTGCTGAATTGCGCCGTCACCCGCGTCGGCTGGGCCGGGCGCGCGATCGAGCTCGAGACCCAGAAGGGCGCCGTCAAGGCGCGCCGCGTCCTGATCACGGTCTCGACTGGGGTGCTTGGCGCTGGCGACATCAGGTTCGATCCCGTCCTACCCGACTGGAAGCTGGCGGCGATTGCCGGCCTGCCGCTGGGGACGCATAACCGGATCGGCCTCCTATTCGATCAGGATCCGTTCGGGCCCGATTGCCCGGGCGGCGCTGCCATCCTGCTCCCGGGCGAGGAGCCGATCGGCTTCAGCTTCCGGCCCTTCGGCCAGCCTGTCGCGGTCGCCTTCACCGGCGGCCGCCATGCCCTCTGGCTGGAGCGCGCCGGGCAGGCCGTGGCGGTCGACCTGGCAAAGGAGAAGCTGGTAAAGGTCTTCGGCAGCCGCATCACCAGGCATTTGGTCCGGCACATCGTCACCGCCTGGGCAGGCGATCCGTGGACGAAGGGCTCCTACTCCGCCGCCCTGCCCGGCCAGGGACGACAGCGCGCGGAATTGGCGCGGCCAATCGACGACCGCTTGTTCTTCGCCGGCGAAGCGACTTCGACGGAGTTCCACGCCACCGCGCACGGTGCCTATCTCTCCGCCGTTGCAGCCATGCACCAGGTGGCGAAGAGCTTGCGCCCGGCTTGACCGCGACGACCCTAGTCGAGGGCGCCGATGATCTGCCGGTAGCTCGTCTCGGGAAACGCCTTCAGGGTCGTCATGCGGACATTGCCGGCCGTGCCGAGGGTCA
>DASPGI010000094.1:0-29407 GCA_035620695.1 Alphaproteobacteria bacterium
TTCGCGGGCGCTACTGAGCGGCGGGCATCACTTGGACATCGCGATCCGTTGCCGCAGTC
Source organism: Alphaproteobacteria bacterium (assembly GCA_035620695.1). GTDB lineage: Bacteria > Pseudomonadota > Alphaproteobacteria > JAREAF01 > JAREAF01 > JAREAF01. The sequence goes on from DASPGI010000094.1 coordinate 60, forward strand.
TCGGTATCTTCGCCTCCTCCTGTAGGCGCCGCTTGCGCTGCGGCGACGAGCGGCGAAGATGCCAGATCAAGTCCCGCTCCAGCTCCGCGCACCGGCATCCGAAGGGGCCCCAGCGTGCCGAGATAGGAATCGAGGCCCGCCGACCGGTGGTAGACGGAAAACTCGGTCGGCCGGTCGCGAAAACTCTTGAGCACCTGCCCCAAGCCACGAATGCCGATTTCGCGTTGGCGACGGACCTGGGTCAAGTCGATCTCGATCGGAATGATCTCCTCCTCGCCGCCGGCCTGATGCAAGACGTGGCCAGCGGGGTCGATGACGCAGGAACGCCCGACTCCCCCCGCACCTACCCCGTTGATATCGAAGACATAGCATTGGAACTGGGCCGCGGTGGCACGGGCGATCGACAGTTCCACCTCGCGGTCTATGGAGCCGGTCAGCACCGGGTGCAACAGCACCTCGGCGCCCATCGCAGTCAACGTGCGGGTTGTCTCCGGGAACCAGATGTCGTAACAGATCGACACGCCGAATCGACCGACCGCCGGCACATCGAAGACGCAGAACGAAGTTCCCGGCGCGATCCCTTCTTCGTAGGGGCGGAAAGGGAACATCTTTCGATAGCGCGCCGCCACCTCGCCGCTCGGGTTGATCACCGAGGCGGTATTGTAGATCTCCCCATGCGGGCCCCGCTCATACTGCGAGCCGGGCAGCAGCCAGATTTCATACTTGGCCGCCATTTCCTGGAACACAGCTTCGGCGGCGTTCGGCAAAGGCTGCGCGTAGCGGGACAGCGGCCCATGGGGCGCGAGCTCGCTGAACAGCACCATCTGCACCCAAGGATACCGACCCATGACTATGTCGAGTTGCTGGCGCATCCGCGATACATTCTCATGCTCCGCGGAAACCGCCATCTGCAGTCCCGCAATCGCCAGTGGAATCATCCCTCCGAGCCTTCTCTTGTTGAACCAGAAGCCGATATGAGGACCGAGCGCCTGCTTGTCCAGCTGATTTTTGACGCGCGTGCGACCGAAACCTGATGTTCTATATACTGTTGGTTGGCACGGGCCGTAAGCCGAGGGTCAGTCAGGGGAGGGTAGGATGGGGTCGACGAAGAAGCTCCGCAACATCTCGGAAATCCGACGGTTTTTCCATCGCAATGAAACTCCCATCTATTTCGTGAGCGCTACCAACTTCAATCTGCTCGGCATCGACGAATGGGTCAGAAACTTCAAGTTCGTTAGCTATATCGACTGCTACGACGGTCGCCATCCGAATCTGTTTGTTCCGACCGAACAGCCGCACCCGCAGTTCGAGTCGATCGAGGACATCAACAACTACCTTCTTCAACACAAAGAGGTCATCGATTACATGGAACACCGGGGGGGCAAGCCCTGCTTGGTGTTCCTGATGTTCGACGATACGACCGAGTCGATCGTGAAGGAGATCGGGTGCCGGATCTGGTTTCCATCGGCAGCGCTTCGCGAGCGCGTCGACAACAAGATCGAGACCGTCCGGATCGGCAACAAGGCGGGCGTGCCCAGCGTCCCCAATGTGCTGCATGAGGTCGAAAGCTATCGCCACCTGAGGGAACTCGCGGAGGAAGCTGGGCTGGGCCATGACCTTGTGCTGCAGTCGGCTTTCGGCGACAGCGGGCACACGACCTATTTTATCAAGAATGAAGCGGACTTCCGCAAGCATGAGGCCGGAATCGTCGGCAAAGGCGAAATCAAGATCATGAAACGGATCCGCTGCTTGAGCTCGGCGATCGAAGCCTGCGTCACCAAGCGCGGCACCATCGTGGGACCGTTGATGACCGAGCTCGTCGGGTTCCCGGAGCTGACGCCCTATCAGGGTGGCTGGTGCGGAAACGAAATCTTCGCAAATGCGTTCTCCCGGAAGCTGCGCGAGAAGGCGCGCGCCTATACATTCGCCTTCGGCCAACAACTCAAGAAAGAAGGGTATCGTGGATATTTCGAGCTCGATCTTCTCATTGACCGCGCCACCAGCGATCTATATCTGGGCGAGCTCAATCCGCGAATCACCGGTGCCAGCTCGATGACCAACCACGCGGCCTTCGCGCATGCCGACGCGCCGCTGTTCCTGTTTCACCTGCTGGAATTCTCCGGCGCGAAGTTCGACCTTGACATTCAGGAGTTGAATGCGCGCTGGGCGGATTCGGAGAATGTCGACAGCTGGTCGCAGATGGTTATCAAACATACCGAGCCGAGCGTCGACATGGTCACGGCTGCACCCGAAAGCGGCATATGGCGGCTGCTTGAGGATGGGCGCGTGGTTTACGACCGGTTCGACTATCATCGGCGGGCCGTGGAAAGCGAGCGGGAGGCCTTTTTTCTGCGTATCCTCAAACCCGGAGACTATCGCTACGAAGGCGCGGATCTTGGCATTCTCGTGACCCGTGGGCGTTCGATGGACGACCGGTTCCGGCTGACACCGCGCGCTCGCAAATGGATCGAAGGCATCAAATCGCAGTTTGCGGTTCGTTCCCTGTCGGTTGCGGCAGCTGAGCCGGATCTTGCGGACCCCGCTTTCAAAATTCTCTGAACAACCTAAGTGATGACGTTATGGAACTGACATTCACGGCCATTTCCGAAGATCGGCCCGGCGCAACCTGGGGCGCCATGTTTCAGCGGATGTGGCCGGCCTATCGGCGTTGGTATCTGCGCGAGGGCATCGAGGAGCGTCCCACCTATCTTGCCTGTCGGCGCGCGATCCGGACCCACATGCCAGAGCTGGCGGAGCTTTATGACGAGCTCTGCGAATGCGCCGGCGGGGGCGATCTTGCCGCCCGCTTCCTCAGCCTCTATCGACCGCCGGCATATCTGAGCGGATGCTCGCAAGCCGTATGGCCAGGCCAAGAGCCGCTGCTCGTCAGAAACTACGATTACAGCCCGCTTGCTTTCGACGCGGTGATTCTTCGTACGCGCTGGCTTGGGCGCCCGATCATGGGCATGAGCGACTGCATGATCGGCCTCATCGACGGCATGAACGACGCAGGACTGGCGGTCTCGCTGACCTTTGGCGGTCGACGGGCTGTCGGAGACGGGTTCGGCGCCCCCATGATCCTGCGTTACGTACTCGAAACCTGCGATACGGTCGACGAAGCCGTCCGCGTCCTGACGCGCGTGCCCTCGCATATGGCCTACAACGTGACGGCGCTTGACGCCAAGGGCGCCTTCGTCACGGTCTATCTCTCGGCCGACCGTTCCGCGATCGTCACCAACGCGCCCGTCGCCACTAACCATCAGGAAAATGTCGAATGGGGACAGCATGCGCGGGCGACCGCGACGGTCGAACGCGAACGCTTCATTCTGCACCGGTTGATGAAGCGCGACATGCCGCAGGACAGATTTCTCGACGCCTTCCTGCGTCCGCCCCTCTACGCTCTCGGTTACAGCCGCGGCAACGGCACTCTCTACACCGCCGCCTATTGGCCACAGCGACGATCGGCGAGCTATGTATGGCCGACGGGGGAATGGCGGTTCGGATTGGATGATTTCACGCCGGGCACCAGACGGATCGGGTATCCGTTGGCCGCGTGAGCCATCATTTGGCCGCACCCGCCGTCCGCCCCGGCCGCCTGGCGGCGCCGCGCGAGGACGCCACGATGGGTCGGATCGTCGCGATGGAGGGGGCGCCCGCGCACAGATCCTCGATGAACTGCCTTACCACCTGCAGCTCCGCGGTGCTTGGCCGGGCAATCATCGAGAACGGCGCCACATATCTCAATTGATCGGTCATCAGCGGCTTCAACCGGCCTTGCGCCAACCAGAGCGCGGCATAGTGCTCGGGCAAGTACCCCAGATAGGCTCCAGACAGGATCAGGGTTGCCTGAGCCTCCATGATGTCGACGGCCGCAGCCTCGCGCTCCACGCCGAGGCGCGAAAGATCGGCGCCGCGCCAGTAGCTGCGCGCAATGACGCGACACCCCCGTATGTCGTCCAGAGTGACGCTGCGTTTCGTGAAGAGCGGGTGACCGACGCCGCAGTAGAAGCTGTTCGCCTCCTCGTAGAGCGGTTGCGCAGGCAGCGCCGAGATTTCAGTCGGAAAGCAGCCGATCGCGAGGTGCAGCCGCCCCTCCAGAACACCCCGCTGCAGGCTCGCCGGGGCGCCGACCGATAGCTCGATGCGGACATCGTGATCGCGCTGGTTGAACCGCTTTATCGCTCGTGTCACCGGCGCATTCGGATCGGTCGCCGTACAGTCGACCAGGCCCACCTTGAGCGTGCCCGTAAGCCGCCCGCGCGCGGCCCCGGCTGTTGCCACGAAGTCGTCCAGGGCGGCAAACAACCGCTGAGCCTCGCGATAGATCACCGCGCCCTTGTCGGTCAGCGAGAATCCGGCGCGGCCTCGCGAACAGAGCCGAACGCCGAGACGCTGTTCGAGCGCCGAGATATAACCGCTGATCGAGGATGCGCTTAAGTTGAGTTCGGCCTGAGCGACCGCGAAGCCTTTCGCCTCCACGACCGTGGCGAAGATTCGCAGCAAGCGAAGATCGGCATCTGCAACGCGCTTCATGTGCCGGCCTGGTGCGTCGAGGGATCCAACCGGTTTACTTCGGATTTCTTCAAAGCAACCTTCGGATAACCCCTATTCTTATTGAAACAAGACCGGGCTATCAATTCACAAAATCGAAGAGTTTCAAAAAGGCTCCGGGCCGAAATCATTTGCACCGGACCGTTCGGGCAAGGGAGGACGAACAATGACGAAATCTGTCATCAACCGGCGTGCGCGCTCGCGCCTGGGGCGTCGCGGTGTGCTGGCCGGCATGGCCGGCGTCGCGGGCACCGCCATTCTGGGCTTTCCCTCGATCCGTGTGCGCGCGGCGCAGACGCTGAAAGTCGGAACCTACGGCGGCTACTTCAAAGACTCCTTCGACCAGCATATCTACCCCGACTTCACCAAGGAGACCGGCATCGAGATCGAATCGATCGCCGAGCCGACAGGCGAGGCGTGGCTGGTCCAACTCGAAACCGCCGCCCGCGGCGGCGTGGCGCCGGCCGATGTCTCGATGATGGCGCAGGTCACGCGCCTCAAGGGGCAAAATGCGAAATTGTGGGCGCCGCTGGACGAGGCCAAGTTGTCCAACGCCAAGAATCTGTACGAGCATTTCGTGCATCGATACGAGGATGGGACGGTCAGCAGCATCGGGGCCGTGTCGTGGTACATCACGCTGGTCACCAACACCAACGCCTATCCCAACCCGCCCACCTCTTGGAAAGAGCTTTGGAACCCGGCCAATGAGGGCAAGCTCGGATTGCTGGCCCTGGCGAGCAACTCGTTCCTGCTGGAGATCACCGGCAAGACCTGGTTTGGCGGCACCGAGATGCTCGATAGCGAAGAGGGGATCCAGAAGGCTTTGGCCAAGCTCGCCGAGGTCAGGCCGAACGTGGCGCTCTGGTATCGCGACGAGGGTCAGTTCCAGCAGGCTCTGCAATCGGGAGAAATTCCGATGGGCCAGTACTACCATGACGTGACTGGACTGGCCGCCGCGGAAGGACAGCCGGTGCGCTCGACCTTCCCCGAGGAAGGGGGCGTGCTCGATTCTGGATCCTGGTGCGTGTCGAAGGCCTCAAAGGCCCTCGAGGAGTCCCATGTGTTCATGGACTATATGTGCCGGCCCGACATCCAGGCTAAGCTGTCGCGAAAGGTCGGAACCGCTCCCACCGTGAAACGCGAGCTGCTTGACCTCACCGACGAGGAGTTCGCCGCGGTGGCAAGCGATATTCCGCCGATCATTCCGCGCTACGACATCTATGCGACGCGCGACGACTGGCTCAATCAGATATGGACGGAGATGATCGCCGGCTGATCTTGCAACCCGCTCTTCGCCTGGCCCGGCGGGCGAAGAGCGGCGCCACCGGAAAGGGGCGCGCGAGCTGAAGAACGCGCCCCACCAGCCGGCAGGGAGGGATCATGTCAGGGCTTCGTCTCGAGCAGGTCGGGAAATCGTTCGGCCAAGTGGTGGCCGTTCGCGACGTCGATCTTGAGTTTCCACAAGGAAAGTTCGTCTGCCTGCTTGGTCCGTCGGGCTGCGGCAAGACCACCTTGTTGCGGCTGATTGCGGGCCTCGAGCTGCCGACGACCGGTCGCATCTCATTGGATGGAAGTGATCTGACCGAGACGCCTGCGCACAAGCGCGAATTCGGCATGGTGTTCCAGTCGCTGGCGTTGTTCCCGCACCTGACCGTAGGCGAGAACATCGCTTACGGTCTGGCCGTGCGTGGCGTGTCCAAGGATGATCGGCGCAAGCGCGCCGAGGAACTGCTTGATCTCGTTCGACTGCCTGGTTTGGCTGATCGCCATATATCACAGCTCTCGGGAGGTCAGCGGCAACGCGTGGCCATAGCCCGTGCCCTGGCGCTCAATCCCAAGCTCTTTCTGCTCGATGAGCCACTCTCGGCGCTTGACGCCAAGCTTCGGGAGGCGATGCAGGTGGAGCTGCGACAGCTTCAACAGCGACTGGGCATCTCGACCATCGTGGTCACCCACGATCAGCGGGAGGCAATGACGATGGCCGACATCGTCGTCATCATGGACCGCGGAGAGGTCCAGCAGGTGGCGACGCCGCTGCAAACTTATCGCAGTCCCGCGAATGCGTTCGTTGCCGATTTCATCGGTATCAGCAACCTGATCCCGGGCGTGGTCTCGGATTCAACCCACGTCGAAGTTCATGGCGGCCGGATGCGCGTCGAACGGCTCCCGGATCAGATGAAGGCCGGATCGAAGGTGTCGCTGTCGGTGCGGCCGGAGGAAGTGCATATCCGCCCCGCTCGAGAACCCGGAGAGAACCGGCTGCCCGGCACCGTGACCTTCATTCGTGACCTTGGGGCAAGCGTCGAGATCACCGCTAAATGCGGCGATCTCGAGGTGTTGGCGGTGACGACGCCACGCGAACGGCCGCAAGCGGCTGTCGGCGACGCCGTCGCCGTCGAGCTACCGATCGGAGCTTGCGTGGTGCTGCAATCATGAGCGCCGAAAAACCTCGCAGCCCTGCCCAATATGCGCCCTTGCTCTACCCGGCGCTGATGCTCAGCGTGTTTTTCATAATCCCGTTCGGGACGATGCTTGCGGTCAGTTTCTTCCACCGTGTCGAGGGGGCTTTCTACGAACCGTCCTTCGAGCTGTCGAACTATGCGCGGTTCATCTCTCCATTCTTCGGACGCGCCCTCGGATTCTCGCTTCTGCTGGCGGGCGCCGCCGCGATCGTCGCGGTGACGATCGCATTTCCCTTCACCTACATGCTGACCCGAATGCGGCGGCGCCACCAGGTGCGCTGGCTGGTGTTCATCCTGGCGGTTCTGTCGCTTTCGGAAGTGATCATCGGCTTCGCCTGGGCGACGTTGATGTCGCGGTCCGCCGGACTGTCGAACATTCTCGTTTGGGCGGGGGTGCTGGAGCAGGCGCAGGCCTGGAGCCCGAGCTTCCCTGCGTTGCTGATCGGCCTTAGCTATGTCGGCTTTCCCTACACTGTTCTTGTGCTCTATCCGGCGCTCTCGCGTCTCGATCCGGAGCTGCCGGAGGCTTCGCGCATGCTGGGCGCCTCGCCGCTGCGCAGTTTCTTCCGCGTCGTGGTTCCGGTCCTGCGCACCTCGATCATCAGCGCGCTCATAATGGTGTTCGTGTTCAATCTCGGCGCCTATGTACTGCCGCAAGTCCTCGGCAAGCCGCAGCATTGGACGCTGTCGGTGCTGATCACCGATCAGGCGATCTTCCAATCCAATCTGCCCTTCGCATCGGCCATGGCGATTTTCCTGATGATGGTCAGCCTGGCGCTGGTCGGCGTGACGCTGATGCTGGGTCAGGAGCGGAGGCCGGCGCGATGAACCAGGCCGGCCGCAGGCTCTTCATGGGCATCGTCCTCTTGGCGCTGATGGCGCCCCTCGTCGTCGTCGCCGGCGTTTCGGTCAACGCGAAGAAGGAGCTTCTGTTTCCTCCGCGCGGCTTCTCCCTCGGCTGGTACCTGGAGCTCTTGACCCAGGCCGATTGGCTGAACGCGGTGCGCAACAGCCTGATCATCGCCGTGCTCTCGGCGCTGCTTGCCGTCTCCATTGCCTTCCCGCTTGGCTACTTCCTGTGGCGGTACAAGGTCTGGTATGCGCGCGTACTGTTCACCCTCGGCGTGGCGCCTTTCATGTTGCCGCCGGTGATCACCGCCCTGGGCTTCCTCTTGTTCTGGGTCAATGCCGGCCTCTACGGCAACATGATCGCAACGATCATCTCGCACGCGATCTTTTTCGTCACCTTGCCGTTGGTGACGATATCGCTGGGGCTCGAATCGATCGATCGACAGATCATCGAGGCGTCGCGCATGCTGGGCGCCGATGATCGTACGGTGTTCCGCACAGTGATCCTGCCCATGGTGCGGCCTTATCTGATCTCCGGCTATGCCTTCGCCTTCGTCCTCAGCCTCAATGAATACATTGTCGCCTATATGGTGGCCGGGTTCACTGTCGAGACCCTGCCGATCAAGATATTCAACAGCCTGCGATACGGCTACACGCCGGTAATGGCCTCGGTCGCAGTCGTGTTCGTTCTGGTTGCGATTCTGGTCTTCGGGCTGATCGCGCGGTTTGGCGATTTGCCGAAGCTGCTCGGCGCCTGGTCCAGCAGAGAAACGACATGAGAAGGGGTGCCGCATGACCAAGACCCTGTACGAGCCGCTCGGCGGCAACAAGATGCCGCGGTTCGCCGGCCCCTCCACGATGATGCGCCTGCCGACCCTGCCGAGCGCGAAGGGGCTCGATGCCTGTTTCGTCGGCGTGCCACTCGACACCGGCACCTCCAATCGTGCCGGCGCGCGTTTCGGGCCACGTCAGATCCGCGCCGAGAGCTGCCTGGTGCGGCCCTACAACATGGCGACACGTGCAGCACCTTTCGACAGCCTGTCCATCGCCGATATTGGCGATGTGGCGGTCAACACATTCAATCTGCAGAAAAGCATCGGCATCATCGAAGCGGCCTATGACGAAATCCTGTCGCACGGCTGCAAGCCGCTGACGCTCGGTGGCGACCACACCATCACCTTGCCGATCTTGCGCGCGATGCGGCGCAAGCACGGCCCCTTGGGCCTCGTCCACATCGACGCGCATGCCGATGTGAACGACACCATGTTCGGGGAGAAGATCGCCCATGGAACGCCGTTCCGGCGATGCGTCGAGGAAGGGCTCCTGGACGGCAAACGGGTGGTGCAGATCGGGTTGCGAGCGACCGGCTATGCGGCCGACGATTTCGACTGGCCGCGCCGACAGGGGTTCCGCATCGTGCAGGCCGAGGAATGTTGGCACAGATCGCTGACGCCTCTCATGGGCGAAGTGCGCGAGCAGCTCGGCAAGGGCCCCGTCTATTTCTCCTTCGACATCGACGGGCTCGATCCGTCCTACGCGCCCGGCACCGGCACGCCGGAGATCGCCGGCCTCACCACGCCGCAGGCGCTCGAAATCATCCGAGGGTGTCGCGGCCTCGATCTCGTGGGCGGCGATCTGGTGGAGGTGGCGCCACCCTATGATCCCACCGGCAACACCTCGCTAACAGCCGCCAACCTGCTGTTCGAGCTGCTCTGTGTGCTTCCCGGCGTCGAATATCGCGCTTGAGGGCGCGCGTGGAACGCCGCGGTCTGAAACCGTCTCGTAGGTGAGGCATATGGCGACCTGCGGCGAGGTTCTGGTTCGACTTCTCGAACGCTATGGGATCGACACGATCTTCGGCATTCCGGGGGTCCATACGGTCGAGCTGTACCGCGGGCTTGGAAACTCGAGCATTCGCCACGTAACGCCGCGCCATGAGCAGGGTGCGGGCTTCATGGCCGACGGATATGCCCGCGTCAGCGGCCGGCCGGCCGCCTGCTTCATCATCACCGGACCGGGGTTGACCAACATCGCCACGGCGCTCGGCCAAGCCTATGGCGATTCGGTGCCCATGCTGGTGATCTCCAGTGTCAATCGCACCGAGGAGCTTGGTCTGGGCGAGGGGCGGCTGCATGAGCTGCCGTCGCAGCGCGATCTGATGGCCGGGCTGACGGCGTTCAGCCACACCTTGATGCGCGCCGAGGAGCTGCCGCAGGTGCTGGCGCGCGCCTACGCCGTGTTCGGCAGCGCCCGGCCCCGGCCCGTCCATATCGAGCTGCCGCTCGACGTCATCACCGCCGGGGCCGATGACGTTCCCGCGAAGGTGCTTCCCCGATCCGGCAGGCCCGCGCCCGATCCTGCCGCGATCGCCGAGGCCGCGGAACTGCTGGGCCGGGCGAAGCGGCCTCTGGTTGTTCTCGGCGGCGGCGCTCAGGATGCGGCTCTCGAAGCGCGGAAGGTGGTCGAGCGTCTGGGCGCGCCCGCGGTGACCACGATCAACGGCAAGGGCATCCTGCCGCCCGGTCATCCCTTGTCGCTCGGCAGCACCTTGCCTCAACGGCCGGTGTTGGAGGAGCTGACGGCGGCCGACGTGGTGCTGGCGGTCGGCACCGAGCTCGGCGAGACCGACACGCTGCTGTTCGAGGGCCGACCGAAGCTGGGCGGCAAGCTGATCCGCATCGACATCGATGCCGACGAGCTAGTCCACAATGCGCTGCCCGAATTGGCGATCCTGAGTGATGCCGGGCTTGCCTTGCAGGCGTTGTCGCGCGCACTCGAGGGAGCGGAGCCCATCGCCGCATCCGGGCAGCGGGTGCAGAAGCTGCGCGAACAGCTCGAGGGCTTGCTTACCGAAAGACAGCGACTGCATCGCCGGTTTCTGACGGCTGTCCAGGAAGCGCTGCCGGACGTGGTCGTGGTCGGAGACTCCACCCAACCGGTCTACAGCGCCAACCTGTTCTACGAGCCTGCGCGCCCGCGCTCGTTCTTCAACGCCAGCACGGGTTACGGGACCTTGGGCTACGCGCTGCCGGCGGCCTTGGGAGCGAAGCTGGCAGAGCCGGATCGGCCGGTCGTCGCCCTGATCGGCGACGGCGGTATCCAGTTCACGATCGGCGAGCTGGCGGCTGCCGTCGAATTGTCGCTGCCGGTGCCGATCCTTTTGTGGAACAACCACGGCTATGGCGAGATCCGGGAGTACATGGCCGCGCGCGGCATTCCTCAGATCGGCGTCGACATCTACACGCCCGATCTGCTCGCAATCGCGCAGGGCTATGGCTGCGAAGCGGTGCGGGCCACGAGCCTCGCCCATCTTAAGGATGAGCTCCGCCGATCGCAGGAGCGACAGCGGCCGACCGTGATCGAAATCGACGTAGCGGACGCACGGAGCTGGTAGTCGACGAAAGGCGCCCCATGATCGCCGAATTGCTGCTGCAACGCCCGCACAGCCTGTTCATCGGTGGAAGGTGGCGCGCACCCGCCGCCCCGCAGGCGATCACGGTGCTCAATCCGTCCACCGGCCGGCCATTGGCGGAGATTGCCGGCGCAGGCGCGGGCGAGGTCGACGCCGCAGTGGCCGCGTCCACCGCCGCCTTCCCGGCGTGGCGGCTCACCACCGGGTACGACCGCGGCGGCTGGCTTCGCGGATTTGCTCGAGGCCTGGCGCAGCGTGAGCCCGTGCTGATCGAGTTGCAGATGCTGAACAACGGCAAGCCGCGGGGCGAGGCGGAAACAGACGTTCGCGACGCGATCGCGGCCTTCGACTACTATGCCGCTCTCGCCGAACGGCTGGAGGAGGAGCAGGAAAGCGCCGTGGCACTTCCTGATAGGGACTATTCCGGCCGAACCCGGTACGAGCCGTTGGGTCCGGTCGGAATGATCGTGCCCTGGAACTTTCCCTTGGTCACCAGCGCCTGGAAGATCGCCCCCGCCTTGGCGGCCGGCTGCACCTTGGTGTTGAAGACATCGGAATACACGCCCTTCGCCGAGCTGGTCTATGCGGATATCGCGGCCGAGATCGGCCTGCCGCCGGGAGTTCTCAACATCCTGACCGGCGCCGGGCAGGCAGGCGCAGCACTCGCGGCAGACCGACGATTGCGAAAAGTCTCGTTCACCGGCAGCAATGCGGTCGGCTCGAAGGTGATGGCCTCGGCCGCGGAACGCTGCATGCCCGTGTCGCTGGAGCTGGGCGGAAAATCCCCGATCGTTGTCTTCGCGGACTTTCCCGTCGAGCAGGCCGTGGACTGCATCGTCGCCGGCATCTTCTACAATTGCGGCCAAATGTGCTCGGCCACGTCGCGGCTGATCGTCGAGGAGAGCGCCGCCGGTGCCGTGCTCGAGTGCTTGGTCGAGCGCTGCCGAGCGATCAACGTCGGATCGCCCTTCGAATCTCAAAGCAGGATGGGGCCGCTCACCACGCAGCCGCAATATCACAAGGTCCTCGCAACCTTTGAACAAGCGCGAACCGAGGGTCTGCGGCGCCTCTTCGGCGGAGCTCCGGTGGCGAAGGACGGCGGCTTCTTCGTCACCCCGACGGTCTATGCCGAGGTTCCGTTGGACAGCACGGCATGGACGCAGGAGATCTTCGGTCCGGTGCTGGCGGTCAGAACCTTCGCGACCGAAACCCAAGCGGTGGAACTCGCGAACCGCTCGGAGTTCGGCCTGGTCGCGACGGTTGTCTCCGCCGACCCTGAGCGTGCCCGACGCGTGGCGGCGGCGATCGACGCCGGTCATGTCTGGATCAACTCCGTGCAGGTGATCTTTCCCGAAACCGCCTGGGGCGGTTTCAAGGCCAGCGGCATCGGCCGTGAGCTGGGGCCGTGGGGCCTTCATGCCTATACCGGTGTCAAGCACATCACCTTGCACCAGGACCGACCGGGATGAAGGCCCTTGTCCTGGGCGGCGGCGTGATCGGTGTCGCGAGCGCCTACTATCTCGCCGAGAACGGCTATAGGGTGACCGTGATCGAGCGCCGCGACAAGGCCGCAAGCGAGGCCAGCTACGGCAATGCCGGCTTGATAACGCCGGGCGACTCCTACGCCTGGGCATCGCCCGAGGCGCTGAAGCTCTTCATCAAATCCTTGTACCGGCGCGATCTTGGGATCAAGGTCCGCGCCCATGCCGATCCGCGCCTCTGGCTCTGGTCCGCGAAATTTCTGAAAGAATGCACGCGCGCGCGCGCGCGCATCAATACTCTGCGCAAGCTGAGGCTCGCGCTTTATTCGCGAGACTGTCTGGACGCGCTCGTCGCGCGTACCGGCATTCGCTTCGATAGGACCAGCCGCGGGGTTCTCTATTTCTTCCGCTCGCAAGAGAGCCTCGACCATGGCGTCGGCCATATGCGGCTCTTGGCGGACCACGGATTGCGCATCGAAGTGCTGGATCGAGATGCTCTGGTCCGCATCGAGCCCGCGCTTGAACCGGCAAAGGACAAGCTCTCGGGCGCCATCTTCTCTCCCATGGACCAGACGGGCGACTGCTCCCAGTTCGGCCGCAATCTCGCGGAATGGTGCGAGCGGAACGCGGGAGTGGCGTTCCGCTATGGAACGAGCGTCACCGCGCTCGAGGTGGAGGGCAATTCCGTCCGACGAGCGATGACCAATGAAGGACCGATCGAGGCTGACACATTCGTACTTGCGACGGGTGCTGAAAGCCCGCGACTTGCGCAAGGCATCGGGGTCAAGCTCCCGATCTATCCGGTGAAGGGGTATTCCCTGACCGTGCCGATCCGTGAGCGCAACCGCGCGCCCAGCATCGGAGGCGTCGACGAGGACAAGCTGATCGCTTTCTCTCGCCTGGGCGATCGGTTGCGCTTGGCGGCGACTGCCGAATTCGCCGGGTATGACACCCACCACCGACCAAGAGATTTCGCCGCGCTCATCGCCACCGCGCGGGAGCTTTTCCCCGAGGGCGGCGACTACGCGGCCGCCGAGAGCTGGGCGGGCCTGCGGCCGATGACGCCGAGTTCGGTGCCGATCCTGGGTCGCGCGGTCTATCGGAACCTCTTTCTCAATGTCGGCCATGGTCATGTGGGGTGGACCTTGTGCTGCGGCTCCGGCAAGTTCGTCGCCGACCTAGTCAAAGAGCGGCAGCCGGAGATCGACCCGGAGGGTCTGCTCTATTCGCCGTGACGGGCGCGGGGCGCGAATGACGGGACCCATGATCACCATCGACCTGGAGCGGATCGAGCGCAACGCGCATGCGGTCGTGTCAAAATGTAGGGGCGCCGGCATCGGGGTGTTCGGCGTGACCAAGGGAACCTGCGGAATGCCGCAGGTCGCCCGGGCGATGCTGAGGGGCGGCGTGATCGGCATCGGAGAATCGCGGTTCGAGAATATCCGCAGGCTTCGGGCGAGCGGCATCGATTGCCCTATCCTGCTCTTGCGCAGCCCGCCCTTGTCGCGGATCGAGGAGGTGATCACCTCGGTCGATATCAGCCTCAACTCGGAGCTTGCGATCATTGAGGAACTGTCCAGGATCGCCGGCCGGATGTCCAAGATCCACGACATCATTCTCATGGTGGACCTTGGCGATCTGCGCGAGGGCATCTGGCCGGATGATCTGATGCCGACCGTCGAGAAGGTCTTGAGCTTGCCCAATGTGCGGATCGTAGGCTTGGGCACGAACCTGACCTGCTTCGGCGCCGTCCTGCCGACCGAGGAGAATATGGGCGCCTTGATCGGGCATGCGCGCGAGATCGAAGGCAACTTCGACCTCGCGCTGCGCTACGTCTCGGGGGGCAACTCCAGCTCGCTTCCGCTGCTGCTCTCCGGCAGGATGCCGGCCGGGATCAACAATCTGCGGATTGGAGAGGCGATCCTGCAGGGCGGGCGGGATACCTTCCTTGACCGGCCCTGGGCCGAGTTGGACCGCGACGCCTTCCGCCTCACCGGCGAGCTTCTGGAGGTGAAGACGAAGCCCTCCGTCCCGATCGGGCCGACGGGCCTGGACGCCTTCGGTCGCAAGCCCGTTTTCGAGGACAAGGGCGAGCGATTGCGCGGGATCCTCAATCTCGGCCGCGAGGATGCGGTGGTGGAAGGATTGACCCCGGTCGAGCCGGGGATATCCGTTCTTGGCGCCTCCAGCGACCATCTGGTGATCGACCTGACCGAGGCCGATCCCAGGCCGCAGGTCGGCAGTCTTGTCAGTTTTCACATGAATTACGGCGCACTCCTGGCCGCGATGACCTCGGAATATGTGGAGAAGGAGCCGATACGCGGCGCAGCAGCGATGGACAAGAGCGCGGGTGTGAGGGTGCTGATGGACGCCGGCCTCGAACCGGTCGTCAAGGGCTGCAAGCTGGAGCCCCGACTTGCCGCCTTGAAGCGCGACGTGCGTACGCTTGCCGTCCCGCCGGTCGAGGCGCCCTTAGAGGCCGAACAGCCGGCCTGGCAGTCCGCCGTCGCCGGCGTGTTGGCCCTGCATGCGGTCCCGCTTCTCATCGGCCTTGACCATTCGATCAGCCTCGCGGGCTTACGCGCCCTGGCCGGATCGGCGGATGCCTTCGGTCTCTTGTGGTTCGACGCAGTGGCGGGATTCCAGCCCAGCCTCGCCGGCACATCGCCGGCTCCCGGGGCCAGCGTGCTTTATCAAGCGCTCGGTTACGACTCATCCGTCCGCTCGGTACAGCCGGAGCTTTCGCCCGAGAATGTGGTTCTGATCGGCCTACGCGACGTCGAGCCGAAGGAGGCGGAGATCATCCGGAACTCGCGGGTGACGGTTTTCACCATCGCCGACATCGATGCGCTGGGCATCAGGGAGGTTATGCGTCAGGCGCTGCGCACGGCGCTGGCCGGCACCGAGGGCCTTTATGTCAGCTACTGCCCGGCGGTGACCGACATTCCCGCGACCATTACCGGGTCCGGAGGGATCACGCTGCGCGAAACCCACCAGGCCATGGAAACAATTGCCCAGACCAACCGTTTGCTGGCGATGGATGTGGTCGGCCTCGCCCCTGGAGGAGAGCCGCGAATCGCGGCCGAGAGCGCGCATTTCGTGCTCTCCTGCTTTGGCAAGGCCATTCTGTAACTCGACAAGAACCAGGCTCAATTCCGGGTGCTAGCAGATGATCGCGAGCAGGATCAACCGGGTTCAAGGGAGGATCGTTCCAGATGGCGATGCGCAACGTGGCCGTGTTCGTCGGCAGCCTTCGAAAGGAGTCAATCAATCGCAAGGTCGCGAACTCGCTGATCGAGCTGGCGCCCCCTCAGCTCGAACTGGCGATCATCGAGATTGGTCAACTCCCCCTCTACAACCAGGACCGCGATGAAGAACCGCCGTCGGAGTGGCGTGATTTCCGCGGCCGCGTGAAGGCCGCCGACGCCGTTCTGTTCGTCACGCCGGAATATAACCGCTCAGTGCCTGCTGCATTGAAGAACGCGCTGGATGTGGGGTCTCGCCCCTATGGCCAAAGCGCATGGGACGGCAAGCCCGGCGCCGTCGTAAGCGCCTCGCCCGGTGCGATCGGCGGGTTCGGCGCAAACCACCATCTGCGGCAGTCGCTCGTCTTTCTGAACATACCAGTTTTGCAGCAGCCCGAGGCCTATATCGGGCAGGCAGACAAGCTCTTCGATGCCGGCGGCAAGCTGAGCAACGAAGCGTCGCGGCGATTTCTGAGTGGCTTTCTTCAGGCCTTCGCGGCCTGGATCGAGGCCACCATCAGAGATTGAGAGGGCGATCGCCAGCGCTTGTCGCAAGTAGATGGCGGGAGCCGCCACTGGGTCGCCTGTGCTTCTGTTTGCGGGGGGTCGACCTTGCGACCAAGGCCCGCGCCTGTGGCGATCGTGAAGGCGGCAGTCGGCCTTCAAGCCGTCATTTGGCTTACGATTGGCAGACGGAGATCAGGACTTTATCGCCAGAAGGGAAAAGGCGAGGGGAATCGGCACGGCCTTATCGGGTAGCCGGAACAATCCGCCTGCGCAAGGCGCCATGCTTGGAAAGAGTTTCCAGGGCAAGCGCTCATGCTCATGCAGGAATTCGACGACGAGGCCGGCCTCGATCACCGCCGTTACGATCTCCGAGAGCGGATGAATCCATTCATAGTTTCGGGTGTGGGTCAGCTTGGTAGGATCGCCGGTATAGGTCTCGGGGTCATCGAAAACGAGCGGCTGACTGGTTGGCGTCCGCCAGGGATAGTGCGGCACGATCCTGCCGTCGATCTCCTCCAGGATCTGGGCTGAGGGATGAGTGTCCGCAAGATAGAGCGAGCCGCCTGACGCGAGTAGGCTGGCGACCACCTGCGCCCATCGGCGCATGTCGGGCAGCCAGCAAATGGTCCCCCAGGTCACGTAAACGCGATCGAATTTGCCTGTCAGCACGGCGCGCGCGTCGTAGATCTCGCCTTTCACGAATTCGGCCGTGACGCCGAGCTCGGCCGCCAACGCCCGAGCGCCCGCGATTGCGACTTCAGAGAAGTCCAGCCCCGTGACGGCCGCTCCGCGCCGGGCCAGGCAGATTGTGTCCAAACCGAAATGGCATTGAAGATGGAGAAGGCGCTTGCCGGTCAAATCGCCTATCTCTCCCGCCTCGATCGCATGCAGGATGTCCTCGCCCGCCCTGACCCGGTCGATGCCATAGAAACCCGTGCGGTTCAGAAGATGGAGGCCCGCGCGCTCATCCCAATTGCGGCGATTGGCGGCCGTCCACTCGCGCTCGTTCTTCACCATCTCAAGAGCTCGCTCCCGTGTCTGGCCTGGGATGTCAACTTCCACCCTTGATCTGAGCCGCTTCCCGGAGAAACAGCAAGGCGCGATCCTCCTCCGCGGCGTCGGCAATGCGGAAATCGTCGCCGAGAATGGAGTGCGGATCGTCGAGCCAATAGTCTACTCAAGCAACGAGGCCATGATTTGCGCGAAATCAAGGCCTCGCTGCCGTCGAGCCTTCAAAGTGCAACAATGTTTAGCTCAGCAGGCCAGAGGATCTCGTAATTGAGGTACTTGGCGTTGTTAGGTTTTGCTCTGGCAGGATGCGCTTCCGTCGAATGGAAGGGCTGGAATTTTGGTTCCCTCGAAGCTTGGCTGCCGGAAAGTGTTCAGGAGAACCAGATGGCCGAACAAGCGCGCCATACCTGCGCGGAACGGTCAGTTGCGGGCGGAGAATACGACGCCTGCGTTAGTAGGCAATACCGCTCGCTCGACGAGGACTGAAAGCGGGAGCAGCCCCTAATTGCTTCAAAACGCTCGGGCCGCCATTCACGGGGTGAGTTGCGGAAAACTAGGACAATTGAATTGTAAAGGCCCTCCCCCCAAAGACATGAGCAGAGACGCATAAATTTTCGAATTGAAGCGATGTCAGTCGGTCGCACAAGGAACCCAATCCGGGTCGGCCGAAGCCGCATGGTGGCTGAGATTTCCGTCATTGGCTCTTTGACACCCGATGTGCATTAAGGCCATCGCGGAGTGAGGTCCCGAGTCCGAGCGAGCTTGGTCCCGTCATATGGAAGTCCAATGGCTCATCGGTGATTCGCTTGGCATATGCTCCAGGATAGGAAGTGACATGGCAACGGACCAGCGATTGGCAGTCAAAGCGACGGTGCTGCAAAACATATTCGAACGAATGGCGTTGGCCGGGCATCATGTTGTGGTCGGACACGTGGCAAGCACGCTCGGTCCAAGGTCCGCGGTCATTGACCAATTCGAATGGCGGCACCGCGCAATGTCCCCTCTTCAGCCGTAAACCGCCTTAAGCAAGGACATATCGCGCCTTTGTGCCATTTGCAGACATGATCAGCCAAATCACTATGCCGTGTCACGGAGGTGGTTCACTAAATCGCCGCAGTACAAGCACCGAACAAGTGGCATGTCGTGCAACGTGAGCCGCATTCGGGCCAATCAGATAATCGCTCATCTCAGGTCGATGCGACGCCATGACGATGAGATCCGCCCTATGATCCCGGGCCGCAGCAATTATCTGTGAGCCGATGCTTCCCACACGGACATCCTGCCGAACCGGCACTACGCCCGCACCATAGCCGGATACGATTTCGGCCAACTTGGCCTTCGCTTCTGCGACAATGCGCTCAAGCTGAATCTCAAGGTAGACGCCCTCGAACATAACCTTCAGTTCGCGGACCACAGTCATAGCCGTCACGATGCCGCTCCCTGCAGTCGCGAGTTCGATCGCCTGGGGGAGCGCGTACTCCCAACTGCTGCGATTGGCGATATCGATCGGAAGAAGAATCGACCCAAACATTCTAGTTTCTCGCCACCTGATCCGCTTTTTGTCCGCCTCAAGAAGCAATCACGACAAGGCGCTATCTGCTGAGCACAGTCCCGTCACCCATCTCTAATCGTCATAGATGCAAATGCCACCGATACAGTATCCGAGATCGCCTCGAGCTACACCAGCCACACCTGATGCTCAGATGAGCTATGGCGGCTATCGCCGTCTGCCACAAACCGTCCCAAGCGGAGACATTGATCCACATCAAAACCATTGTTAGGCCTCTCTGCAAGATATACGCCATTGAAAAACTGTCGACGGATTAAGCCGATGCATGGTGAGCCCGGAGCCTGGATCTACGTATGGGATCCCTTTGTGCGTGTATTCCATTGGGCGCTGGTCGCCGGTTTCGCCGTGGCATATCTAACAGGTGACGAGGTACTCGGCATCCATGTGTGGACCGGCTACGCGATCGGCGTACTGATCGTGACCCGGCTGATTTGGGGCTTTATCGGCCCACGTCACGCGCGCTTTGCTGACTTTGTCTCGGGGCCGGCAACGACGTTCCGGTATCTGCGCGACCTTCTTTTCTTCCGCGCGAAGCGCCACATCGGACACAGCCCGGCGGGTGGGGTCATGATTATCCTTTTGTTTCTGACGCTCTCGGCGACCGTTGGCAGCGGCCTAATCGTTTACGCAGCCGAGGAGGATGCTGGACCGCTCGCAGGCATGTTCGTGACACCTGCTGCGACCCAGTCAGTGGGTCGCGGCGATGTTGAAGATGAGAAAGAAGGTCTCGAACGGAATGGCTTTGCCGAGAGTGACATCGGTGAGCCGGCGAAGGAGGTGCATGAGTTCTTCGCCAATCTGACCCTCTTGCTCGTCATTCTACACGTTGGTGCAGTCGTCTTTATGAGTTTCGCGCACCGCGAAAATCTGGTACGCGCCATGGTAACCGGCTTCAAGCGGCGGTAGCTCTGGCTCAGTCAGCGGCGCTGCACGCCGCAAAGTCCAGTAGCGTTTATCCGATCCCCCGCCATTCCGATCTGACGACTTGGCATAACGACTACCAATGCGACATGTCTTTCCTTCCGACCGCATCGTCGACCTTCTCAACGCCGAGCACGGTCTAACGTCGGATGAAGTCGAAGAGCGCCGTCGTCGCTACGGCGTCAACGATATCGTCATGGACGCAAGCGCTGGATGGGGTGACATCCTGCGTGATACTGCGCGGGATCCTATGGTGTGGTTCCTCGCCGCGACCGCCCTCTTGTTCGCCTGGCTCGGCGACATTGCGGAGGCGATAGTTTTGGCCGCCGCCCTCCTGCCGATTGCCGGCATGGATGCCTGGTTGCACCGCCGCACTCAGGCGACGACGGCGGGCTTGGCGGGAAGGCTTACGCCGCAGGTCGAGGTCGTCCGGGATTCAGAGGTCCGGACTATCGCCTCACGCGATCTGGTCCCTGGGGATCTCACGATCATTCGTGAGGGCCAGCCCTTTCCCGCCGATGGTGTGATCGTCTCTGGTGCCAATCTGCAGGCGGACGAGTCTACCCTGACGGGTGAAGCGATGCCTGTACGCAAGCGTCCCTGTGAGGGACGTCCCTTCGGTAAACAAGACACCTCGGTGGAGAGTGAGTTCTGGGGCGCCGCCGGCACGCGGCTGTTGACCGGAGAGGCACGCCTCAGGGCGGTCTTCACTGGTGGCGAGACGCTTTATGGCGAGATCATCCGTTCTGCCAGGGCCGGACGCCACGCACAAACACCACTGCAGACGGCCATTAGCGCGTTGGTGGCTGCGCTCATCGTGGCAGCCGTGGTTGTCTGTGTTGCGCTCGCAGCTACGCGCTATTATCAAGGTTTCGGCCTTGTCGATGCCTTCTTAAGCGCCATCACCCTCGCCGTGGCCGCGCTGCCCGAGGAGTTCCCGGTCGTTTTTACCTTCTACCTCGGTGTTGGCGTCTATCGTCTCGCTCGCCGTCAGGCCCTAGTCCGCCGATCGGTCGTGGTCGAGAACATCGGCCGGGTCACCTGCATCTGCTCGGACAAGACTGGCACGATGACCGAGGGCCGATTGCGGCTGGCCCACAAACTTTCGGTGGACGGTCTTGACGCCAACGAGCTACAGCGCATCGCTGCGATCGCATCGCGACCCCAAAGCCATGATCCGCTGGACATGGCGATTCTCGAGGGTGAAGGCGCAGTCGCGGCCCAGGAGTACCTCGCCACGTTCCCGTTTACAGAGGACCGAAGGCGTGAGGTCGCCGTTATCCGCGAGGAGGATAACTGCCTTCTGGCCGCAGTGAAGGGCGCTCCCGAGACTGTGCTCTCCATGAGCCTAATGACCGAAGACGAACGGGCGGCCTGGCGTGCGAAGACAGCGGAACTGGCGGCGAGCGGGCACAAGGTGATCGCTTGTGCTCGCAGACGACTGTCCGACTGGTCCGGCGGCGAGCCCGACCGCAACTACCGATTCGTGGGGTTGTTGGCGTTCGAGGATTCGGTCAGGGATGGTGTCAAGGAGGCCGTTGCCAAGGCGCAAGCCGCCGGGGTCCGGGTCATCATGGTGACCGGCGACCATGTGGTAACCGCTGCGGCTGTTGCGCGCGAAATCGGGATTGGCGGCGGCTCGCCCAAGGTCATCGAGGGGACCGACCTCGCTAACCATCTCGCTCGCGGCGGCCGCGATGGGGTTCACGGGTTCGATGTTGTTGCCCGTGCGATCCCCGCGCAGAAGCTCGATCTCGTGCACGCGCTGAGGACCTCAGGCGAAATCGTCGCGGTCACCGGTGACGGCGTCAACGACGTACCGGCGCTGCAGGGCGCCGATATCGGCATTGCCATGGGCGAACGCGGAACTCGAACCGCAAGAGAGGTTGCTTCGATCGTTTTGCTCGATGACAACTTTCGAACCATCGTCCGGGCGATCGCGGAAGGCCGGCAGTTGTTCCACAATTTGAAGCTTAGCTTCGCATATCTGCTGATGGTGCATATGCCGCTGGTCGCGACGGCTGCGCTCGTCCCATTCGCCGGCTTTCCGCTTCTCTACCTGCCCATGCACGTCGTGTGGCTTGAGCTGATCATTCATCCGACTGCGCTCCTAGTGTTTCAGGAGCTTCCGGCCGCAGGCGACCTGGACCCTGCCCCGCGTGATGCGAAGGTCCGGTTCTTTGATTGGCGCGAGTGGACCCTGATCGGACTCGTCGGGGGTCTGGTCACGGTTGTGATCGCTGTCGGATATGAGCGCAGCCTTGGTATCGGTAGCAACGTGGAGCATGCGCGCACCATGGCGCTCGTCGCCCTTGTGGTCGCCAGTGCCACGATCACCGCCGGGCTCTCGCGATTGCGCTCGACAAGCGCCATCATTGCCGTCGTCGCGGCCATAGGCTCCGCGCTTGCTCTGGTCCAAGTTCGGCCCGTCGCCGAATTGTTACATCTCAGTCCGTTGCATTTCGACGATTGGCTCGTCGCTGGGCTCGGCGGACTGTTGGCGGGCGCTTTGGCGGCTTGGTTGCCGCGCGTTTCGAGGGCATCCACAGTTCTGCCGCCGCAGGGATCCAGCCGATAGGGCCGCCGGACGAGACGAACGGTTGGACAAGATCTCGTTCAGCCCTCGCTTCATGTAGTCTTGGATCGGTGATCTTCATCGCCGGCAATATGCCGATGGTCTCCGAGATCGCCCCGCTTCTCATCGTGATCAAGCTAGAGCAATTCGATTATCGCGGCGCCGCGGCGATCTGTGTGATGATGCTGGGACTGTCGTTCCTGTTGCTACTGGCGATCAATCGGCTGCAGCGCTGGAGCCGGTCATGGCAGCAGTAACGTTGATGCATAAGTCTGCCGCATCGTATCTCACCGAGCCTGTGGCGGTCTGTCTTCACAGCAGGGGGCATCATTCTCGCCACCATCGGGCTCGCCCGATCCAGGTGATCTGGCACCTGGCTCATTCTTGACTAAGTGCATGATCGGATTGGCGCGCCCGGAGAGACTCGAACTCCCAACCTTCTGATCCGTAGTCAGATGCTCTATCCAATTGAGCTACGGGCGCTTTCGGCCGACGCGGGGCTCGCCGCACCGTCGAGAGACGCGGCGGCCTGGCGGCCAGTCCGGCCAAGTCCATCCTTGATCGAAGGAGAAGGCCGGGGCCGGTTCCTACACGATGGCGCCCGGCATTGGCAAGCGTTTCGGCCCGCCAACGGCCCCTCCTAGCAATGCTCCTCGCGCTCGCGCTTGGCGAGCGCGTCGAGCTGGCGCTGCAGCGCCTCGAGCTGCGTCTTCAGATCGTCGAGCCGCTGCTCGGCCGGCGGCTCGGGCTGACGGCGCTCCTGATCCCTTCGCGCTTCCGTGCCTTGGCCGAAGGGCGAGAACATCTTCATGGTGCGCTCGAACAGCGCGATGTTCTGCTTGCCCATTTCCTCCAGGTTGGCAAAGGGGAAAATCTGGCCGAAGGTGCCTTGCATGTACTGGCGCATCTGCTCCTGGTTGTGAGCGAAGGACTGCATCGCCTGCTCCAGATAGCGCGGCACCAGGAACTGCAGATTGTCGCCATAGAAGCCGATGAGCTGCTTGAGGAAGCTGATCGGCAGAAGGTTCTGTCCCTTCGCTTCCTCCTCGACGATGATCTGGGTCAGGACCGACCGGGTGATGTCCTCGCCCGTCTTGGCGTCGTAGACAACGAAATCGACGCCGTCCTTCACCATCCGGCAGAGATGGTCCAAGGTCACGTAGGAGCTGGTCGCCGTATTGTAAAGTCGCCGGTTCGCGTATTTCTTGATGGTGATCGGCGCCGGCGCTGGGGCTTCGAGGGTGTTGGCCATGGGGTCAAGACGCCTCCCGGGCGCCCTTCGCAGATGCGGAAAATGGAAGCATATATGAGTCGGGAGCCAGGAACCAGGAACCAGGAACCAGGAGTCAAGAGGCAGTAGGCAAACTGTTTTCCGGTCCCGTTCTCAACTCCCGATGCCTGATCCCTAACTCCTGAAACCTGACCCCTGACTCCTGGTTTCTGGCTTCTGTATACTGACACCCCATGTCCGCTCCCGATCCCGAAGAGTTGGCGCGCAAGACGCTGGAGCTGTGGCAGGACCAGCTTGCCGCACTTGCCGGCGATCCGGAGGCGGGAGCGGCGATGGCCAAGCTCTTCTCCATGGCCGCCCTGGGGCCGGCGGCGGCGATGCAGGCTTTTGCGGAGGCGATCGGAGGGACGGGTTCGAGTGGAGGGGCAAGCGCGCAGCGGCAGCCGAGCGCAGCGGCGGCAGGGACCCCGCCCGCTGCCATTGCATCTGGGCCTGGCGGCGACCGTCTATCTGGGATCGAACGTCGCCTGGATGAAATCGAGCGCCGTCTGGCCGATCTTGAAGGGCCCCCTCGCCGAGCGCGGGGCCGCCCTGTCCGCCGCGGCGGAAAGTCTCGATCCCGCGCTGCTCGCTGAGGCGGTCGCACGCGAGGGGCGCCGCCGCTACGGCCTCTTTCTCGACGGGATTCTCGCCTATCGCCGGCACGGTTGGCGGCGCACCTTGCCTGATCCGCCCGAGCTGTGGCGCGAGGGCGCCACGCGGCTGCTCGACTATGCTCCGCGCGGCGGCCGACCGGTCCTGGTCGTGCCCTCTCTTGTCAACCGCTCCTATGTGCTGGATCTGATGCCCGGGCGCAGCTTGTTGCGGCACTGGGCGAGCAAGGGCATACGGCCGCTGCTCTTGGATTGGGGCCGCCCCGGCGCGGCCGAGCGCGGCTTCGACCTGACCGACTATATCCTGCGCCTTGAGCGCTCCCTCGATGCCTCGATCCGCGCCGCCGGGCCGCCCGCGGCGGTGCTGGGCTATTGCATGGGGGGTCTTCTCGCCCTTGCGCTGGCGCAGCGACGCTCCGCCGATCTGGGCGGTCTCGTTCTTCTGGCGGCGCCCTGGGATTTTCATGCCGAGCGGGCGGAAGAGGCGCGCCGCGTGGGCTTGAGCGGTGCTGCGCTGATGCCCTTCATCGAAGCTTGGGGCGAAATGCCCCTGGACCTGTTGCAGGCCTTCTTCGCCTTCGTGGATCCCGCGCAGGTGCCGCGCAAATTCGTCGGCTTCGCCGGGCTCGATCCCGCCTCCGAGCGCGCACGGGTTTTCGTGGCACTCGAGGATTGGCTCAACGACGGTGTGCCGCTCACCGCCGGTGTCGCCCGCGAGTGCCTGGTCGGCTGGTACGGAGAAAACCTGCCCGGTCGCGGGCTCTGGCGGGTGGCCGATGAGCCGGTCCGGCCCGAGAGATTGCATCTCCCGACCATGGTGGTGGTGCCGGCGGCCGACCGCATCGTCCCGCCGCTGACCGCTCTTGCGCTGGCCCAGCGCATTCCCGGCGCCGACCGGCTCGACCCGCGGGCCGGGCATATCGGCATGGTCGTCGGCGGGGAGGCGGAACAGTTGATGTGGGAGCCGGTGCGGCAATGGATCCAGGCGCGCCGCCGCAGGGCGCGGCGCGCTTGATGCACTGCACAATTCCGGCCAGTATGGGGGCTCGAGGCGAGCGCCCAATCGCCGTTCCGGTTCCCTAGGAGGATGGATCATGACCGATGTCGTCATCGCCGCCGCCGCGCGCACGCCGGTCGGCGCCTTCAACGGAGGCCTAAGCTCCTTGAGCGCGGCCGAGCTCGGCCGCGTTGCGATCCTCGAAGCGCTGAAGCGGGCGAAGGTCGAGCCGGGTCAGGTCGACGAGGTCATTCTCGGGCAGATCTTGACCGCCGGAGTCGGGCAGAACCCGGCGCGTCAGGCCGCAGTCGCGGCGGGGATCCCCTATGAGCGGACCGCCTATCAGATCAACCAGCTTTGCGGTTCGGGCCTGCGCGCAGTGGCGCTCGGCCATCAGGCGATCCAACTGGGCGACAGCGGCATCGTCGTCGCCGGGGGCCAGGAGAGCATGAGCCAGGCGCCGCACTGCATGCATCTGCGCAACGGCGTCAAGATGGGCAATGCCGAGCTCGTCGACACCATGATCAAGGACGGGCTGTGGGATGCCTTCAATGGCTATCACATGGGCAATACCGCCGAGAATGTCGCCCAGAAATGGCAGATCACGCGCGAGGAGCAGGACGCCTTCGCGCTCGCCTCCCAGCAGAAGGCCGAGGCGGCGCAGAAGGCCGGACGCTTCAAGGAGGAGATCGTCCCGGTCACGATCAAGACGCGCAAGGGCGATCAGGTGGTCGATGCCGACGAGCATCCCAAGCACGGCTCCACCCTTGAAGCCTTGACCAAGCTGCGCCCCGCCTTCGCCAAGGAGAACGGCACCGTTACCGCCGGCAATGCCAGCGGCATCAACGACGGTGCGGCGGCGGTGGTGTTGATGAGTGCCAAGGAGGCCGAAAAGCGCGGCATTACGCCGCTTGCCCGCATCGTCTCCTGGGCAACCGTGGGAGTCGATCCGGCGATCATGGGCACCGGGCCCATTCCCGCCAGCCGCGCCGCCCTGAAGAAAGCCGGCTGGTCGAAGGACGATCTCGATCTGGTGGAGGCCAACGAGGCCTTCGCCGCGCAGGCCTGCGCGGTCAACAAGGATCTCGGCTGGGACCCGGCCAAGGTGAACGTCAATGGCGGCGCCATCGCGCTTGGTCATCCGATCGGCGCCTCGGGCGCACGCGTGCTGGTGACGCTGCTTTACGAGATGCGCCGGCGCAAGGCCAGGAAGGGCCTTGCCACCTTGTGCATCGGCGGCGGCATGGGTATCGCCATGTGCGTCGAGCGGGTCTAGCCGCAACAAAAGAACTATCGCGGGGATTAAGCGCCTCGGGCCCCATGCGCATTGCCTTTCTCTGCGGCGGGCTGGGGCTCGGGGGCGTTGCCGACTATACGCGCCTGATCGCCGATCAACTTGCGTCCCATGACTGCGAGAGCCTGATCATTGCTCTCGCCGACCGTCAGGCGAGCGCCATCCTTAAGGGCGGCGCCCCACCCGTCCAAACCCTCGCCTTGCCGGAAGGAATCGGCTGGCCCAGGCGTGTTGCCGCCGCTGAAGAGGCGCTGGCCGCGTTCGCCCCCGACTGGATCAGCCTGCAATTCGTGCCCTTCGCCTTCAACCGCAAGGGTGTCGTCTGGCTGGAGGAGCGCTGGCTCTTGCGCCTCCTCTGCGGCCGCCCATTGCATCTGATGGCGCACGAGCTGTGGATCGAGCCTCTGCCGCGGCCTGTGCCAATTCGTCGACGGATTCTGCGCGGGGCGCAGCGGCACTGCATCCTGCGGCTCTTCCGGCGCGCCGCGCCATGCATCCTGCACACCAGCAACGCACTCTATCGCCGGCTTCTGGCCGAGGCGGACCTATCGGCTCAGCTCCTGCCGCTATTTGGAAATGTTCCAATCGCGGCACAGCCCGATCGCGCCTGGTTGGATGGCGCCATGGCTCAAGGCGGGATCGGTCTTGCCCGCAAACCGCTGTTGTTCGGGTTCTTCGGCGGCGTCGATCCCGAATGGGACGCCTACCCGTTGTTGGCGCGGCTTTCCGAGACGCTCGGGCGGCTCGGGCGGCCCGGAGTGGTGCTCTCCGCGGGAGCCGCCGGTGGGATTGCCGGACGGATGGAAGAGTGGCGCCGCCGCTTTCCCACGCTCGGCTTCCTTGCCCTCGGCGTTCAGCCGATGGAGCGGCTTTCCGCCTATCTCCAGGCGCTGGATTTCGGCCTCACCTCCTATCCCTATGCGCTGATCGCAAAGAGCAGCAGCGTGATCTCCATGCTCGAACATGGCTTGCCGGTGATCGTCTCCTGGGGCGATCTTGTGCCCGATCTGCCCGCCATCGAACCGGAGCTGAACCAACTTCTGCTTCGGCCGGGGGGCGACATCGAGCGCTTCCTTGCCACACCGCCCAACCGGAGCATTCGCGGATCGGCGGTGCCTGGGATCGCGGAAGCCATGCTGCGCGACCTCGACCGCGAGCCTCGCCGCCAGAAAGAGGGGTGATGGTCTCGCACATTCTCGGCTAAGCTCGGGTCGGCGAGAACCGGAACCGGGAGGCTGGCATGGCGCGAATTGCGATCGTGACGGGCGGCACTCGAGGCATCGGGTCTGCAATCTCAAAGGCGCTGAAGGTGGCCGGCTGCGGCGTCGCGGCCACCTATCACGGCAACGACGAGGCGGCGGCGCGTTTCAAGGCCGAGACCGGCATTGCCGTCTACAAATGGGATGTCGGCAGTTTCGAGGCGTGTCGGGAGGGTGTGGCCGGGGTCGAGCGGGATCTGGGGCCGGTCGATGTTCTGGTGAACAATGCCGGGATCACGCGCGATGTCATGCTGCACAAGATGACCGAGCCGCAATGGCGCGAGGTGATCGCCACCAACCTCGATTCGCTCTTCTTCATGACCCGCGCGGTGATCGAGGGGATGCGCGCGCGGGGCTTTGGGCGCATCGTCAATATCGGTTCGATCAATGGCCAGAAGGGCCAACTCGGCCAGTCCAACTATGCCGCCGCGAAAGCCGGGCTGGTCGGCTTCACCAAATCCGTAGCCCTGGAGAATGCCACCAAGGGCGTCACCTGCAACACCGTGGCTCCCGGCTATATCCACACCGAGATGGTGGCGGCCGTTCCAGAGGCTGTGCTGCAGAAGATCGTGGCGCAGATACCTGTCGGCCGTCTCGGCGAGGCCGAGGAGATCGCGCGCTGCGTGGTCTTCCTCGCCTCAGACGAGGCGGGCTTCATCACCGGTTCCACGCTGACCGCCAATGGCGGCCAGTACCTTGTCTGACGGCAGCCAGGGCATATGCCATGACCACCGTCCGCATGATCGAGTATGAGGAGGCTAGCGCCGAGGTCCGCGCCGTCTTCGACGACATCATGGAAAGCCGCGGCATCGATTTCGTGCCGAATTTCTGGAAGACCATCGCCCATCATCCGCCGACCTTGACCTCGGTCTGGTCGCATCTGAAGGCGACGATGGCGCCCGGAGCGCTCGACGCCATGACCAAGGAGATGATCGCGATCGCCGTCAGCGCCACGAACGGCTGCGAATATTGCATCAACAGTCATATCGCCGGCGCACGCAAGCTCGGCATGACCGACGCCGAGTTCGGCGAGTTGATGGCCGTCATCGGCATGTTCAACCAGACCAACAAGCTGGTCGAAGGCTATCAGGTGCAGGTGGACGAACGCATTCGTCGCTTCGTCCAGGGCGAGGACGGCAAGGGGCCGCTGCCGCGCGCCAAGAGCGGCCCGAAGCCGACCACGGTCAAGAGCGCCGCCGCGCGGCAGTCCGCGAAGGGCGAAAGCCGGATGAGGCGGAGGTGAGGGAATCCCTCCGCGCTCCGGCTTGTCCGGCCTGCTCACACGAACAGCGCCGATAACGGCGAAGAAGACCAGGGATGCGCGCCGCCG
>DASPGI010000095.1:0-7071 GCA_035620695.1 Alphaproteobacteria bacterium
CCCGCAGCGGCGCTTCCCCTCGATGTTCGAGCCGATCCACGGCTCGGCGTTCGACATCACGGGGCAGGGCATCGCCAATCCGATCGCGAGCTTCTGGAGCGCCGCCCTGATGCTCGAGCATCTGGGCGAGCAGGACGCCGCCGCCAGCCTGATGGATGCGATCGAGCGCACGCTCGCCGCGGGCGACGTCCTCACCCCCGACCTCGGCGGCAGCGCGACCACCGCCGAGGTCACCGCACGCGTGTGCGCGCTGCTCACCGGCAGCAACGCATGACCTCGTCCGTCGCCGAGTTGCCTAAGCCGCTGTGGCGGTCAACCGATACAGCGAACCCACCACGCTTGGGCCGTAGCGGCCCGGCGCGAAGGCTTGCGCAAGTCGTGCCTTGGCCCGCCATCCGGTACAGTGGCCCGGGGCAACGACGCGGGGTTGGACCCGGGTCGCCAGGTCGCGGACGGTCGGCTCGATTCGCGCTTCCATAGCTTTTCCGGCCAGGTGATAGCCACCCAGCACGACGTCGACGGGCATATCGCGAAAGCACTTTTTCGCTTCGAGGCACGCATTCACGATCCCGGCATGGGAGCACGCCGAAAAAACGCTGACGCCGCGCCCCTTGACGCAGGCGGCGACAAACCGCTCGTCCATGATCAGCGGGTCGGCTGCGCCTTCCGCGCCACGGAAGGTGTGGTGGCCGACCAGGCCGGTCTCGTACTCGGTCACGCGCTCGATCCCGCCACTGGCGAAGAAAAACCCACCGCAGAGCGGGTGAGGTTCAGCGTGGGTGACGACTTGGCTACCGGCCTGCTTCAGGTCATCGAAGGTCGGCTCGTCAGGAAGCATCAACATCACGCCACTCGGCGTCAGGACGCCCCGCTGGTCCGGTCGATCGGGATGAAGGTCGACCAGCGGCAAGGGGAGACCGGCAGCGGATCGCGCACGAGCGATCGCTGAAATGACCTCAGGGAAGCCACCGCTGTGATCGAAGTGCCAGTGCGAAAGGAACAGGCATTCGATTCTCGAGAGATCCACATCGAGGCGACGGGCGTTGTCCAGCCAGACCTCCGGATACGGCCCGACATCGAACAGCATGGCGTGCTCATGGCCATGACGGCGCCCCGTGATCAACAAGGAGAGCCCGTGGCAGGCGCAACACAACTGATCGAAGACGACTTTGCAGTCGTGTCCCTCGTGCTGGCGCGTGGGCGGCGTACGCGCCGCGGCTTGCATGATCTCCGGGACTTGCGGCACGCCTTCGTCAACGCTCGAAAGCGTATCGGTCTCGTTGTCCACGACGACGAGGATTTCCAGCTCGTCCAGCTCCACGACACCCTTGGGAAGTGAACCCCCAACCATTTGGCACCTTCCTCTCGAGCCCTTGCGACGCCGGACAACCGGCGCACAAATCCGCCACCGGATAGGGCAGTGCTACGCACGCCGCGCCGGCAAGCAGGACTCTTCTGCATATCGGCAGCCGCCGCAAGCATGATCCCAGATGTGCCTTACCGCTTCACCATCCGGCCGCCGGCCGAGGAAGAGGGCGGCGGCTGCCTGATCGAGTTCCCCGATCTCCCGGGCGGCATGTCGGACGGCGAGACGATCGAGGAAGCGATCATGGGCGGCCTCGACGCCATGCGCGGCTGGACCCCGGCGATGCGCGCCGAGGGCCATCCGATCCCCGCCCCGCTCCGCGGCGGTGTGAGCAACTGGCCGATGTGCGCGAGGCTCTTAAACCGAAGGCTGTACAGAAAAGCCGCGCGGCTGTAGCTTTGCGCCATTGTCCAAGCGTCCGGATCGTCGCTGTCGCGTGTACAAGGTCTTCCTCAGCTCGACCAGTAGGGATCTCGCCGATTATCGCGAGGCGGTGCGGCGCGCCCTCGACGGCCGGCTGGGCTCTCAGCCGGCCAAGCTTGGACGAACCGAACGATATGATTGAGCTTGCGATGCCTGACGAACCGCAGCTAGGTCCCGGAACTCCTGAACAGCTAGGTGTGGAAATTCCCCAGTCCGGTACGCGCGGTCGCGGCCCGCGATTTGTGCGCTATTTCGGCCCTGTCCTTAACGCGCTCCGAGATCTCGGTGGTGAGGCAAAACCTGGCGATGTCTGCGAGTGGTTGTCTAAAAACGAAAATGTTTCCGAAACAGAGACTAAGATCATCAACAAGAGTGGTCAGTCAAGATTCGAGAATGACGTTGCCTGGGCACGGTTCTATCTTACCAAGATTAACCTTATCAGTGGCAAGAAGCGAGGTCTGTGGGTGCTTACCGAAGATGGTCGAAAAACTAAACTGGATCACACGAAAGCTCTCGAAATCTTCAAGAAAGTCCATCCGGGTTTCCGTGCCACAGCAAATGAGGACGAACCCGCACCTGAGATAGTCACATCAACCCAGCTCTTCGGCGATCCGACCCGCCAGTTTTGGTTCGCTGGCGCGATGTGGGGTGGCGACGAAGACCAGTTCGATAGGTTCATCAGAGAGGGGATCTGGCAAAGCGGTTACAAGACTAAATTGTCCGATCTCGTCCGTGGTATGAAGCCTGGTGACCGAATAGCTATAAAGTCCACATTTGTTAAGAAATACAATCTGCCATTTGAGACTGGAGACAAGCCTGTCTCCTGTATGCGAATTAAGGCGACGGGCACCATTACGGAGCGGCTAGACGATGGAAGAACCGTTCGTGTCGAGTGGGATGCCCTCGATCAGCCGCGAGATTGGTTCTTCTATACATACCGCACGACGCTCGTGCAGGCAGATCGCGATGACGAGCACGCCCGTCGCCTGATCCTTTTCACTTTTGCAGATACACCGCAGGACTATGATTTCTGGCTCGGGCAGCCCTATTGGGCTCGCAAGTACGGCAGGAAAACCTCTGAAGCTGGTCTGGACAGCATCCTGGACGATGAGACCGCGGAGCTATCGGCCGACGAAGCAGAGCATCCCAGCTACGACATCGACAACATTATCGAAGACGGTTGCTTCTTCCCGCGCGCGCTGGTCGAGGGCATCCTCCAGCGCGTCATAGACAAGAAGAACATTATCCTTCAGGGACCGCCTGGAACCGGCAAGACCTGGCTCGCTAAGCGACTAGGCTATGCGCTCCTCGGCTCCAAGGACCGCAGCGTCACGCGGGCGCGCATGCGCGTCGTGCAATTTCACCCGTCGCTCTCGTATGAGGACTTCGTCCGTGGTTGGAGGCCTCAAAGCGGTGGCAGGCTTGGCTTGGTCGATGGAATTTTCCTCGAGGCCATCCAGGCAGCTGTCGCGGAGCCGGATCGGCGGTTCGTTCTGATCATCGAGGAGATCAACCGGGGCAATCCGGCGCAGGTCTTCGGTGAGCTGCTGACGCTGCTCGAAGACAGCAAGCGACGTCCCGAGGAGGCGATCGAGCTGGCCTACCGGCACGAAGACGGCGAGAGGGTTTTCATACCCCCCAATCTTCACGTGATCGGGACGATGAATATCGCGGACCGCTCTCTCGCGCTCGTCGACCTAGCGCTGCGCCGCCGCTTCGCCTTCGTTACGCTCGAACCCCAATTCGGTGATCGTTGGCGAAGATGGTGTGTCGAACGTGGCGGCTTTGATCAAGACAGTTTGGCCTTTATCGAAGAGCGGCTCACAGATCTAAACAAGGAGATCAGCGAAGACCGGTCGCTAGGCGGTCAATACAGGATCGGCCACAGCTACGTGACACCTCCCGATGGTATGCCGGTCGCCAACGCCAAGGCCTGGTTTCGCCGTGTTGTCGAAACCGAAATTGGCCCCCTCCTGGATGAGTACTGGTTCGATGCACAGGATAAGGCGGAGGAAGCCCGAAGGAGGCTCCTGCGCGACGTGCCGGAATGACGTCATCGCCGGAGCACCCACGGCCTACAGGACCGCCCAGGCGCAGCAGCAAAATTCCGGTCCGGAATCTTTGGCTGCTGCTCCTGTACGCCTCTGATCTCTCGCGGTTCGCGGACCGCTTCGATGCTGAGGTGGAGGAGTCACCGGATCTTCCTGACCTGATCGCTAGGCTGCTGTGCTTCGCGGTCGAAAGGAGGCTGCGCCGCAACCTAAGCCGGGGCTACCGGCGTACCGAGGCCGTGCTCTCGCGCGTGCGCGGCCGGATCGACCTTTTGACGACCGTGTCCCACGAGTTGCTCCGTCAGGGCAAAGTTGCCTGCCGCTTCGAGGAACACACGATCGACACGCCGCGCAACCGTCTAGTCCGGAGCGCGCTCGATGCGCTAGCGTCAAGGCTATCGCAGCAGATCCTCGCGCACCGTTGCCGGTTGCTGGCCGGCGACCTCGGGCGCTTGGGCGTTGGAGGCCTTCGCCCCTCTCCTGCCGACATGGTCGCTGACCAAATTGGCCGGCATGACGCCGAGGACACCTTGATGGTGACGCTGGCGCGCCTGGCTTTCGATCTTGTGCTTCCAACAGAGGACGCCGGTGCTCATCAGCTTACGCGCGCAGAGCGTGACGAAGTCATGGTGCGGAAGCTGTTCGAAAAGGCGATTGGCAACTTCTTCGCCGTTGAGCTTGCGAACGACGACAGTTGGCGAGTGTCTCAGGGGCGGCGCCTCCACTGGCCGCTAGAGAAAGCGTCACCGGGGATCGAGACGATCCTTCCGGGAATGCAGACGGACATCATCCTTGAGAACCGAAATGAGTGCCGCCGAATCGTCATAGACACCAAGTTCACCGAGATACTGACGAGTACCGCCCACCGCGACAGAGTTTTGAAGAGCGGGTACCTCTATCAGGTTTACGCCTATCTCCGCTCACAGGAAGGCGAGGAAGGTGGATTGGCCGACAATGCAGAAGGATGGCTCTTACACCCGGGGGTCGGCGCAGACCTTGACGAGACAATCCGCATCCAAGGCCACGATATCCGCTTCGTCACGATCGATCTGATGCTGCCTAGCCGTGAGTTGCTGGAGGCGCTCAAGCGCTTGCCTTTCATCAGTAGGGACGGTGGTTAGGGACGAAGCGCGGGCTCCGCCTAGAACCCCACGCGGTCGCCGCCTTTGAGGTTGAGCCAGGTGCGGGCCTCGTCGGGGGTGGCGGGCTCGAGGGAGAGCGCCTCCAGAATGCCGCGGATCCTCTTGACCTGCTCGGCATTCGAGCGGGCGAGCTCGCCCTTGCCGAGATAGATGCTGTCCTCGAGGCCGACCCGGACGTTGCCGCCCATGATCGCGCCGATCGTGCCAAGGCGCATCTGGTGGCACCCGGCGGCGAGGATCGAGAACCGGAACTGATCGCCGAACAGGCGCTCCGCGGTGCGCTTCATGTGCATCAGGTCGTCGGTATCGGTGCCGATGCCGGCGGTGCAGAGATCGGCCGCCATCCCGCTCACGCGCACGACGCCAGCACCGAGGGAGCAGCCTTCTCCATGCGCACGACCGGCAAGGTGGCGCCGTTCGGGGTGAGGTAGCCGCAACGCGCGACCTCGCGATAGCCGAGGCTTTGGTAGAGCGGCACGCCCCCAAGCGTGGCGTCGAGCTCGAAGCTCGTGAAGCCGGCCCTGGCGGCCGCGGTCTCGGCGTGAGTCACCAGCCGGCGACCGATCCCCCGGCGCGCCCAGTCGGGATGGACGAAGACGGCGCGAATCCTGGCGCGCCATGCGCCCCCCGGGCCCTGCTCGACCGGCATCCAGCCGCCGCTGCCGACCAGCGCGTCGCCGAGCTCCGCGACATAGTAGGTGCCGGCCTCAATGAGGCCGCGATCCAGCGTGGCGCATGCGAGGAAGATCTCGACCTGCGCCGGCGGGTAGTAGCTTACGGCGAGGCGGCGTACGGATGCCCGGTGCAGCCGTTCGATCGCGGGCTCATCCACGGCCTGAGCCGGACGGATCCTGAAGAGCGGAACGTCGTCTGTCATGCGCCCCTCCATCGGATCGCTGATGGTGCGCCATGACAGCTACGCCTCTTGCGTTTCAGCTGTTTGTCTGAACTGGGGCTTTCTGGTTTCAATTGTTGAGCCGAACTGCGGCGCATCCGTCGGGCCCAGGGCCCCATGAGACCGCCACCTGCCCGGCTTGCTTGCGTAGGTGAAAAACGCACCGCCGCGAGGTGCGCGTAACGGCAGGCTTCCTCGCGCACCCGATGGCCGAGCTGGAGCGATCCCCGGGACGCGGCCTCCGCCAGACCGCGTGGTCGCTGCGGCGCCCGCTAGAACCCCACCCGGTCGCCGCCTTTGAGGCCTAGCCAGGCGCGGGCTTCATCGGGGGTGGCGGGCTCGAGGGAGAGGGCTTCGAGGATGCCGCGGATCTTTTTGACCTGGTCGGCGTTCGAGCGGGCGAGCTCGCCCTTGCCGAGATAGATGCTGTCCTCGAGGCCGACCCGGACGTTGCCGCCCATGATCGCGCCGATCGTGCCAAGCCGCATCTGGTGGCGCCCGGCGGCGAGGATCGAGAACAGGAACTGGTCGCCGAACAGGCGATCGGCCGTGCGCTTCATGTGCATCAGGTCCTCAGGCTCGGTGCCGATGCCGCCGAGGATGCCGAAGATCAGCTGCACGAACAGCGGCGGCCGCACCAGCTTGCGATCGAGCATGTGGGCGAGGTTGTAGAGGTGGCCGACGTCGTAGCACTCGAACTCGAAGCGGGTGCCGTAGCCCTCGCCGACCTCCTTCAGGATGTACTCGATGTCCTTGAAGGTGTTGCGGAAAATGAAGTCGCGCGAGAACTCGAGCGCCTGCGGCTCCCAGTCGTACTTCCAGCTCTGATAGCGCTGCAGCATCGGGTACAGGCCGAAGTTCATCGAGCCCATGTTGAGCGAGCACATCTCGGGCTGGGCGCGGCGCGCGCCGGCGAGGCGCTCCTCGAGGCTCATGCCGTGGCCGCCGCCGGTGGTGATGTTGACCACCACGCTGGAGGCCTGCTTGATCACCGGCAGGAAGCGCATGAACACCTCGGGGTCCGGCGTCGGGCGGCCGTCCTCGGGGTTGCGAGCATGCAGGTGCACGATCGCCGCACCCGCCTCGGCGGCGCCGAGCGCGTTCTCGGCGATCTGCTGCGGCGTGATCGGCAGGTGCGGGCTCATGGTCGGCGTGTGGATCGACCCGGTGACGGCGCAGCTGATGATCACCTTG